>JAEWLN010000078.1 GCA_023457535.1 Bacteroidota bacterium
CTTTTGCGCCATGCCTTTGGAGAGTTCCTGGATTTTTTTATCCCACCAGCCTTTGATCTCGAGTTTTTCAAACCAAAACTGGAGTTGCTTGCGCGCCTCTTCCCTGGACAATCCTTTGAGTTGCGCCAGATACAGGCACTGTTCGCCCACTTTCATGGATTTGTACAATCCGCGCTCTTCCGGCAAATAACCGATGTGTTTGATGTGATCAGGATTCAACCGCTGACCGTCGAGCAGGATTTCACCGCTGTCCGGCATGGTAATCTGGTTGATGATGCGGATCAGCGAGGTTTTTCCGGCGCCGTTGGGACCGAGCAGGCCGTAGATGCTGCCTTTGGGAACGCTCAGGGAAACGCCGTTGAGCGCCGTATAATCGCCGTATTGTTTGACGACGTTTTTGACTTCCAGTATGTTGTGCATGAAAAAAGGGTTTTGTTGGGCTTGCCTTGCAAATGCCGCGTAAATTTAGCAAATTAGAGCCAACCTGTGACGCAACGTTACAAACTTATCCGACAAAAAAAAAACCCACCCTCATTTGCACAAGGATGGGAAAAATTGCTATGAAAAAGAAATTACTAGTTACCTAGTAACATTTCAAATATATAAATATTTTTTCAAATTATGAAAACATATCTTTAACTTTTTCAAAAAAAGATTTGTCTGTTTTCTCCGGATTCGGGATAAAATTCTCGTCCCGCAGCGATTTTTCAAAGAAAACGCGCTGCTCTTTGTTGAGTGTTTTTGGCGTCCAGACGTTGACGTGCACCAGTAAGTCGCCGTTCCCGTATCCGTTAAGGCTTGGAATGCCTTTGCCTTTGAGCCGCAGTATTTTTCCGGATTGGATTCCTTCCTCGAGCTTGATGCGTACTTTGCCGTTCACCGCGTCAATGTCTTTGGAAATACCAAGCACCGCCTCCGGAATGCTGATGTAAAGATCATAATGCAGGTTTTCGCCTTCGCGTTTCAGGAACTCGTGTTCAACCTCTTCGATGGCCACGATCAGATCGCCCGGAATGCTGTTGGCCCCCGGCGCGTCATTTCCTTTATTGGACACTTTGAGTTGCATACCGTCGACCACGCCTGCGGGAATTTTGATCGATACGGTTTCCTCAGCGATCACCAAGCCCTGCGCGTCTGCGTCGGCGGGTTTTTTATCGAGGATCTGGCCCGATCCGTGGCATGTCGGACACGTTGAGGCCGATTGCATGCGCCCGAGAATCGTATTGGTCACACGCATGACCTGCCCTTGCCCGTTACAGGTCGAACACGTTTTGTACGTGACGCCTTTGGCCTGGACTTTTCGCTTGACCTTTACCTTTTTCTCGACACCGTTGGCAATGTCCTCGAGCGTGAGTTTTACCTTGATGCGCAAATTCGATCCTTTGGCCCGACGCTGGCCGCCGCCGCCGCCTCCAAAACCTGAAAATCCGCCTCCGAACGCGCTGCCGAAAATATCACCGAACTGGCTGAAAATGTCGTCCATGTTCATGTGGTGGCCACCGCCAAATCCGCCGGCTTCGAACGCCTGATGGCCGTATTGGTCGTATTTGGCTTTTTTGTCGGGATCGCTTAAAACTTCGTAGGCTTCGGCTGCCGCCTTGAAATTTTCCTCGGCCTGTTTGTCGCCCGGATTTTTGTCGGGGTGGAATTCAAGCGCTTTTTTGCGGTATGCTTTCTTGATCGCGTTGGCATCGGCGCTTTTATCGATTCCGAGTATTTCGTAAAAATCTTTTTTCATCTGTATCGCTTATTGCCCGACCACCACTTTCGGGAATCGGATAATTTTATCACCCAGTTTATATCCTTTTTCAATCACGTCGACGATTTTTCCTTTAAGATCGTCCGACGGCGCCGGAATTTGCGTGATCGCCTCGGCAAAATCCACGTTGAACGCATCGCCCGCACGCACCGATACTTCCTCAAGCCCTTTGGACACCAGCGTACTTTTGAGTTTTTCGTGGATCAGTTCGACACCCTTGCTGAGCGCTTCATCGCCTGATTTGACAATTTCTGCCATCGCCCTGTCAAAATCGTCAAGCACGGGCAGCATCGATTGCAATACTTCCTGGTTTGCGGTTTTGAAAAGCTCGAGCCGTTCTTTGGCGGTGCGTCTTTTGTAGTTTTCGAACTCGGCGAACAGGCGCAGGAATTTGTCCTTTTCGCCGTCCAGTTCCTTTTTGAGCTGCTCTTCAATACTTAACTCTTCGATGATGAGTTGTTCACCGTTTGCATTGGCTTCGATCGTCGCCTCATCTAATTCCTTTTCGTTTTCCGTATTTTCAGTAGTCATCTTATGTGGTTTTTTAAAAATATTCTTCATCGCCGTGGCGCGTGGCAAAAGTATTGCCATTTGAATAAAAATGCCAAATTGTCACGTGTTTATTTTTATCGCGCCCGATAATCATACCCGATAACACCTTAACACAAAAATTAATACAAATTTAAGACCGATGAATGGCGGCAATGTGTATGTTTGCGTTGCTGAAGCTTTCAGCACAGATACATTTAAGGTTAGCCCAAAAGGCACATATTATTAATTCACCATGCAAATGGAAGGAAAGCGCTGCACACACAGCGCTTTTTTTATGGGAGTAAATTGTCGAGTGCAGCCGAAAGATTGTGGTATCGGAATTCAAATCCATTGTCCACGGCCTTTTGCGAACTAACTTTCTGGCTTGTAAAAAGCAACTGGTGCATTTCACCGAGTGATAGTTTCATGACCACGCGCGGAATGGGCGGTAAAAACAATGGCTTGTTTAGCCCGGCGGCGATCGCTTTGGTCATCTCTGCGTTCGTTACCGGGTTTGGCGCAGTAGCATTGTACACGCCTTGCCAGCCTTTGGCAACGGCGTAAAAGTAGAGGTGCGTCAAATCGTCGATGTGAATCCACGACTGCCATTGCTTTCCCGATCCGAATGGTGCGCCGAGCCCCCATTTTACAGGTCGGACCAGTTCCTGCAACATGCCGCCTTTGCGCGAGAGCACCAGTCCTGTCCGGATCTTGCAAACGTCGATATGAAGCAGCTTAAATTTATCGACCGATTCTTCCCACTTTACAACGACTTGCCCCAAAAACGACGCGTCGACCGATTTTGTGTCCTCGGCGTACGTTTGCGTCAGACTGTCCGGATACACGCCGATCGCAGACGCGGAAATGAATTGCCGGACCTGATGCGGATGATGTTTGAGCAGTTTATACAACAAATTGGCCGACATGATCCGGCTCTCGATGATTTCCTGCTTGTAGGCCTGCGTCCAGCGTTTGGAAATCGGCGCACCGGCCAGATGAATGATGACCTCAACGCCTAACATGCAGTTTTCGTCGATAACGCCCTGTTGCGGATTCCACAAAAACCCTTTGAAGTTTGGCTCGTCCTTAAGTTCCTTGCTTGACAGTGTCAGATAGTGGATACTGTGACCGTTTTGCAACAGCAATGTACTGAGTTCTGAACCGATCATTCCCGTCGCACCGGTAATCAATATCTTCATGGGCTGTGGTGTTTACAGGCTGGTGCCCGTTTTCAAAATTACACCGCTGCGGCTCAAATTAAATGTTAATTAGGTTAGGTTTAACGACCAACGCGGGCCTTGACGGTCCATTCAAAATACATTTCCGATACGGTGTCGCCCTGTGCATTAAATCCGTCGGCGCGCATCCAGCAGGTTTGCCCGTGGCCCGATGCAATGGCTTGCGCAATAGACTGTTTGATTTTATCTCCGTCCGGGCAGCGAAAGGTGATGCGCCCGACGGCTTTTTTGTGGTAGACGGATTTGTGTGAGGCCACCAACATTGAAACGGCGTGGCCGGAATGGCGGATATGATGCATTACCAAGGCTCCGGTCGACAACTCCGCGGCCATGGCCTGCACGGCAAAATACATGGACTTGAAAGGATTCTGGTTGATCCATCGGTGGGTGACACGCGTGGTGCAGGCATGTTCATCGATCTGCTCAAGCCGTACCCCGCACCAAAATGCCGAAGGTAATTTAAAGAACAAAAACCAATTAATCTTGCTAGGAGAAAGCGCCATAGTCTGGATATTTGCGGCAAGATAACACTTTTACCGGACAATGTTACCCCATTGCAATTCGTTAAATTTTTGTTAATTATTAGTACTATGCAAAACAAGATACTGTCTTTTGACTATATATTTGCATAAGAAATTACTATCCAACCTTTAGAACTATGGAAACCAATAGTACCAAAAACACCGCTGCGCTGATTCACTTAAGTGCCCTTGCGCAATATCTGATCCCATTTGGAAATTATATTTTTCCGGTCATTATCTGGAGCTCCACCAAGCATAAATCTGCTTTTGTAGACGCCAACGGCAAACGCGCCATCAATTTTCAACTGAGTTTGTTTTTGTACTCACTGGTTTTGTGCCTGATTGCGCTCCCGGTTTTATTTGTCACCGTTTTTAAAAACGTCACCTTATCCCACATTTTCCGTGGCGGGGATTGGATTATTGAAGATTTCAGTCTTGCGAACCTGACGGGGGTCGTCGCAGTGGCCGTTATAGCGGCAAGCATGTTCTTTTTGCTCAAAGTCGCGGAATTTTTCCTGATCATTTATGCATCGGTCAAAACGTCAAACGGCGAAGATTTCAAATATCCGCTCACCATATCATTTATCAAGTAAGGTTTCAATCATCAATTAATCAATCATCAATCAATCATCAATCAATCAATTAATCAATCATCAATCAATCATCAATCAATCAATTAATCAATCATCAATC
>JAEWLN010000079.1 GCA_023457535.1 Bacteroidota bacterium
GTTCTGATGTAACCAGGTGTACCTCATAGCCATAATGCGCGATGAGATAGTTCATTTTTTGCGACAGGATGCGTTCGGCGCCCCCGTGCAAATACATCTGGTCCATCAAAAACACTATTTTCATGGCGTGCGTTTAACCAGTTGCAGCATTCGTTGTACACGGCCCGCCCCCAAGAAACCCATGATTTTTAACTTCAACACATTGCGCCATTTGTCTTTCATCGGCACCCAGGATTTTGCAAAATGGTGGATGCAGTACGAGTTTTGGGTCAGCTCGATGTTGCCGGTAACGTAGCTCTTTGGGCAAAAATAATCGTTCGGGTAAAACGTCACATAACCCGGAATTTCCTGGAATTGATTGTTCATGACAAAACCTTTGGGCTTCATCATTTCTGTGATGATGACGGTGTTTGAGGTGGTTTCGAGGCTTCCGCCGGCGTTTACAAACGGGCGGTTGTCGTAATACGCCAGGAGTTCGCGGACCCACGCGCCGCCTTTTTCGCTGGCCATGATGCCGGTGGGCACAAAATCGTCGTTTTCAAAACCCGAAAATGCAGCCAGGTGCAAAAAATCGTCGAGCGGCCTGAGCACTTCTACATCGGTATCCATATAAACACCGCCCATTTCCCTGAGCGCGTACAAGCGGCACACATCGGATATGAACGCAAATTTCCTGTTTTCAAGCGCCTGTTGCGCAAACGGAAATTCATGCAGCGGAAAATTATTTTCGTTCCATTCGATGATTTCGTATTCGGGCAGGAACTTCTTCCACGAAGCGATGCATTCCACGGCCAACGCCGGAAGTGGATTGCCTCCAAACCAGCAATAATGGATGATTTTTGGGATCATATCAATTGTTGTTTGAGAAATTCAACGATACGGCTGCCGGCTTTTCCATCGCCATAAGGATTGTGTGCGTGCGACATTTGTTCGTACAATGTCTGGTTGGTCAGCAATGCAAACGCTTCACGGGCGATCTTGTCGGCATCGGTGCCCACGAGTTTGACCGTTCCCGCTGCGAGCGCTTCAGGTCGTTCGGTGGTCTCGCGCATGACCAATACGGGTTTTCCGAGCGACGGCGCTTCTTCCTGTACGCCACCGGAATCGGTAATGATCAGGTGCGACTGCTTCATCATCCAAACAAATGTCGGATAATCGAGCGGGTCGATCAGGTGAATGTTCGCATGGTCGGACAACAGCGATTGCACGGGTTGTTGTACATTCGGGTTCAAATGCACCGGATAGACGATCTCCACATCGGCGTTTTCAGCGATGTGCGCGAGCGCCTTGCAGATGTTCAAAAATCCGTCGCCAAAATTCTCGCGGCGGTGCCCGGTGACCAGGACGATTTTTTTTGAAAAGTCGATCTGCGTGCTGAGCTGTCCGATCTTTGGATTGGAAAACCGATCGAGCTTGTCCACGGCCCACAACAGCGAGTCGATCACCGTATTTCCGGTCACGGCAATTGCCTTGGAATCGATGCGTTCATTAAGCAGATTTTGCTCGGAAACCGGTGTCGGCGCAAAGTGAAAATCCGCAATGCGCCCGGTCACCTGACGGTTGAGTTCTTCAGGGAACGGCGCGTATTTATTGTATGTGCGCAGTCCGGCCTCTACGTGTCCGGTTTTGATGCCGCGGTGAAAAGCGGCCCATGCGCAAATGCTGGACGTGGTCGTATCGCCGTGCACCAATACCAGATCGGGCTGTTCGGCGGCCAGCACATCGTCCATTTTGAGGAAAATGCGGCTCGAAAGCGCGTTGAGCGATTGGTTGGGCGTCATCAGATCGAGGTCAAAATCCGGCGTGACCTCAAAAAATTCGAGCACCTGGTCGAGCATCTCGCGGTGCTGCGCGGTCACGCAAACCTTGACGTCAAAATCCGTACGGCGCAATTCGTGTACGAGCGAGCACATTTTGATCGCCTCGGGACGCGTCCCGAAACAAACGAGGATTTTCTTAGCCATGTGCGGTTTGATTTTGGTTCGCGCCGATGAATTCGCGGCATTTTGCCTTTAACGGCTCGGCCAGCGCGTGGTGCTTGCCCAGATTCTGAACCATGGTATCTTTATTGATTTTGCCTTCGAGCCCAAAGTTCGACGACCAGGCGCCGGTTTTGGTGTTCACATCGATGCGGTTGAACAAATCGAGAATCCCATCAAAACGGCACGAATCGACAAAACTGTCAAAACCGTTGACAAAAATCACAGGCGTTCCAAGCGCCAGGCAGGGCAACGCACAGTGAATGCGCGAGGTGATCACGAGTTTGGCTTTGGCGTATTTTTTAAGGATGTCTTCAGCCATGGCAAACTTTTGGGCATCGGTATAGGTGCCGGCAGGCGGTTCCTGATTGATGTGGTGCGCCGTTTTGAGCAGGTCCGGATCGATGAAATTGGCAATGTGTTTTTGCTGGTCGGCCAATCTGAACAATTTGCCGTTTTGGACCGAACGCAAAAATGCCTTCCAGTCATAGGTGACTTTTTCCCACGTCGGATAACTGTACAGTGGATCCACAATATAGATGTCGTCGCCGCGCTGCGAATCATCAACTTTGTAAGAATCAAGCGTCAGCGTGAGGCATCCGGTAAAATACGCGTCGATGCCTTTGGCCTTGAGCGTATCGGCCGAAAATTGGTCGCGACACCCGATAGGCTCGTGCTTTTTCAAATACGCAATCCCTTTTTCAGACAGCATGTACGGCGCGGCGGTGTTGTTGATATGGAACGACACAAACAGCGGATCAACGTCGTCCGACGGCACCCAATTGTGGATGTTGTGCGTAAACCAGCCGTTCATGATCAGTTTGATCTTGTCGCCTTTGTAATCCCCGAGACGCTCGCGGTTGAGCAGTTGGTCCACCTGGGGCAGGAACTGGCGCGCGGCAAGGCTTTGGATGTTGTCGCCGACATTAAAGAACCTCTTGTTCTCGTCGTAAGTAAGTAAGCCGTATAACATGTTGCAATTTAAAGTTTTCTGCGGATTTTAAGGTACGTCCTGAATAACCGTGGGAATTTACTGATAATAACGTATTTGAGGTTGCGCGAAGTCTGCGATTGGTGTGCGTTTTTATTGACGATCTGATCGAGCGGCAAGGCGGCAAATGACTCGAGTTGCGCTTTTTCAAACGCCGCATCGCCCAATACAAACGGATCGTCACATTGCCGCGCCTTGTCCTGTAAACAACGCCATTCATAGGTTACGCCCGTGGTCATGACCGCATTTTCGTGGAAATTTTTGCCGATAAGCGCATAAAAATCGGGCGGCGTCTCAAAGCCGTAGTCGTCCGGATTGGCACCACAAAGCATGATCCCGAGCATGGTGCGCTGGCATTTGGCGCATACGCTGCAGTTGTAACCTTCGCGCCATTCGGAGTAGCAC
>JAEWLN010000080.1 GCA_023457535.1 Bacteroidota bacterium
AGACGGGGCTTTTTTTGAACGTCAAACGTCGAACGTCCAATGTCGAAGGACAAGGACAAGGACGATTGGACAGACCGGAACCTATATTTTTAGAAGCCTCGTTGAAAGACGTGGGTTTTTTTTGAACGTCAAAGGTCGAACGTCCAATGTCGAAGGACAAGGACAAGGACGATTGGACAGACCGGAACTTATATTTTTTAGAAGCCTCGTTGAAAGACGGGGTTTTTTTTGGGGCGTTCTGCGGCTTCCCCAAAGCTGGTCGCATTGTGCGCGCCGCCACCGGGCTGTACGCGGTGCACGGCACCTTGCTACATCCCACCCGAGCGAAGCGAACTGGCGCAGCAAACGCGGGCCTGTACTAAACTTCAACTTCTTTTTTATTATCAACGATTCTATACCTGAAGTCTTTTCCGCTGTCGCTCCCGTTCAACCTGCGGCATCGCGCCAACGCACACATTCGTTTGGCTTTCGACATCCGACATTTGACAACCGACATTCGGCAATTCATTTTCAAATGACCTCATTCTCAAATTTTCAAATTAACTTTGCCCTATGAACTGGTTCACCAAACTATTTTCAACACCACAAAAAGAACAAATCGATCCCATGGGGCCGCGGGTCCACGAACACCAACAAGACAATATGAAAAATGTGAGTAATAAGTTTTTAATCGTCGGGCTTGGCAACATTGGCGCCGACTATGTAAATACACGCCACAACATCGGGTTCAAAATCCTCGATTTCTTTGCGCGCAAGGAATCGCTGGATTGGCAAACGGTCAAACTCGGGCAGTTAACCCAATACAAATTCAAAGGACGCACGTTTTTGCTCTTGAAACCCAACACTTACATGAACCTGTCCGGAAAAGCCGTGCAATACTGGATGGACAAAGAGAACATCCCGCTCGAAAACATACTGGTCATCACGGACGATCTGAACCTGCCATTTGGTACGATCCGCATCAAACCCAAAGGGTCGGATGGCGGCCACAACGGGCTCAAAAACATCAACGCGGTGCTCAACACGCAAAATTATACGCGGTTCCGTTTTGGCATCAGCGACGCATTTAAAAAAGGCCAGCAAGTCGATTATGTCCTGGGCCAATGGAGCGACGAAGAGAACGAAAAACTGCCCGGGCGCCTTGAACTCTCGTGCGACATCATCCGCTCGTTCGGCACGGCCGGGCTCGAAAACACCATGACCGGATTCAACGGAAAATGATAAAAAAACTCACCTTTTTGCTCGCCTTTGTAACCCTGGCGTGTGGCACTTCCCAAACGGCGTTGTCGCCACAATCGGTGGTGCTTACCGGCGCATGTCCGGTTTCTGCAAACTGCGCCTTGGAATTGCTGCCAAACCAGCGCTTGATCATCACCGGCGATGCATCCGGTTTGCAATACCGGCTTACCGCGCAACCGGGAACCCATGTGTTGCGCTATAAATACGACAAAATCGTCAAAGGCAATCTGCAGGATGCGGGTTATCGCGAGGAACTGCTGTTCGAAATACCGGCTGCCGGACCCGTAGACCTAAAAGCCGATGGGTTTGGCCAAACCAACATGCTGTTTGGCCGGTTTTGTTATTGCAAAGGCCAGACGGGCTATTACCGCGTATCAAACGGGCAGCTTTCAATCGACAAAAACGGCACGGGACAATTGAACTTCACGATTTTGGAGGTACCGCAAATTACCAACGCCATTTCGTTTTCGCTGCAATAAAAAAGGGCCTTTGCGGCCCCGTTTTATTTATATGGATGCGCTTATTGCACCACGATCCGTTTGACGGTTTTTTTGCTTTCCTGCTCAACGGACACTACGTAAACGCCCGCTTGTGCGCTTTCGAGCCCGATTTGATGCGACGTTGTGCCGGCGGGAAAGGTTTGGCCAAACAGCGACCGCCCGCGCATGTCGTAAACAGAGACCCGGACGGGTGCAGCCGGCGCGTTTGGAAACGAAATCGTAAAATCGCCTGCAGTCGGGTTTGGATACAACGCAAAATCCCCAACTTCAAAATCCGTTGTGTTCAAAATTTCAAGCGCTTGCGTACATACTTCAAGGCTGAACGAATTGATCGTTCCGGTATTTCCGGCCACGAGATCCCTGAAACCAAACTGCCAGTTGCCTTGCTGGTTGAATCCGTACATCGCGGCAAGCGCGCCCACAGGCGGCACCATCGTTCCGGCCAAAGGAGATCCGCAGGCAAACGGCGCGCCCTCCGCATCGAATACCACATCCATATTGGCACTTGCGGAACAATTCTGGCTGAAGATGTTCATCAATGCGCCACCGGGACGGATTACGGCAATATTGAGATTTTGCAGGTTCGGATGCGTGGCGTTGATCGATATGTTCACGTCCGAAATCGTGCCCGCCACAGGCACAGCAATCGTCTTGACATTGAACGCAGTAGAATTGTCGGCCAGTGCGAACGGCGTGTTGTTGGTGTAAGTGTTGCAGGTCGTGACCACTTCATACCCCACGGCAAATGCGCGGGCGTTCACGGCGTAGAAAATATTGTCCACCGCTTCGATCATGATGCGGCAGTTTTCCGATACGACATCCGGGGCCGTAACGTTTTCCGATCCGTCGTTTGGCGTATTTCCGGCCAGCAAGTATGGCCAGGTTGCGCCACCATCCACAGACATTCTGATGTTGACCAGCGCGGTATTGATGCCGTTTTCGGTAGTTCCCGCAACATCCCATGAAACGGTTTGCGCGCTGTTTTGCGGCCATGCTTCAAGCGATGCCTGCGAGGTGACTTTAAATGGTCCTGTGTTGGCAAAAAATACATTGGTCGTAGCGCGCTGGGTTTGTCCGCCAAGCGGCGAGCCGTTGTCGCGTACCACGAGCGAAAATTCCATGTTACGCGCTACATTGGGCACTACTTCCCAGGTCGGGGTGAGGTTACCCGCCAATACATCTGAGAATTTTGGAAAATAACGGTCCGGTGATGCAGCGGGCAATAAGGTTCGGAATGTTGGTCCGCCCGCACTGGTAGGAACCGGTGGCTGGACGGAGATTTCGTTGTCGTATTGTTCCCAGCAATAGGTCAGTGCATCGCCGTTCGCATCCGATGCCGATCCGCGCATCACGAACGCCGTCCCGTACGGAATGGTATGGTCCGGGCCGGCGTCCACCGTTGGAGGTGTATTGCCGTTCGGAACCGCGACACCGCAATTGCCGCCGCCGTTGATGAAAGCCGAACCCTGGATCAGGCTGCGCGCGTGAAAATACGCATCGGAGAAGAACTGGATGTTTTGCGAATTGCAAAGACCCGAATAGCCCATGATGGTCGATCCGCTGCCCGGTTCAAATGCCGATGATGCGGTACGGTTGCCATTACATCCGCCCTGATCGCCGTTGAAAGTGTGCGAACATCCCCATTGGTGGCCCATCTCGTGCGAAACGTAATCCACATCATACGCATCGCCCACCGGCGCATTGAGTCCCGTGATGCCGCGCGCCTTATTGTTCGAACACGGCGACTGCAACTGCGCCACGCCGCCGCCGCCGGTGCTTACAGTATGCCCGATGTCGTAATTGGCACTGCCGATGACCGCATCGATCGTGGCCTGGCTCTGGTCGAGCAGGATATTGTTGTTGTTGAAATTGTCGAAATCGTCAGCGTCAATAAAAATGATTTCCTCATTGTTGGGCACAAGCACCATCGTCAGTGCGAAATCGCGTTCGTAAATACCGTTCACGCGCGTCATCGTGACGACCATCGCGGCCAAAACCGCGGCCTTTTTCTCGGCCAATGAACCGCCGCCCACGCCTGCTTCGGCAATGTGGAACGCCGCGTACTCTACCGTGCATGCCATGGCCAGGCGATAGGTTTTGAACAGGCTGTTACTCGAGCGCATCAGCGGTGGCGTCGAGTCTGCAATCACGTCTTCCGGATCTACCGTGCCACAGGAAAAAGTGTTGGTTGTGGTCAGTGAATGCCGCGCGTAGACGATGCAAAATTTGCCATCTTTGGTATAGCTGTCGATGTAATAGGTCCCGTGGCCTGAAAAAACCATCGCGTGCAGGCCGAAACGCGTGAGGCTGAAACGCATCGTAGCGGTAGCGTCGTCGATCCCGTTGGCTACGTACGATCGGATATCAGGATGCGCGGCGTCCAGCTGCGGATGCATTACGGATGCTTGGTAAACGCGGAATTTTTGCATCTGCCCCCTATCGTTCGGAAACGAAAGCACCAAGGCAGATTGTTGGTTTTGAAAACGCGATGGCGCCTGGTCCAACTGGATTTTGAGCGCCGCCATATCGAGCGCATACAATTGATAATCCGACGGGTGCGACACCCGGCTTGCCTTATCGCCAACAACCGAGCGTTCGTCTGTGGCCCTCCAAACCGATTGGGAAAAACCGGCTCCCATCGCAAAAACCATCACAAGTGTAAAAAGTAATTTCTTCATCATTATTTTAATCTAGCGGTTAATAATCAAATATACGCCATAAAAAACAAAAGGCGTCCCGAAACGAGACGCCTTTATGTTAAATGGTGGACTGTTACTCGACCACGATTCTCTTGACCACTTTTTGGTTGCCATTGGATACGGTGACCAGATAAATCCCGGATTGGGCATTGGTCAGCTGTACTTCTTCGGCGAACAAACCAGCGTTGTCGTATGTTCTTTCAAAGATCTTTCTGCCGCTGATGTCGTGCACGGCAATACCAACCTGGTTACCGGCCGTAGCATCGAACTGGATTTTGAAACTACCGTTATTAGGGTTTGGATATAGTGCAAAGTTCTCAAACGCAAAATCTTGTGTGGCCAACGGCTGCAATTGCGCGGTACAAACTTCGAGCGAGAATGAGTTGATCGTCCCGGAATCGGCACCCGCTACGGTATCACGGAAACCAAACTGCCAGGTTCCCGATGGATTTTTGCCAATGAAATCGCCACTACCCAAATCGCCAACCGGCGTTTTCATATTGCCGCCGCCGTTTAAGTTGCCGCAAGCAAACGCAGCACCTTGTGCATCAAAGGTGACATTCATGTTTGCAGTTCCCGCGCACTGTTGCTGGAAGAACGGATAAAGTGTCCCGCCGTTTGGTCTGATCACGGCCATGGTCAGGTTTTGCATATTGGTATGCGTGGCGTTGACGGTAATGTTCACATCGCTGATCATTCCGGTATTGGTCACATTGAGCGTTTTGACAGTATAGCTCGTACCTCCGGTGTTTGGAAGCGAGAACGGCGTATTGAAATTATAGGTTTCGCAAACGTTCACCATTTGGTATCCGATGGCGAACGGTGTGCTGTTGACTGCGTAATAATTGTTCCCTGTAGGTTCGATCCAGATACGGCATTGTGTTGCCGTTGCAGCCGGTACGGTGATGACTTCGCTTCCGTCATTTGGCGTGTTGGCAGCCAATGTAATAGGCCATGTAAGACCGTTGTCAAGTGACAATTTGATATTCACATTCGCAGACCCAGGCAACGACGTGGTGTTGTTCACCGCCCATGTAACGGTTTGCGTGCTACCCGGCGCACCCCAAGCCACGCCTGGAGTGTTTTGCGAAGTAACCTGGAATGGTCCCGCCCCTGTAGTCCCGTTGTATGGTGCCATTGAGGTAACGGTAACCTCATCGGTATTGGTTTGCCATCCGTTGCCCGCTGCGTGATTGTCGCGAACGGTAAGCGTAAACTTAAGCTGTCTTGCGATAGTTGAAACAGATTCCCACTCCCAGCTCAATTGTCCGTTCAAAACGCGGTTGTATTGCGGCATGTAACGGTTTGGTGTGTTTTGCGGTGGAAACGAACGGTAGTTTGGCCCCACGGCTTTGGTCGGGAAACAAACGCTGTTGGCACCTGATGCGGAGTTCCCTGCGCTGTTGTTCTGTTCCCATGAATAATTCAAAGTGTCGCCTTCCGCATCGGAGACAATTCCTTTAAGAATATAAGCAGTCCCTGAAGGTATCGAAAAATCTGCGCCAGCGTTCACCGCCGGAGGCGTATTGGCGATTGGCGTACTGACCGGACAGGTTTTGTTGGCCATGTTGTTCTGGATTTGCTGAATACTTCTGTAAGTAAAATAAGGATCAGAATTTTCCTGTACGTTGTAGTCCGTGATTCCGGCATAACCCATGATGGTGGATCCGCTTCCCGGCTCTACGTTTACGCCCGAGCCCTCCGTTTGATGTGAAAATGTATGGTTCGCCCCTAACTGGTGGCCCATTTCGTGCACAACATAATCGATGTCGAACGCATCGCCCATCGGTATTCCATTGGAAGGAGACGTGTACCCGCTGCCTTTTGCTTCGTGCGTAGGGCTGTTCGGATCCTGGCACACACAACCGATGCAGCCTGCATTACCGCCGCCACCGGTGGCACCAAAGAGGTGTCCGATATCGTAGTTGGCATTGCCGATGACACTGGTCAGGTGGTTCTGCAACTGCAAATTCCAGGCATCCATACCGGAAGCCGGCGAATAAGGATCGGTGTTAGGATTGGTATACACGATAATATTGTTGTTCGCGATCATGTTCAAGTGGATCGCAAGGTCGATTTCGAGTACGCCGTTCACGCGTGTCATCGTGTTGTTCATCGCAGCAATCGCGTTGGCAACGCTGCCAAAAAACGCACCGTATTCCCCTGTACAAGACAAGGCCAGACGCATGGTTTTGTACGATTGGTTGCTTGAACGGTTGGTAATACCGAGGTCTTCGACGATGTCATCGGTCAAAGCAACATCAACCGTAGAACAGTTGAATGGCAGCTTGTTTTTGGTACGCGTGGCGGAGTCGAAAAGCACATATGTCGCGCGGTCGGCGGTATAGGTTTCGATGAATTCGGCGCTGCGGTCCGGTCTCAAAAGCATGGTTTGCAATCCAAGTTGCGACACGCTGAAGTGGATCGTTGCCCCTGTGGTCAAACTCTTGCCCACATAAGCGCGGATATCCGGATATTGCGCCTGCAAGCCCGGTTCAAAATTCGAATTTTCCCATACCTGGAATTTTTCAAACCCGCCTTCGATAGTAGGGAAATCCACGATTACACCCGCCTGGCCGGAAGTTCGGTTTGCGGTGCCGGAAAGTGTCTGACGCAATGTATTTACGTTAATCTCAAGCAGTTGTTGTCTTTCAGAATAAGTGACTTCATTGATTTTCGCAGCTTGCGCCACGGTCGAAGGATCCACTTTTTTCCAGGCATTTTTTTGTGCCGACAGTTGCCCGAATGAAAGCGCAACCACGGACAATAGTAGTAATTTTTTCATTTTTTTACAGTTATATAGCGGACAAAGCTAACATATTTTTTTAATTTCAAGTCACTTATATTTGATTTTTAACACGCTAAAAGCCTAGGAATTGCGAATTTGGAACCGATGGTCTAAATCCTGTCCGAAATCGGCAAAATATCAAAATGTTAACTTAAATTTGCGCGATAAGAATTTCCGCTTTGAAAATCTACCGTTCAATATACGATTTCACTCCATCGGCCAAAACCGTCGTCACGCTCGGCACTTTTGACGGCGTACACATCGGCCACCGGAAAATCATCGAAAAACTCCTCCAGAGCGCTGCCGACACGCAAAGCCAGAGTGTGATCCTAACGTTTTTTCCGCATCCGCGCATGGTTTTGCAGGACCGATCGGAGATCCAGCTGCTCAACACGCTTGAAGAAAAGATCGCGCTGCTCGAACACACGGGCCTTGATCACCTGATCATCCATCGGTTTGACGAGGCGTTCTCGCGGTTGACAGCCGAGGAATTTGTATCGAAAATTCTCGTGGGCCAATTCAACATTGAGAAAATCATTATCGGACACGACCATCGTTTCGGACGCAACCGTACGGCCAACATTGACGATCTGATCGGATTTGGCAACGAATTCGGCTTTGCGGTCGAACAAATTTCCGCACAGGAAATCGACGCCGTTTCAGTGAGTTCGACCAAAATCCGCAATGCGCTGCACGACGGAAATATCGGGCGCGCCAACGAATACCTTGGTTATCCGTACATGCTGAGCGGCATCGTCGTCAAAGGCCGTCAGATCGGGCGTACGATCGGGTACCCGACGGCCAACATCCACATTGCCGAAGACTATAAGCTGATCCCGAAAATCGGCGTATACGTGGTGTGCAGCACAATCGAAGGCCGCCTGGTCAATGGCATGATGAGCATCGGGACGAACCCTACCGTGGGCGGCACGCAACTGTCTGTCGAAGTCCACTTTTTTGACTTTGATGCCGATTTGTACGGCAAACGCATCGTGATTTCGCTGTTGGGTTACCTGCGCGAAGAAAAAAAGTTTGAATCCGTCGACGCGCTGCAGCAGGCTATTGCCGCCGATCAGGCCGCGGCCCTGGAATTCCTATCTGAAATTTGATGCGCAAACTGCTCGAACCCATCGACAATGCCGGACTGATCGTGTTCCGGATGCTGTTTGGGTTTTTGCTGTTCGCCGAAACGCTCGGTGCCATTCTGACCGGTTGGGTGTACCGCAATCTGATCGGGCCCGAATACACATTTCCGCACATCGGATTTGACTGGTTACAATGGCCGGCATGGGCTGTTTACGCGCAATTTATCACCATGAGCATCCTGGGGCTTTTTGTGATGGCGGGTTATTTTTACCGACGGTCACTGGCGGTGTTTACGTTGTTGTGGACCTGCGCCTATCTTGCACAGAAAGTTTCCTATAACAACCACTATTATTTGTTGTTGCTCGTATGCGTGATCATGCTTTGGCTGCCTGCCAACGCGGATGCTTCGATCGACGCCCGGCGCCATCGGGAAATCCGCTCCCGGACAATGCCACAATGGTGTGCGTGGGTAATGATGGTGCAGATTTCGATTGTGTATGCGTTTGCGGTCGTCTCCAAATGGTATCCCGCATGGCTCGACGGCACGTATGTGGAAATCATGTTCAATGCGCCCAACCGCACTTTTTTCATCGACGGCTTGTTCGACCAACATTGGTTTCACTTGTTCATTGCGTGGTCCGGCATATTGTTCGACCTGTTGATCGTGCCGGCGCTGATGTGGAGAAAAACGCGTACTGCAGCATTCATCGCGGCCTTGATTTTTCATTTGTTCAACGCAATAGTGCTGCAAATTGGGATTTTCCCGTTTTTTGCGCTGGCCTTTGTGTTGTTCTTTTATCCGCCAACACTGGTGCGCAAGTGGTTTTTGCGCGGACGCCCGACGGTTGCTGAAACCCCGATTCCTACCCATACGCATTTTCTATACTTTTTCTTCCCGTTTTTTGCGATACAACTCTTGTTGCCGCTACGCCATTACGTAATTCCGGGCGATGTGCTCTGGACCGAGGAAGGACACCGGCTTTCCTGGCGGATGATGTTGCGTCAGAAACAGGCTTATTCGGTCTATAAGGTCGTCGACCGCAAAACAGGCGCGGTGTTGCCGTACGCGATCGATCGGCACCTGACGCCCAAACAGCTCGGATTTGTGTCGTTCAAACCCGACGGCATCTGGCAAATGGCGCAATACATCAAAAAACATTTTGCAAAACAAGGCAAGGATGTGTCGGTGTACGTCACGGCAATGGTGTCCGTAAACGGCGGACCTTACCGCAAATTTGTGGACGATTCTGTAGATATGGCAAATGCCCGTTGGAATTACTTTGGGCATTCGGAATGGATCTTACCCGAATAAAAGCCTTTACGGAATGGGTGCAATCAAACAAGTCACCCGCTTAATCTTGTAACAAATTGTAGTTTAAATCATAGCGCGGTTTGGCATAAATCCGTAATTTTAATTTACAACCAAATAGATTGTTTAACGAATGTCGGGTGTCCTGCCTGACGCCTCAAAAAACAGCAATTATGAAATTTACAAGAGAACTGACCAACGGCGTCATCATTTTTCTGGGAATCGGTATTTACTTTATCATCCTGGAATTTGCCGGATTGTCGGACCAGGTTTACCTGCGTTTTTTCAATTTACTGATCGTGGCCTATGGCGTGAACCGAACCATCAAAGCCAATCAGGCCGACGGAATCCGCGGGTACAACACCCACTTTTTATCGGCGTTGATCACCTCGATGATTGGCGCGGTGTTGAGCATCGCATCGCTGTTGGCTTATATCGCTTACAATGGCGGCGAGGCGTATCTTAAAAACCTGTCGGACAATTTTATTTTTGGAGGCGGGGAACTTACGATCAACCATTATTGTATCGGATTGTTGTTCGAATCGACGGCAGCCTCGCTGATTGTGTCGTTCTGCCTGATGCAATATTGGAAAGACAAAGTAGAAGTCATCAATAAAGTGGACTAAAACACGCCACTTACTGAAATGAGGCTTGCAGGGATGTGGGCCTCATTTTATTTGCAGACATTCCATCGGACAACTTTAGAAACGAAATGTTTTTACTTCAAGTGGAATTCGCTATTTTTGACCGATAAATCCTGACCCATGAGCATGACCAGACACAATTGGACCAAAGAAGAAATTCTCGCTATATATAACAAACCGATGATGGACCTGCTGTACGAAGCAGCTACCATCCACCGCCAACACCACGATCCGAATGTCGTTCAGGTCTCGACGCTGTTGTCGATCAAAACCGGCGGATGTCCTGAAGATTGCGGTTATTGTCCGCAGGCGGCACGTTATCATACGGAAATCGAAGGCAATGATCTGATGACCGTCAGCCATGTTAAAGCACAGGCCTTGCGCGCCAAAGCAAGCGGATCGTCGCGCGTGTGCATGGGCGCTGCCTGGCGCAATGTTAAAGACGGCGCTGAGTTTGACCAGGTACTCGAAATGGTGCGCACGATCAACAAGCTCGATATGGAAGTATGCTGTACCTTGGGCATGCTTACTGAAAATCAGGCGCACAGACTG
The DNA here is from genome assembly GCA_023457535.1 of Bacteroidota bacterium. GTDB lineage: Bacteria > Bacteroidota > Bacteroidia > Flavobacteriales > Flavobacteriaceae > Flavobacterium. The sequence goes on from JAEWLN010000080.1 coordinate 10,818, forward strand.
GCCGAGGCCGGATTGTATGCCTACAACCACAACATCGATACATCCGAAGAATATTATAAGGAAGTCATTTCCACACGCGGTTTTGAAGACCGTTTGCAAACCATCGAAAATGTGCGCAAGACCAATGTAACGGTTTGCAGCGGCGGCATCATCGGGATGGGGGAATCTGTGGAAGACCGCGCGGGCATGCTCGTTGCGCTGGCCACGCTCGATCCGCAACCCGAATCTGTTCCGATCAATGCGCTTGTCGCCGTAGAAGGAACGCCGATGGAAGACGAAAAACCGGTTGAAATCTGGGAAATGATCCGCATGGTGGCCACCACGCGCATTGTGATGCCGCATACACAGGTTCGCTTGTCTGCAGGGCGCATGAACATGAGCCGCGAAGGCCAGGCCATGTGTTTCTTTGCAGGGGCCAACTCGATTTTTGCAGGCGATAAATTGCTCACGACGCCCAATCCGGATGTCAACGAAGACATGAAAATGTTTGAAATGCTCGGGCTCAATCCACAAAAACCGTTTGTCAAACACGCGCAGCCGGCCACGGTCGAAGCGGAAGATTCCAAATTCGAGTCGCTCGGGGAAAAACCAAAGTGGTCGCGCCCGGGACACGCTATCGAACGCAATCTCGATGCATCGGGTAAAGTCAAAGCCTAACCTTACCAAGCCTTTCTCTCCGGAAGGCTTTTTTTGTATTTTTATCGGTTCAAAACCATTCTATGTCAAGTCCTCGTTTGCGCACCCGCCTGCTTTGCCTTTGTGCTGTTTTTGGGCTGCTTACCTCCTGGGCGCAAAACGTGCAGCAGTGTGATTCGCTGATCAGGTCAGGCGTCGAAGCCATGCAGCGCGGCCAGCACGTCCAATCGTTGGAATTGTTGACCCAGGCGCGCAACCAGGCGCAAAAGAACCGTTGGCACAAACAGGAGTTTCTGGCCATCAACAACATCGGGGCGAACTATTATTCGCTGCTTGAATACGGCGAAGCGCTCAATTGGTACCTCGAAGCCTACACCATCGCGCTCAAAGAACTCGCCGACGCCCAGGAAATGATCGTGCTCAACAACATCGCGATCCTGTATTCAAAAGAGAAAAAATACGACAAAGCCAACGAGTATTTTTGAAAGCGTACAGCATTGCACGCGGGAACGATGACAAGACCAAAGTGGGAATGTATGCGATGAACCTGGGCAATGTGGCCAACGATCAGGCAGATACCAAACGCGCGCGGGCCTATTTTACCGAAGCGTTTGCCCTTTTGGATGACCAGCCCCAATTTCAGACATTGGCTAGGATCGGGATTGCATCAGCCGACTACAGGAGGGTCACACGATCATCGCGCGCAATGCCGCACTGGAAATGCTGCAGCACACGGCAAATCTCGATTTCAACGACGCCGGGATTTCGCTGCTCATGATTGTCGCCAAATCGCATCTCAGGGCAGGCAATCTTACGTCGGCGCTGGACTATGCGCGTCGCGTAATGGCGCGCAAACCCAATCTCGAAACGCGCGTGGCGGTGTTTGAATTGTTGTCCGATGTGCATTTCAGGGGTAAAAATTACGATCAGGCGATGGCTTACAAGGATTCGATCGTCCAGGCCAACGCGCAACGCAACGAAATCAAAAACGGGAAACTGTTTGAAAGCAGCAAGGTGAAATTCGAGATCCAGAACTACCGCAACGAACTGGCGCTCAACGAAGCGAAAATGGCCGGTGAACGCCGGATTTTTTACACGGTATTGGCCATACTGATTGCCGTGGCGGGTTTTGTGATGGTCATGCTGCGCAACCGCTCGCTCCAGCACAAGCAAAACAAACTCATCGCCCAACGCAACGAACAGCTGCTGGCGCTTGCACTCGAAAAAGAAAAAAACGACAATTTGCTGCTTGAAAAACAAATGGTCCAGAAAGAAAGCCAGGCGCTGCTGGAACAGGAACGGCTCAAGAGCGAACTGGAAGCGCGCAACCGGAAATTGTCTGCAAAGGCGCTGTATTTGTCCGGACGCAATCAGATGATCGAAGAAGTACTGTCCGATCTGACGCAGCGGCCCGAGCTGTCCACAGCGTTGCGGTTTACGCACTGACCGGTCAAAAAGTCCTTGATCAATCATCAGCTTCGATCGATGTATCGAATCTGTCCGGTGGAATTTACTTGGTCAAAGTGCAAACGAGCTCCGGCAAATCGTTTTGCCAAAAGTTGGTAAAACATTGATCCTCCATACAATCAAAAAAGCCGCTTCTCAGAGCGGCTTTTTTTTTATGTTATCATTAGGTTATAAAATAACTTTTCGCGTCACAACTTTTCCATTTTCGAGCGTGATCCTGACAATCAGCGCCTGTTGGTTGGAAACCACATCGCGGATCGCAAACGTCCGCGCGTCCACATGCTGGTTTTCGAAAATATTGCGCCCGAGCAGGTCATATACCGCAACGGCTTTCATATTTTCATGCTGGGAATACAGTTTAATCTGATTATCCGATGCCGTTACAATAAGCGTGTTGCCTGAAACAGCAAATGCATCGGTGTTCAACAAGCTGGTCGTGTAACGCAGTTCGAAACGGTTATCAAATGTTCCGGTCGCGGTTTCAAAACTATAGTTGGCCGCTTTGAGATCGTGAATCACGCCAAGCAATTTGTCTTCGAGATAGATATCCTGATTTTCAAGCAGTCCATCAAAATGGTCAATTCCGATTTCGAAAACACCGGCCACATTGCAATGATACCCCAATGGCACCTTGTCTTCGGCGTTAAATGGCAGTGCACGTCCTTGAATGGCCATCGTTTTGCCGCCTACAATAGAATAGAAACTTACAAAATTATTTGCGTTGAACAATTCACCGTCGAAGCCACGGTCGATATCATTTGTTGCGCCTTCAATATAACCCACTAAAGTTTGCTTGAAAGCGCCCTCTGCGTTGGTCAGGTTAAGCCATACCCTGTTTTTCTCGATACCATCGATGGCATCAGCAGCAGTATTCCCCATACCGTGGGTGGCAACGGCATTGCCGCCCGACATCCTGAAAAACTGGTTGTTGCCGCCGGTGAGCCTCATGCTGTTATTGAACACTGCGTTTCCATTGGCGAGTCCTTTGATAAAAAACCCTTGTCCCGATGCAATGTTGCCCGTTGGTACATTCGTATTTAATCCTGAACTCAATGCCGCGCGCGTGCCTACACTTCCTGAAAAATTGCACACCGCATAATCATTGGAATTGTACACATAGGCTGTTACGGGTGTATTGTGTGTCCATAAGTAGATTGTTCCTTCCACTACGCCTGTATTGGCCGGGTTTGATAAAAACGCGGTAGCGCTGATGGCCGATGGATAGGGATTGCCCAGCAGGTTCATATTGCTGGCTCCTACCACTATTGGCGTTTGTACGAAGCCATTGTTCGGAACACCGACAAATTCGCCCGCCGTATAAGCCTGAGGCGTACTGTTGAAAGACTGTGGCGCACGAATGATGTACCCTTTTCCGGCTGCCATCACGGCCGATCCGTTTGGTATGACCTCCCAGTTTCCGATGGTTGGGTTGTAACTGAAATATTTGTCGTACAAAGTATTCGGAGACAGCGCAAAGAGCGTTTGTCCGATTACCGGCGAGGACCAATAACTGTAGTCATAGGCCACCATCGGGGTGGTATGACGGCGCACGCGCACCACACCAATATTGGACGCCAGGTCATTGCGCTGTACCAAACTACCATTGTTCTCTACAATCAGGCTGCCGCTGTTTTCTACCTCGCTCTGAATATCAAAATAGGTGTTGCCGTTGATGGTAACGGTGCGGCCTGCCTTGATTTCGCATTTACAACTGTTAAGGCTCCCATTTGCTGACGTACTGTAATTCCCGTCAATAATCGCTTTGACACTGGCCGTTGGCGTTCCCGCACTCCAACCGGTACCATTCCAGGTAGAGGAAACTTCCCTGCGTCCAAACAAGGTTACGTTGTCGATCGCCCAAATTTCCGTAGGGCTGTTATTGATCACCGTAATCCTGATGCCCAATGTAGCAGATTTTGGCAAGCCCGTCAGTAACAAGGTGCTGAAACCGTCGGTTGTCACAAATCCGGTTGAACCGGCATTAAAGGTCGTGACCACATTGTTGCCATCATACACCGATGAAGCGATGCCTGTACCCGATACGAAATTCCACTTGGCATTGTTGTTCCCTACCACATCGACCTCATTGGACCATGTCACGCCGTCGGTACTTACTGAAACCATTACGCGGTCTGCCACATCACTGCCCTCAGCTGCCGTGGTAGAAAGCGACGCCAGACGAACGCTTAATTCCACCACACTAAATGCGCTTGTGTTGATGTTGTTCATCGTAATAACGCCCGTTCCATTGACCACCTGCAGGCTTCTGCCTCCCAAAAAGCGGTTGGAACCTCCTGCATCACCCGTAGCGCCGAACGCTGTGCCTGACGCTACTGTTGTAGTACCACTGGTAGTGTATGTCCATACCGGAGTGGCCGGCGCGGTCTCAAAATCCTGTATGCCCAGGGTTTGGACCGGTTCCAATGCGCATGGAATGTAATCCAATCCGTAACCGCTTACGGCAAACGTGTATGGATTTTCATTCGAATCACTGTTGATGATGCTAACGGTGGCGGTACGCAATCCCACCGCAGATGGGTTGAATCTGATTACAAACGTAGTGGACGCACCAATAGCCAAAGTAGCAGGCGGTGCAGTAACTACTGAAAAATCTGCAGCATGTGCCCCTGAGAACGTCAGTGCGCCAATGGTCAGCGCGACGTTACCGTTGTTGATAATGGTAAAAGTGCGGTCAATCGTGCCTGTGTTAACATCGAGATAATCAAAAAAGGTGTGATTGATAATAGACGGTGTCGTACTGCCGCTGATAATGGGCTGTCCGTTTCCTGTAAGGTCCATTTCTGCGGCCACGCCCGTTCCCTGTACGAGAAACGTGAACGGACTTTCGTCAGGATCGTTGTTTGGAATGGTGACAATAGCTGTACGGATACCGGTTCCGGTCGGCAGGAATCGGATCGAGAACTGCCGCTTGAAACCCGGATTGATGCTGTTGCTTGTTGGAATGGTGACCAACACGAAATCAGCCGGATTCGCGCCGCCAATGGTAATGTACGGACTTGGATCGGTAAGCAGCAACGGTGCGTTATAAGGACAATCATTGCGTATCTCAAACCCCTTTTCCTCACCCGGACCACCTACCGCCTGCGGGCTGAAAAGCGTATTGTTATTGACATTCGGAATCATGCTGGTATGCGTCACAATGCTCAGGCCGCCCGTTGGACCGCCATTGATGCGAATGTCGGGAATCGGCACCACGCCATATCCCTGCACGTCGAAGAAATAAGGATTTTCGTTTGCATCATTGCTGAAGATATTGACGCGCGCCTGACGCAAACCTGCCGCGCTCGGGTCAAATACAACCGTAAAAGTCAGCGTACTGATGGTAGCTGAAGCCGCAGCGATGGTACCCGGCGTAAACGCAGTGAGCGTAAAATCTGAAGCATGGGCACCCGTAATGGTGATTCCCGTAACATTAAGCGGCAGCCCGCCGAGGTTTTGAATGGTGTAGGTAATTTGAAGCGTGGTCAGCAACGTGGACTGCGGGGCGTAGCTCGGGGCGAAATCCGTTCCTTCAGTAACGCTTGGTGTAATGTCGCCGCTAAGAAGCGTATTGCCATAAGAGGTGACGTTGATTTCCGGGGCCGGCGTACCGTAAGTTCCCGAAATGACGATATCGTCCAACCCAAATTCATCACATTCGCCCGTGCCCGACACGAGTTGGCTTGTCCACCGGATGTAGTAATAGCCGCCCGGTGGGATATTCAATCCGTTGATGATACAGGTGCGCGATGGCGCAATGCCGATGTTCACCCATGCAAAACTGTCTGATGCATCAGGTGAGGTATAGTTCAGTACCGGTTCGTTGACAAAAACAATATTGTCGTTGGAATGGGAAAAATTGAACGTGCTGGAAGAATTCTGATCATTGCGGACAAACAAATTGTAATCCACCGCTATTTGCGTCAAATTAGAAGTGCCGTCGTTGCGGATGCGCAGCGTAATGGATCCCGGATCGAAATCCCCGGCGCCGCCCGGCTGGATGAGCATGGCAGGGTTGGCAACAGTAGCCGGCAGGTCAGTGTACGCGTAAATACCCGGTGTGACTACGCCGCCTGCACTCGATCCGCGGCCAAAATCATCGACCGTTTGCGTACCGCCGAACAGGCAGTTTCCAAAACTCCAGCCTTTGACTTCCCATGCATTGGAATTCAGTCGTCCGGCCATGGTGGGGTTGGGCTGAAAGCCATCGCCTTCGAAACGCGTGCTGGGCGTTGTCCCGACAGTGGTTTGCATTGAATTGGAAAAGTTTACCGTTGCCGTAGGCGCAGCATTGGTAATGGTAACCTGCGCTTGGGTAAACTGCAAGGTTCCGAGTAGCATCAGACTGGCGATTAGAAGCTTATATCTCATAAAAAAGGTAGGATTTTATAGCATCAACGCCCTTATTTACAGACATTGAACCAACAAACTTACAAATAAAAGAAATGCAGCAACTTAGGCAAATTGGCAAATCGACAATCAGTCAATAAAATCGACGAAATACAACTATTTATCGATAAAAAAAGCCTTATCTAAGATAAGGCTTACGAAATTTATTTGATAGTCAGTAACTTACATCATTATCTTACGCGTCACGAGCACGCCGTCCTGCAGTTTGATTTTAATTACCAATGCCTGCTGCGTCGCTTGGATGCCGCGCAACTCCGTTTCCAGCGCGTTGACTCCCGCCCGATGTACAATCTGGCGTCCAATAATATCGTAAACGGTCACCTCGGCAATTGGTGCGCTGTAAGACCGGACGGAAATGGCTTGCTGATTGGCAATGACCGCCACACCGCGCGTATTCTCGAAGTCCGCCGTTGCGAGGGCCGAATCGGTGTAACGCAATTCGAAACGCGTATCAGATGCTCCGGCGGCAGCCAAAAACACATACGGCGCTTGCTTAAGGTTGTGCAAAATGCCGAGTTCCTTATCGTCAAGATACACCTCGGTTTGGTCAAATGCCCCGTCCACAGCGGCAATGGCGATGGTGTAAGTTCCGGCGGCCGTTACATTGACGCCAACGGCTACCTTATCGTTCGGGTCAAGTGGCGTCGGGCGGCCCTGAATGGCCATGGGTTCCCCATTGATCAGTGAATAGAAATTCTGGCTGTCGTCGCGTCTTGCGTGTGCATCGTACATGCGGTCTTTGTCGAACGTCGCGCCGTCCACATAACCCACCACCGTGCGGCTTACGGTTTGCGTCGGACCCACCAGGTCAAGCCATATACGGCTTTTGTCTTGTTCGCCCTCTACGTTGCGGGCGGCCTCTACGCTTTCGACGGTTTGCCTGTAAAACTGCGCGTTGCCATAGCTTTTGTTGCGCATCGCGTTGTTAAATGTGACGGTTTGGGTCGATGCCGGACCATCATTCATTTGCACAAAAAATGCCTGCCCCGACGCGATGTAACCGTTAAATCCGGTTGGCCCGCTCGTTGTTGCCGTTCCGTTGTACACAATGTAATCGTTGGAATTGTAATTGTACATAAAGTTGCCATAGAACGGATCGGAAACACCCGTAACCGGGACCGCGCCATGCGTCCACAACCGCACCGCGCCTTCGATATTGGCATTGGCGGTCAGGAAATCCAGCGCGCGAATCGAACTCGGATAAGGATTGCCCAGCAAATTCCAGTTATCGTCTTTATTGGTCACAAGTACCGCCGGATTGGTCGGGCTTGGATAATTTGCGCCCGTGTAACTGCCGCGCTCAATGGCTGGCGTAATGATGCCATTGTTTGGTACGCCGGAAAAATTGGCGGTAAACGGGGTGAGCGTCGTTGGCCATACCGACGGACTGCGCACAATATAACCTTTACCCGCAACCATGTTTTCACTGGCCGTGGTCCAGGTCCCGAAATTACCCGCTTGCGTCGGAAGCCATTTGAAAATGAAACCCGCGCCCGTGCCCGGAGAAACGCCGGTCACGGCAAAATTCGCTACCGGTGCTGACCAGTAAACGTAATCATATTTTTTGATTGTGGCAGCGCGTCTTACCGTTACACTTCCGGTATTGACACCCGTATCGCTTATTTGTACAAGACTGGCATCATCGGCAACGGTTAATGTTCCGTTAACGGTGAGGTTGTTTTGGATCGATATGTAGTCTGAAGGTGATATATTGACTGTATTACCTGCATTTACCGTAAGGCTGCAACATTCAAAACTACCATCGATTGCCGTGTCATAATTGGCTGCCATAATTGCTCTTTTGGTCAGCGATGGAAGGCCGTTCGACCATGAACCCGTCCAGGTTGTCACGTAAACATCTTTGACGATCGTCGCATTTGTTGCTGTATAACAGCTTGCAGTATTTTCGCGTATCTGACAGTAATATTGGTAATTGTTGACCGCCGCAATATTGCTGATAGTTAGTGTAGCTGTGGTTACACCGCTATAAACACCTGCATTGTTGAGCAGGATCCAAGTGTTGCTGCCTGCCGGAAGTCCATACCATTGATAAGCGAGTGGCGCTCCGTTTGCCACTCCTTCCGTGCCGCTAACAGACAAAGAAACCGCCGTAGTGGTACAATTAACGACCGCATTGGGTTGTAGGGTAACTATCGGTGGATTTTTAAATGTGGCAAAAACGCCTATATCCGAATAATCGTTGTTTGCGCAATTGTCCGATCCAGTTCCGGCAAAATCTATAATATCCCAATCCGCTTGCGTATATGTCGCGTTAGGCAATGGGGATGCGGTATTTTTCCTGCGAAATGTCGCACCGCTGGCACCGATAAAAGCGGGAGCCCAAGTCGTCGCTCCGAAAATGCCCCAACTATCGATCAATGTAGCACCATTAAAAAGCCCGATGTGATCGTGTTGATTCGTTGTAAAATTGACAGAAGTACTTATACTCGGATTCAAATCGGCGTACGACCCATTGCCGCCCGGACTGGAACAGACAGTTCCGTCGATTCCTACGGCTATCACATAGACACCGCCCGAAGGCAAGCTAATTGCCGGTAGTGTAATAATATTCGAGGGTTGGTATGCTGCTCCATTGTTTGCTATCCGTACAGAATAGTTGGACAATAGCTTAGTGCCGCCCGTGCCGTTAAAAATTTCGATGTAGGTTAACGAACCGTAATTCGAATCGGTCACCTCACTGATAAACAATTCGCTTGGGAACGTACTCCCTTCACATCCGGTTGTGACCTTATCGATCACCGTAAACAATACCGCGCCGCTCGCGCACAATGCTGCATTTTTTACAACCAGATTATTTGTGGTTGCTCCTGTGGGAACCGTCACAACAAGCTGCGTATCGGATGAACTCACGATAGGCGCGGGAATCCCCGCAAAAGTTGCGGTTGCCCCTGTCAAACCTGCCGCCGCTGAAATGGTGACTTCCGTACCAACGGGCCCATTATTCGGAACCACCGAGGTAAGTGTTACGGATGCGCACGTCGCGTTAACACTGCCGTTGAATGCAAAATCGTTGATACTGAATGTACCCCCGGCAGCGCTGGCATTATAGGCATAAAACCGGAATGTAGTAGCCGTCGTCCTGTTTTGGTATGCAGCCGCACCCAACGAGATGGTGGTACCGGCGGCGGAAGCTACGCCAATATTGCTGGCAAATCCGTCTACACTTGACCGGAAAGCAAAATTCATCGGCCCGGTTCCCGAAACCTGGCCCGTATAGGTAAAACTGGAAAAGTCAATTTCATAGCCTGCATTAGGGGTCAATGTAAATTCAATGTACTTCGTAAGGCTCAAACCACCGTTCCAGCCGCGGGTATTGTAACGGTCATTCGCATCGTTTCCTGATACGCCAACCCGACTGATTCCGGAAACTGTAATATTGGGATCGCGAACGTCGCCTGCGGTGTAAGGCGTCGTCTGGCCCGGATTGGTTCCCGTGATGGGATTGCTCCAAATAGCTTGTGCAAACGAATCGGCGGTCAACAGCAAAATGAATATTGTCAAGATGCGCGCGACGGCTGTAAATGTGGTATTTCCTAAAGTTGGTAATAAATTCATTCCCAGATTTTTGTGATATAAAAGTGGCATTTCCAGACCTGCAAAATTAAGCGTAATTTACTATTTATCAAGCTTTTTGCGCTATTTTATTGTTAAGAAATGTATAAATCAGCCAATGGTATTTTATTGGTACGAAAGCACGCTCAAAAATCGCTATTTTTGGATCAGAATAACTTAGAAATGTCCAAGCCGATCGTTACTCCATTGCAGGCCCGCGCCAAGCTCGAGCACTTTTGCGCCTACCAGGAGCGCTGCCATGTGGAAGTGGCTGAAAAACTGCGCAGTCTGGGCGTTGAGCAACCCGTCGCCGATAGTATTATTGTGCACCTGATCAACAGCGGATTTCTAAACGAAGAGCGCTTTGCGAAAAGTTTTGCCCGCGGCAAACACCGCATCAAATTTTGGGGAAAAGTGCGTATTACGGCTGAACTCAAAGCCCGCGGAATATCTTCCTACAATATTTCGGCGGCACTTAACGAACTCGATCCCGAGGAATACGTGCAACAATTTGAAACGATAGCCCACCGCAGTTGGGAAGCCATGCGGGAACCCGACATCGCGCGCAAAAAAAAGAAAATCTACGACTACTTATTGCGCAAAGGATTTGAAAATCAGATGATTTACGACAAACTGAAACTGTTATCCAAAAGTTAGCAGTTCATTTTGCGAATATTTCGCATAAAAAGTAAGATTTTTTCCCATTAATAATTTAAAACTGTGCATTTTGTCGATTTTTTAAAACGTTTTATCGTTGTTTTGCAGCACGTTATTACTTTTGCCCCAAGTTCTTTACGTTAAGCATTAGTAATCCCTAAATCCTAATACTTTGAATACTTTTACTCCAATGGCGTCGCTGCGTATGCTGGCGATGACCCTCTGCTGCCTTGTGCCCGGGCCTGATTTATGGGCCGCCGATGCAGCAGTCCGAACCTTATCGGCCAATTTTCAAACACCCGTGATTTCCTCGGGTGGAACGACCTACTTTTGCGCCGGATCAAGCCTTACGCTGACCTCGACGCTGGGCGAAACGTACCAATGGTACAAAGACGGCGTGGCCATCTGGGGCGCGACCGCACAAACGTATAACGTGACGGAGAACGGTTCGTACAAAGTGGCCGTTACTTATGGCGAAGGTCCCAACGGCATGTCCGTGCCGGTCTACATCCGACAGGGAAATGTATGGACGGGCGCAGCCGGCGACGACAACTGGTATACCGCAGCAAACTGGAGCTGTGGCGTGGCACCATCGGCCAATGATCACGTGGAAGTAGCCGAAATGGGCGACGACTATCCGATCATTTCCGGCAATACGACCGCAACGGTTTACAGCCTCAAACTTACCGTCGAGGCGCAACTCAAAGTCGAAGGCGGCAGCACACTGGTGGTTACAGATGCGATCAGCGTCGATCCATCGGCGAGCTTTGTTTTGTCGGACGATGCATCGCTCGTACAGATCAATGACGCGGCCAACGTGGGCAATGTGATCGCGCACAAAACTACCACACCCATGAAGCGCTACGATTTTACGTATTGGTCTTCTCCGGTATCGGGTCAGACACTCTACGATTTGTCGCCTGAAACCATGGCCGATAAATATTACAGTTATAGCCCGGAAATCGGGAACTGGCTTACGCACCTCAATGGCGCAGAGGTGATGGCCAAGGGCATTGGGTACATTGTACGCGCGCCGCAAAGTTTCAGCACTACTGTTCCGGCTTTGTTTTCAACACAATTCGTCGGGACGCCAAACAACGGGACGATATTGGCTCCGGTTGGCGTGGGCACGTCGGACATGAACCTGATCGGGAACCCTTATCCGTCTGCGATCGACATGGATCTTTTTTTGACCGAAGCCAGCAATGCCGAGCTGCTCGACGGCACGGTTTACCTCTGGACGCACAATTCGGCGCCAACGCAAACGCCGGGAAACACCGCCTATAATTATACGAGTAACGATTATGCGGCTTACAATCTGCTTGGCGGCATCCAGACTTCGACCCTTGGAAACAATGCCAAACCTACAGGCAAAGTAGCATCGGGACAATCCTTTTTTATCAAAAGTTTTGCAAACGGGCACGCCATATTCGACAACAGCATGCGCGTAACGGGTCAGAACGATCAGTTTTTCCGCGCCAATGCAGATGAAAAACACCGTCTTTGGCTCAATTTGGCCAACAACCAGGGCGCCTTCAAGCAAACGATGGTAGGTTTTATCCACGGCGCAACAGACGAGATTGACCGCAATTTCGATGCAGAGCCGTTCAATGCCAACGCCTATGTGGATTTTTACAGCCTGGCCAATGACAAGCCGCTTGCGATCCAGGGCCGCGGATTGCCGTTCAATGAGCAAACCGTGATCCCGCTTGGTTACACTACAACCGTTCCGGGAACGTTTACGATCAGCATCGACCACCTCGAAGGCTTGCTCGAGACACAGGACATTTTCCTGCACGATTACGAACTGGACCTGACCTACGATTTGAAGAACCTGCAAATCTATATGTTCGGCACGTCGATGGGTACTTTCAACAACCGCTTTGAACTGCGCTTTGTAAGCCAGGCATTGGCGACGACCGCTTTTGACGGATCGAAAGACCAGGTTACCATTGCTGCGGCCGATGCGTTGAACATCCGCGCTACGTCTGCGATTGCCTCGGTAATGATCCACGATTTGTCCGGACGCATCATTGGCGCACAAAGCGAACTCCAGACATCTGAGGTTTCAATCCGCGATATCAAACGCACCAACAGCGTCATCATGGCCACGATTACTCTGGCCAATGGCAATACGTTTGCGAAGAAAGTAATCTGGTAGTGCCTCTTCCAATATCAAAGACCTGCTAAGTTTTGTTTAGCAGGTTTTTTTGTTTATTGAAACTTTTTTCTTACAATTTGGCTAATCGTGATTGATGCGGCCGAACATCCGTTATAGCGGATTTACCTGACTTCAGCAAGATACCGGAAAAATTATTTGTAAGAAAAGTAAAATAATAAAAAATAATTTGTGTATTTCATCGATGTTTTTATACATTTGGTCGAAGATTATCAAAAACCAATGTTTGAACCAAATCCAAAAACGATGAAAATACGCCAATTTTTGAAATCGAGGTTTACCAATCCGGATTTTGTGACCAACCTGACGGTATTGATCATGCTTGTGATCACTAGTTTGTACAGCCTTAAACACGCCGTAGGCTGACCGTTACGCCCCCCGACGAAACCCGTACAAACGCGTTTCCGACAACATAGTATTAAATTGAATTAGTTAGATTAGCCAAAGCCCGTTCCCATGACGGGCTTTAATCGTTTGGAGCGATACCGAACCGACCAATAGTTTTAGTATTTTTGAACGGGCAAACATCGCCCTGCACCTGATGAAAATACCCGCCGCCATTTTCGACAAACTCGCCCAACGACAAAACGCCGGTGCGGTGCGCTCCTTGCCCCTTTCCAACGACCTGGTGGATTTTTCGTCCAACGATTACCTGGGTTTTGCAAGATCTCAGCACATTTTCGATGCGACGAACCAATGGCTTGCACAACGCGGTATCAAAACCAATGGCGCCACCGGCTCGCGGCTGATATCGGGCAATCACTTTTTGTATGCGCAGGCAGAATCGATGTTGGGCAGCTTTCACCAATCGGAGTCAGCGCTTATTTTCAATTCCGGCTATGACGCCAATGTCGGATTTTTCAGCGCCGTTCCACAAAAAGCAGATGTTATTTTGTATGATGCGCTGTGCCATGCATCGATCCGCGACGGAATCCGGCTTTCTGCAGCCAGGTCGTTTAAATTTGCGCACAACGATCCTGAAGATTTAGAGCGTTTGATTTTGCGCAGCCCAACCGGCGGCAATATCTACGTTGCGACAGAATCGGTCTTTTCAATGGACGGCGATGCCCCGCCGCTTGCCGAACTTTTCGAACTGTGCGAAAAATACGGATGCTTTCCTGTCGTGGATGAAGCGCATGCCTTGGGTGTTTTTGGCGATCGCGGCGCCGGACTCGTTGCGCAACTCGGGCTTCAGGACAAAGTGTTTGCGCGTGTGGTCACGTTCGGAAAAGCGCTCGGGTGCCACGGTGCGGCCATTTTGGGTCCGGCGCCACTGCGGGATTATCTGGTCAATTTTGCGCGAAGCTTTATTTACACCACAGGACTTTCACCTCATGCCGTGGCCAACATTATCGCAGCCTATGACGCACTCCAGACCGATCACGCTGCATTGGCAGGTTTGCGCGACAACATCATCCATTTTGTGCAAAGTGTCAATTTGTTGCATTTGCGACCGGTGTTTGTCTATAGTAAATCAGCGATCCAATGCGCGATCGTTCCGGGAAATCAACGCGCCCGATCGCTCGCATCGCATTTGCAGGCCAAAGGTTTTGACGTGCGTGCCATTTTATCCCCAACCGTGCCCCAGGGCCAGGAACGCCTCAGGATCTGCCTTCACAGCTACAACACAAAAAGCCAGATCGATGCGTTGCTTGTTGAATTGGCCGCCGCGTTGTTCTAGGTTTTCCGGCTAAACCAACGCGTATTTTCTTCTCCGAACAAATAGGCATACGGCTCAAGATCTGGGCTGAGCTCGAACAGTTTTTTGAGGATTGCAATTGTCGGGATGATCAGTATCATGCCTACGATTCCCCATATTGCGCCGCCAACAAGCAATCCGAGAAACGTCACAAAAGCGTTCAGGTTGACGTTTGCACCGGTAATTTTTGGGGTGAGAAACGCACTTTCGAGGAATTGGATCAGCGTAAAAGAAATGGCAATCGCAAAAGGATAGAACAAATTGTCCTTGGTCAACAGCGCGAAAAAGAACGGAAGCGTCGCGCCCAACAGTGGCCCGAGGTACGGGATGATGTTGAGCAGTCCGGCGAGCATCCCAAAAAACAGCGCGTGTTTAATCCCGAGCATGAGCAATACCGCGGTATTGACAACGCCCAAAATCAGCATCACTTTGCCGGCACCCATCAGGTAGGCGTGGACTACTTTTCTGATCTCGACAATGTGTTCCATCAAAACCTTGTTGCGCTCGTTGGTAAACACCTTGGTAATGAAAACAGCCAGATGGTCCCGGTAAATAAGCAAAAAGAACACAAAAATCGGCAGCAGCAGCAAATCGCCGAGTGTGTCGATTGTAAGGATAAATATTTCGCGCATGTTGGTGCTGCCCGAGTTAATGAACGCAATAGCCTTTTTGGTGTCGAATCCGTAGCGCATGCCCAGATCCATGCCGCAAAAGTCCAATACGCTTTTGTTGATCGAGATCACGAACCGGTTCAGGTTGGCATCGAAATTTTCGTCGATGTCGCGCATGAACAATTGCAGCTGTGACACCACAAAGTACAGCACGCCGCCAATGACAAGCGTACAGAGCAGCAAAGCGGAGAACGCGGCCAGCGAGCGCGGCATTTTCCAGCTTTCGAGTTTATTGCAGAACGAAGTCATCAGCATCGCAATGTAACCCGATACCATCAGTGGCACCAGGATGGGTTTGGCGATGACCATCGCAAAAATGATGATGATGATCAGCAGTGAAATATACACCGCTTTGATATACGGCGGAATTTGGGTCATGCCATCGGGAGTTTATCGGAACGTAAAGTTGCCATAATTCGGCCGCAATGCACTTACACGATTTTTTAAAATTTTTACAAAAAATATTGTAACGTTTGCATCTTAAAGGCTCTTATTGGGCAATCAACTGAGTTTCATCATCAACCATTGCGGCAAAAACTGCCAAGAAAACGAATCGTTTGAAAGACAAGGAAGCTGAATTTCTGACCCGCATCCAGACCCACAAGGGAATCTTGTTCAAGATTTCCAAGATGTATATGGACAATCAGGATGATCAGGACGACTTGTTCCAGGAAATCATCTGCCAGCTCTGGAAGGTGTACGATACGTTTCGCGGCGAGGCGCAGTTTTCCACATGGATGTACCGCGTGGCGGTCAACACCGCGATCGCGTACTTTAAAAAAGAGAAAAAACAGCCGCCACGTTACGCGCTCCCGTCGGATCAGATTGCGGAACCGCATAGCGACCCGGATCTGCGCGAATTGCAACTGGCGCATTTTTACAAGGCATTGCAAGGGCTGGACAAAATTGAAAAAGCACTCGTATTTTATCATCTCGAGGGCTATTCGCATGCAGAAATCGGACGCAACATCGGCATTTCAGAAGGCAATGCGCGCGTGAGGCTGAGCCGCGCCAAAACCAAATTAAAAGACATCATTCAAAAACAAGGCTATGAATTTTAACAACATTCAATCGGTATGGGACAACGACCGCGAACCGGGCGGACAAATCCCCGATCGCATCGACCAGCTCAAATCGGCGGGATTGCCGCTGGACAGGGTTCGGAAAAACCTGCGCAACGAATTTGTATACCAGCTGGCCTCGATCGTTTTTGTAGCGTTCCTGCCACGCATTCACGCGTTCAATCCGGCGCTGAACGTTTGGTTTTACGTGACCTATGCGATCTTTGGGGCGATCAGCGCCTATTATCTTGTCAAATTGTTCCGGTTTTACCGCAGGCTGCAGCAGGTCGACATCAATACCAAAGACAGCCTTTATGAAGCCTATTACGACATCCGGCTCAACATCGAAACGTACAAAACCTTTTCGTTTTCGCTGATGCCGTTCGTGCTCATTTTTGTCGCGATGTTTATCGTGAGCGTCAACCAGAGCGCCGTGGTTGAAATGGTGCAAACGGGCGTATTTCCACAGCGGGTGGTTTGGCAGTTTGCCGTCGGGTTTGCCGTCAGTCTTTTGATGATGGCACTGGCCACAGAATGGTGGGTGCATCACTTTTACGGAAAATACGCACGCGAACTCAGAAAACTGCTCGATCAGCTCAAAGAAGCGTAAACTCTGGTCTGACCGATTGCGTGGCCGGGCCAAATTGGGTATTTTTGCACAAACAAATCCCATGAAATTATTCATCACCGGCATTTCGACCGATGTCGGAAAAACCATCGCATCGGCCATCATCACACAAGCGCTCGAGGCCGATTATTGGAAACCCATCCAGGCCGGCGACCTCGATCACTCGGACAGCCACAAAATAAAGCGACTGATCTCGAACGACAAGACCGTCATCCACGCCAACGCCTACGCGCTCCACACACCGGCGAGCCCGCACCTGGCCGCAGCAATAGACGGCGTGGCGATCGATCCGGAGCAAATCTGCGAACCGGCCACATCCAACCACCTGGTTATCGAAGGCGCCGGCGGATTGTTTGTCCCGATCAATTCACAGCACACCATCGCCGATCTGATCCGCCCGGACTATAAGGTCGTGGTCGTTTCGCGTCACTATCTGGGCAGCATCAACCATACTTTGCTCACGATCGAAGCGCTGCGGTCGCGGCAAGCTGACATTGCGGGAATTGTATTCAGCGGCCAGGAGCATCCGCCGACAGAATCCATTATTGTGTCAAAGACCGGGTTGCGCGTCATTGGCCGGATCGATCAGGAACCGTTTTTCGATACGCGTATCATCGCCGATTACGCCCAACAATTCCAACCCAACCTGCTTGCCTTATGACCTTGACAGAAAAAGACGCCCGCTACCTTTGGCATCCATACACCCAACACAAAACCGCCGCCGCGCCTATTGCCATTGTCAAAGGCGAGGGCGCGCTGCTTTGGGACGAAAACGGCAAGGAATATCTCGATGCGATCGCCTCGTGGTGGGTCAATCCGTTCGGGCATTCGAACCGCACGATCGCCGATGCGATTTACAAGCAACTTACCTCGCTCGAACACGTGCTTTTTGGCGGATTTACGCACGAGCCGGCCATTGCCGTGGCTGAAAAGTTGCTGCCCATGCTGCCGTCCAACCAGCAAAAGATTTTTTTCTCGGACAATGGCTCCACCGCGGTAGAAGTGGCGATCAAGGTCGCGTTGCAGTATTTTTTTAACCTCGGTCAAACGCGTAAGACCATCGTCGCTTTTGAGAATGCATTTCACGGCGACACTTTTGCGGCCATGGCGGCCAGCGGCATTTCGTTCTACACTCTTGCATTCAAAGGCATGTTCATCGATGTGGTCAGGATTCCGGTCCCGGTCGAAGGGCTTGAGCAGCAAAGTTTTGACGCGCTTGAATCCGCACTCGACAAGCACGATTGCGCCGCATTTATTTTTGAGCCGCTCGTTCAGGGTGCAGCAGGTATGGTCATGTACAGCCCTGAAAGTCTCGACAAACTCATGTCCATTTGCCAGAAACACGGCGTTTTGACAATTGCCGATGAAGTCATGACCGGATTTGGCAAAACAGGAAAAAATTTCGCATGTGACTACCTGACCCGCCAGCCGGACATGATGTGCCTTTCCAAAGCGCTCACAGGCGGTACAATTCCCATGGCGATCACCTCCTTCACCCAATCATTGTTCGATGCTTTTTACAGCGATGACATCAACAAAGCGCTGTTCCACGGACACACCTTTACGGCAAACCCCACCGGATGTGCCGCCGCATTGGCCAGTATGGAATTGCTCGCCACCGGTCACATGCAGCAAAACCTCACACGCATCAACGAGAGCCACCTTGCGTTCCAATCCCGTATGGGCGTGCATCCCAAAGTGAGAACTACACGCGTGCTTGGGACGATTTTTGCGCTCGAGGTCGAAACGGGACAGGATTCGAGCTATTACGGGGAAATCCGCACCAAATTGTATGATTTTTTTATCCGCAACGGCGTCATCCTGCGGCCTGTAGGAAATATCGTTTATGTGCTGCCGCCGTACATTATCACCAACGAGCAACTTGAAAAAGTCTATGCAATCATCGAACAGGCTTTGGAAATAGTTTAATTTTGTAGCCAATCCTGCTATCCGCTGTATCTTTTCCCTGCAACAAGCAGGAAAAAGGATGCCGCTGCTATCAGGGCTAGGGCCTTTTGTTCCCCCTTGGATTATGCTGAAACAACCCATCGCCATTACCGCAATCGCTTCGGTATCGCCCCTAGGATGCGACCCTCAAACCATTTGGGCCAACTACCGCGCCGCCCGGCACTTTTTCACCCGGCGCGACTTTAATGGCAATCCTGAGTGGGCCGCCTTTCTCGATCCGTCGGCAAGAGCCATGGTCGAGCAGCTGCGCACGTCGGACCCCAAATACAAAAATCTCGATGATTCGGTACTGCTGGCCATGGCTGCCTCGCGATTGGCCGTGGCGCAAGCCGGTTGGCAACACGGCGACACGTTCGGGATCAACCTGGGTTCTTCGCGCGGGGCCACGGGATTGTTTGAAAAATACTACGATGTATTTCTTGAATCGGGCAAAGCCGCTACGCTGACCTCGCCGTTGACTACCTCGGGCAATATTGCATCGTGGGTGTCGCACGATCTGCAAACGCAGGGCCCGGACATCTCGCACTCCATTACGTGTTCAACGGCGCTGCACGCGCTGCTTAACGGCGTGGCGTGGCTGCAATCGGGAATGGCCGATCAGTTTCTCGTCGGGGGCAGCGAGGCGCCGCTTACCCCGTTCACCATTGCCCAGATGAAGGCGATGAAGATTTATTCCAGCGAAGAAGCCGGTTTTCCGTGCCGCGCGCTCGACCTCGGCAAAAAACAAAATACGATGATTTTAGGCGAAGCTGCCGCGGTGTGCTGTCTTGAAACGGGCGTTCGTCCCAATGCGTTGGGATACATTCACGGCGTCGGATATGCCACCGAGGTGCTTGAACACAACGTATCGATTTCGGCAGAGGCCACGTGTTTCCAGAAATCGATGCGGATGGCACTTTCAGATACCCATCCCAGCAGCGTCGACGCCATCGTGATGCACGCCCCCGGAACGCGCGCCGGCGACCAGACCGAATACCGCGCCATCGAAAAAGTGTTTGGCAATCGGATGCCGTTGCTCACGACCAATAAGTGGAAAATCGGACATACCTTTGGCGCATCGGGCATGCTCAGCATAGAACTGGCGCTTTTGATGCTGCGGCACAATGAGTTCATTGGCGTTCCGTTTGGCGCAAAACCAAACCCTCGCGAGATCCGCAAAGTGCTGGTCAACGCCGTGGGTTTTGGCGGCAATGCGGTGAGCGTATTGTTGTGCGCTTCAGAATCGTAAGAACAAAAAAGCCCGACTTTTGTCAGGCTTTCATTAGGATCGTCTATCGGTCTTAATCGACCAGCACAATGGCTTTGTTGTCGTTCATTTCGATTGTCCCCGATTGGATCGCGAGCGTGTAATTTTTCTCATCGACCTTAGTGAACTTCGAAGCCGCTTCTTTGCTCAGCGCAAAACTGTCGGCACCAATTTTTATTACACCAGCTTTGAGGATCGAAACGATCGGCGCGTGGTGGTTCAAAATCTGGAAGCTTCCGTCAACTCCCGGCAAGGTCACCGATGTTACGGTTCCGGAAAACAAAGTGGCTTCTGGTGAAACTATTTCTAAAATCATCTTTTTTTGTTTAAAGTTTAAAGTTTAAGGTTGGTCGCTGAACGTTAAACCTTAAACCTTGAACATTTTACGCTTCTGCAAGCATTTTCTGACCCGCTTCGATCGCGTCCTCGATGGTTCCTTTCAGGTTGAAAGCCGCCTCTGGCAAGTGATCGAGTTCGCCGTCGATGATCATATTAAATCCTTTAATGGTGTCTTTGATATCTACCAAAACCCCTGGGATACCTGTAAACTGCTCGGCTACGTGGAACGGTTGTGACAAGAAACGCTGAACACGACGCGCACGGGATACGGCGAGTTTGTCTTCTTCAGACAATTCCTCCATACCCAAGATCGCGATGATGTCCTGCAACTGCTTGTATTTTTGAAGGATCTCTTTCACGCGTTGTGCACAGTTGTAGTGCTCATCGCCCAGGATGTGCGGCGTAAGGATACGCGATGTGGAATCGAGCGGATCAACCGCCGGGTAAATACCAAGCTCGGCGATCTTACGCGACAATACGGTTGTGGCATCGAGGTGGGCAAACGTGGTTGCCGGTGCCGGGTCGGTCAAGTCATCCGCAGGAACGTAAACCGCCTGAACTGAAGTGATCGATCCTTTATTGGTAGAGGTGATACGCTCTTGCATTGCACCCATTTCTGTTGCTAGTGTCGGTTGGTAACCTACCGCAGATGGCATACGGCCCAAAAGTGCCGATACCTCAGAACCTGCTTGTGTAAAACGGAAGATGTTGTCCACGAAGAAAAGAACGTCTTTCCCCTGGTCTGAACCCGCTCCGTCACGGAAATATTCTGCGATTGAAAGTCCTGACAAGGCTACACGCGCACGTGCTCCAGGTGGCTCGTTCATTTGCCCGAATACGAAAGTCGCTTTGGAATCGCGCATACCGGCTTTGTCGACTTTGGTCAAATCCCATCCGCCGGCTTCCATGGAGTGCATGAACGCCTCGCCGTATTTAATGATGCCCGACTCGAGCATCTCGCGCAACAAGTCATTCCCTTCACGGGTTCTCTCGCCTACTCCGGCAAATACAGAAAGTCCGCCGTGTCCTTTGGCGATGTTGTTGATGAGTTCCTGGATCAAAACCGTTTTCCCTACGCCTGCACCACCAAACAAACCGATTTTCCCTCCTTTTGCATAAGGCTCGATCAAGTCGATTACTTTGATACCGGTAAACAAAACTTCAGTAGAGGTGGAAAGCTCGTCGAATTTTGGAGCCGGACGGTGGATGGAAATTCCATCGGCACCTGATTTTGGCAAATCGCCCAAGCCATCGATCGCATCGCCGATCACGTTGAACAGACGCCCGTAAACGTCTGCTCCGATAGGCATCTGGATTGGCGCACCTGTTCCAACGACTTCTGTACCGCGGCTGAGTCCGTCTGTCGAGTCCATCGAAATGGTACGAACGGCATTCTCACCGATGTGCGATTGTACTTCAAGTACCAACAAGGTACCGTCTTTCTTTGTGATTTCCAATGAATCATAAATCTTTGGAAGCTCAACATCCCCGCTGAACGTAACGTCCACGACCGGTCCGATGATTTGTGCCACTTTTCCTGTTACTTTCGACATTGCTTATGTATTTATTAAATAGCGATTTACCTTTGGGAAATAAGCCTGCCAAAAGACTGCTTTTTTCCGAGTGCAAAGATAATTTTTAAAAATTGAATATCCATAATTTTTTGAGAAAAAAATATTGGGTTGTTGCGGTATTGTTTGTTAAAACGACCGATCGGTTAAAATACTGTGCAAAAACAAACGCCACCGCTCCCAGACCGGGAAAGATGGCGTTTGAAATTCATTAATTGCTGTTACAGCGAAGCCGGGAACAGGTTCAGATAAGGATCGACATTGATTTGCGGCAAATTCGATTTGTACCGCAGGTTGATCGCTTTGACAAACTCGTTGGCTACCACGGCATATCCCTTTGAAGTGGGGTGAATGCCGTCCAGTGAAAATGCATTGCCGAATACGAGCTGGTTGTTGAACGTAAAGCTGTTGCGCACAATTCCGCCTTCGGCAATTTGAGACATCAGTGCATTGGCGTCGACAAAGGCAAGGTTGTGGTTTGTAGCGGCTTGGTTTATCGTCGCATTGAACGCATCGGTGGCCGCGCGGAGTTCGGCGATCTCCGTTGGGATCAGCACGTGTTTGTCCTCGAGCGGATAGGTGATGCCATATTTGTCGAGGGGCGCCGGAATTCCCGTTGGGGCGGCACCGATAGCGGTTTGTGTCGTAAGCAACACCAAATCGCCTGCCTTGGCATGACGCGCACGGCCAAAGACCTGACCGTAAAACGTTGCCGTAGCTACGCCGAGCGTTGGCGTGAAAGCCGCTGTCAATTGGGCAGACAAATCCGTCAGCGATTCATCTTTGATCAAAAGCGGATTGGCCGCCGTGGCAGAAAGCAAATTAACGCGGTCGCCGGCGCCAAATGCGGTCAGAGCAGCCTTGAGCGGTCCGTACAATTGGGTGTTCAGCGCATTGACCGTCGCCTCGCCCACAGCCGTGTTTCCTCCGCCCAAAGCCGCAGTGGTCAATGGATTAGTTGGCACGGTGGTAAAGAACGGAATGGAAGTCACATACGGAATATTGGCCACAGCACCTTTAGCACCGCCGGCAACCAATTGGCCTACGATGGCGTTGTACGTGCCGTCGAAACCTACGCCGGGAGCACCTGTGGCGGGTGTAATCGGATCTGTGCCGTCGCCGCCGGTTGTAGCATATCCGAGTACGTCATTGTTGCCGATCCACAACGTAAAGAACGTCGGGTTTTGCGCGAGTGCATCGCCAAGCACGGATGCCGTTGCCGATGAAGCGAAACGCACAAAATACGGATTGGCCGTTCTAGGCGAGGCCATAAGTCCTGCCGGATTCCCGTAGCCTGGCGCGAGCAGGTGGTAACTTTTGGCTCCGGGAACGCCCATGTTGTTGAACGGTCCTGACAACGGCGTGCTGATTTCATTGGTAATGGTACCGGTAACGCGTGTCGGCGTGGGAGAAACCGGGTTGCCGCTGGCGTCAGTCTGGCGCAGGTACAACCGCGTTTCAGCTACGGGTGTTCCCATAAACAGCAATCCGCCTACGTTGTCGTTGGTCATCGGGATCTTGAATTCGCCGCCGCCCGCAAGCATGAACTGCTGCGAGAGGATGTTGGTCCACGAATTTTTCTGGCCTTCCACAAACAGCGCGCCGTCTGTGTAGCCCGCGGTCAGGGAATTCCCGAGCGCGACATAGTTCGAGAAGTCGGCCTCACCAGAGGTAATGACCTCCGGCGCAACAACGGCTTCGTCGTCGTCGTTACAGGCTGTAAAGGCAAATGATGCCACCAACAGCCATGCAAAATTTCTGAGCATGATATTCTTATTTTTCATTTTTATAGCAATTAAGGGTTGATGGTTAAGCCTACGAACCACTGCTGTCCGATGCGACCTGCACCAATGACCTGCAAATAATCGTCTCCGAAAAGGTTGTTTCCGCCTACCTTGAGCACCGATTTGATCGATGGGAAGCCCATGGTGAGTTGCGCATCGAATACGGTGACCTCCGGAATCATGCCCTCAGCAAACGTAGATTGCCACAGGTATTCGTTGCTCCATCTTACATTGGTGTTGAATCCGAGTTGGAACTTTGAAGTCTTGACCAAAGCATCGTTGCCCAACATCGCTTTCAAACGGTGCTTTGGCGTGTTGAAACCGGGGATGAAATCAGGATCTTCTGTTTCGTCAAAGTCAAACTGTGCGTGGTTGTAATTGACACCCAACTCAAAGTTGCGGTATACTTTTTTAGACAATCCTATACCAAAACCAACAGAAGTTACCGTAGCGTCTGTGTTGGTGTAGATCTGGAACGTACGCAAATCGCCACGGTCTACCGCCTCAGCACCATCTGCAGCACCCACTACGCCATACAACGGCGTCAGTACGCGTACCTGGTTCAAAAAGTCATTGTAGATGTTGTAGTAACCGTTGATGTCGATCGACAAATCATTGTTGATCACCGAGCGGTAACCCAATTCAAATGCCTGTACGCGTTCCGGCTTGACCAGATTGAAATCGGCTTTTTGCAGCACGCTCGCATCGCCCGTTTGGCGGAATGTCGTCACCGATTGGACGGTGTATGAATTGTTATACGCCATGTTTCCATCGAGCGTGACTTGCGCAGGTTGACCCGCATCGATAGCGGCCTGGCTCACGTCGCGGATTTCTGTGTAACGCGAAAGGTTGTCCGGCGCCGATCCGATCAGCGCATAAACCGTTGGGCCCAGATCAAGTCCGATGTACTGGTCCTGCGTGGTCGGGTTGCGGAAACCGGTTTGGTAAGAAAAACGGAAGTTGTGTACTTTGTTCGCTCCGGCAGCATAACCGAGCGCTACACGTGGAGAGAAAAATCCGTCGAAATTCTGGCTTTTGTCATAGCGCAGGGATGCGGTGAGTTTCAGGCGGTCTTCGGCAAGGAATTTCTTGACCAATTGCGCGTAAGCTCCGAATTCTTCGTAACGTAGCGGCTTGTCGAAGTCGGTAAAGATCGTGCCCTCGGAGTCCATGATGTACTGTCTCCATGAACCGCCCACCTGAACTTCTGCAAATTTGATCTCGTTCTTGAAATTGTAATTCACATCACCGTGCCACAATTGGGAGTGATCGATGAATTTGGAACCGGTTTGCAGGTTCGGATCGTCAGCAGCAGCGGCCAAAGCGGTCTTGAATTCGGGGCTGCCCGGTATATAACGGCCCCGGTCGGCAACCGAACGCGCAATCATGTGCGATACGGCCGGAGCCTGTCCGCCCAATGTAGATTGGATATAAGCTCCCGCATACTCGCCAAACCATTGGCTGTTGGCTTTCCACATGTTGTTGACGGCAAGACCTGCAAAACGCATGTCGTAAGAATCGCCTGCATCTTCATCGGTCATGTAAAAACGAACGAAGAAGTTGTCCTTCTTGAGCTCGATCTTGTTCTGGTTCATGTAGAAATTCTTGAGATAATACCGGTTTGCACCTTGATAAATGGTGTTTCCTGTTCCGATTTTACTCTGGAGGATGATCTCAAAATCGTTGTCCCACGGCTTAAAGTGAAGCGAGAAATCAGCCTTTACGTTGCGGATTTTATTATCGCTCATGTCTTGTTCGAGGTAACCGGTACGGCTGACATCCGCACTAGGCAGCAAGTTTACGGCGCTTGCCGGGATGATTCCGCGGGCAGCAAGGATTTCCCCAACGCCGCGAAGGTTGGCGCGCGCCTCATCACCGTAGATGTTCAAACCATCGTAGTCGAGGTTGACAGCGTGTCCGATGGCATTGGGGTTGTCCATCACGTTCGAGTTCTCCACGTTTCTGGTATCATTGGCGATCCATTCCGTGGCTTTGAGGAACGTAAAATTGGCTTTGGCCGCAAAATGCCTGGTGAATTTCTTGGCGGCGCGGATTCCTACATCCCAGTAATCATTGGTTCCGGCAGCATCCTGAGTGGTTTGTCCGTATTTAAGATAGGTGCTGATGCCTTCGTTGATGAACGGGCTTTTGGAGTTCATGAACAAAATTCCGTTGAACGCGTTGGCGCCGTAAAGGGCCGATGATGCGCCCGGAAGCAATTCCACATTGGCCACATCAAGTTCTGAAATCCCGATCAGGTTGCCAAGCACGAAGTTCAGCGCCGGAGACGAATTGTCCATTCCGTCAACGAGCTGCATAAAGCGCGTGTTGGCCACGGTCGCAAAACCGCGCGTGTTGATCGATTTAAATGACAATGAACTGGTGTTGAAGTGTACTTCTTTCAGGTTTTCGAGTCCGTCGTAATACGAGGCGGCCGTTGTGGTTTTGATCTGCTGCTGGCTCATGCGTTCGATCGTAACGGGCGATTCAATTACGCGTTCAGGCGTACGCGACGCCGACACGACGATTTCATCGAGTTTGTTTTCCTGATCGCTCAGCGCGACACTGATGGATTGGTTGTTCGACTGCACCTGGGCGGTTTTGGTTCCGTAGCCCACACTGGAAACTTCGACTGAAAACGGCGGCGTTGCGCTCGTGGTCAATGTGAATTTTCCTGCGTCATCGGTGACCGTCCCTGTGCTTTCGCCTGCGACTTTGACATTGGCGCCCGGCACGGGTTGTCCGGTGTTGTCCGTCACTGAACCTGTAACCGTCGTTTGGGCATGCAAGACGCCGCAAAACAACAATGACAAAATAAATAAGTACACTTTCATCTGGTTAAATTTGATTGGTTTATACCCGCCAAAATACAAATATTTTTAACATTGTTAAAAATGGGTGAGAAATATTTAAAAAATGGCAATACAGACGCAATTTTTTTAACTATTTGATATAAACTTATTTTAAACTTTTATTAACATTTCAGTCATAATGCTGTAAAAAATACTATGCATACATATAAAATGCGCACAAAATTGTATTTATTTCAAAAAAAATATTTTACCAACAGGATATAAACAAAAAGCGGGAACAGGTCCCGCTTTTATTATATATGGTGCAAATTTGCTATTCTACTGTCACCGATTTGGCCAGATTTCGCGGCTGATCTACATTGCATCCGCGCATCACGGCGATGTGATACGACAATAATTGCAACGGAATGGTCGTCAAAAGCGGCGACAAAGCATCGGACGTATCCGGAATCTCGATTACATAATCGGCCAGTTCGCGCACCTGCGTATCGCCCTGGGTAACCACAGCAATGATTTTCCCGCTGCGCGATTTGATTTCCTGGATATTAGAAACAACCTTATCGTAGTGGCCTTGTCTTGGCGCAATCACAATCACAGGCATCTGCTCGTCGATGAGTGCAATGGGGCCGTGTTTCATTTCGGCGGCCGGATAACCCTCGGCGTGTATGTATGAAATTTCTTTTAATTTAAGCGCGCCTTCGAGTGCTACGGGGAAATTGTATCCGCGCCCGAGGTACAGGCAATTCGGGGAATCCTTGAATTTAGCGGCGATCGTCTTGGCCACATCGTTGGTTTGCAAAGCTTCCTGCACTTTTTCGGGGATGATCTCAAGTTCCTGCAAATAGCGGTGGAAATCTGAATTGGACAAAGTGCCTTTGGCCTTGGCCAGACGCAATGCAATCATCGTCAGCACGGTAATTTGCGTCGTAAATGCCTTGGTCGATGCCACCCCGATTTCCGGCCCGGCGTGCGTGTAAGCACCTGCATGCGTTTCGCGCGAAATCGATGATCCGACGACATTACAAACGCCAAACACAAACGCCCCTCTTTCCTTAGCGAGTTTTATCGCGGCCAACGTATCGGCGGTTTCGCCCGATTGCGAGATCGGAATCACCACATCCCCCGGATTGATGATCGGGTTCCTGTATCGGAATTCAGAAGCATATTCGACCTCTACCGGAATGCGCGTAAATTCTTCAAAAATATATTCGGCGACAAGTCCTGCGTGCCATGACGTTCCGCATGCGACGATCAGGATACGGTCTGCATTGAGGAATTTTTCGAGGTTGTCCTCCACGCCTGCCATCTGGATCAAGCCTTCATTGGCGTGCAGACGGCCGCGGTACGTGTCCTTGATCACGCTTGGCTGCTCGTAGATTTCCTTGAGCATAAAGTGGTCGTAACCGCCTTTTTCGATCTGCTCGAGGTTCATCTGAAGCTCCTGGATGTAAGGATCGACAATGGAATCGTCCTTGATCTTGCGTATTTTGAGCGGTTTGTTCAATCGGATCACGGCCATTTCCTCATCCTCGAGGTAAATCGCGTTAGAGGTATACTCGATGAACGGCGAGGCATCGGAAGCCACGAAAAATTCGTCCTTTCCTACGCCAATGGCCAGCGGGCTGCCCAAACGCGCGGCCACGATCTCATCGGGTTTCTTTTTGTCGAATACGCATATCGCATACGCGCCCACGACCTGGTTCAGCGCTACCTGTACGGCCTTGCCCAATTTGAGGTTTTCCTGTTTCTGGACATCTTCGATCAGGTTGACGAGCACTTCTGTATCGGTGTCCGACCGGAATTTGTACCCGCGCTTGATGAGTTCTTTTTTAAGCGGCTCGTAATTTTCGATGATTCCGTTGTGGATGATCACCAATTCGCCTGAGTTGGACACATGCGGATGCGAGTTCACATCGTTCGGCACACCATGGGTTGCCCAACGCGTATGCCCGATCCCGATGGTTCCGGTGGTGGTGATCTCGCGAGCGGATTTTTGCTCAAGATCCGACACTTTTCCCTTGGTTTTTGACAACTTTACGCTTTGTCCGTCATAAATCATGACGCCGGCGCTGTCGTATCCTCTATATTCGAGACGTTTTAATCCTTTGATCACAATCGGATAGGCTTCCCTGTGTCCGATGTACCCAACAATTCCACACATAAGTACTAATTTGGTTTCGTAAAATAAATCGTTAGTTTCGCGCGCTTGTCCGCCGGAACATTGTCCGAGCCGCCCCACAGCACCGTCCCGAATGGGTTGGCGATATTCATTTGGGGGGTGTCTTTCAACAAGAACGAGGCAAATGTATCAAGTTGTGGTAAAACTTTTGGTGTCTTAAGGCTTTTATTCGATGTAACGTTAATATTCTCGGTGACTACCAACCCGAGCTTGACATTGGTGATCGTGTCATTGGTCATAAGCTTGCGTAAATGGTTGGTAATTCTTACTTTATAACGATTGCCGCGCTCCCCGACGCGC
Organism: Bacteroidota bacterium; assembly: GCA_023457535.1. Taxonomy (GTDB): domain Bacteria; phylum Bacteroidota; class Bacteroidia; order Flavobacteriales; family Flavobacteriaceae; genus Flavobacterium. Next base: position 39,999 of record JAEWLN010000080.1, read on the forward strand.
TCGATAATACCGCCGTGAAACTTCTTATTGTACTTGTTTGACGAAAACGACGTCGACTGGTCTGTCGTATAATCGATCAACGGGATTTTATTGTTGATGTCGTACAGGTAAATGCGGCTTGGTTCGATGGTCTCGAGCCCCATCGTGGCATTGTCTATATAAAAGGACACGCTTGCATCGTTGATCAGCCAGTTGTTCCGGACGGCATCGCGCAGCGCATCGAGGTCTGCCTTGGATTTGAACAATTCGATAACGGCCATTGAACCCGGTCCGCCTTTGACAAACAGTCTCTCGTCGCCCAGGACCGGATTGGCTCCCGACAACGCATTGTCATACGCCGCAGTGGTTTGGTGCTCGAACAAATTGACCGACCGGCCGGAAAGATTGAGCGTCATTATCTTATTTTCAGTAGCCGGCGTGGGAACTTCCGGCGTAGGCTCGCTGACATATTCGTGGTAATAGATTTTGATCGTGCCTTTGCTGATGTCGAGCATTGCAAGTGCCCCCGGATCGGCGCCCGACTCAGCGACCTTCAGATGCAACCCGCGGAAATAATTTGTAAAAACGCTGTTGTTGACCAAATTGCCCGATGCCGCTTCAGCCATGATCTTATTGGCAAAAAACTCCTTATTGAGCAACACTTCAAGACCCGGGCCTACTTTGACTTTCTCGCCGTCTTCATTCTCAGAGAACAATCCGGTGTCGGAGAACACAAATTCCGTGTTTTGCGCAGCCGTTTCCGAATCGTTGAGCGGCGTGGTCCCCATATAGTTTTCAAAAAGCGCCGTTTGGTCCGAGTAGTATTTTTGCACCAACCCGGTTTCAGGGTCCACCGAACGCTGGAAGAACAGCGATTCATAGACTTTCAGGTCGATCTTTGACGTTTTGTTGTAAACCGAATCGAGCCTGTATTTATTGGGTTGGGCAGCGTCAGATTCCGTAGTGAGCAACGTGCTGAAATAGGGAATGTTGAGCACGACCTTGTCCACCACAGGCACACGCGCATAATTGATCGTCGTGGGCTGCACAGTGAGCAGGGCCTGGACGGCAATGTGCGCCTTGGTCTTGCCAAAGACCGGATTATTGTAAATGCCGAGCTGTTGTACCGGCAAATTACTCGTCTCTACCGGACCGATCGCCTGGTTGTAGGTAAGGATCGGGTAATCCTCAGGCGTGCCGAACTCGAAATTGTCATCGCCCACAATGTTGGCGCCGATCTCATTCGGATCATTGTCGCAAGCCACGAACAAACCGGTAAAAAATAATACTGTAAAAGAGGTAATCAGGGAATTGAATCTCATCGTAAATGTTTAAAGCACAGTTTCTCTGTAGAAATTGGTGTACGCCTCAGCGAACTTTTCTTTGCCGACGAAAGGTAGAAAAGGTTTTTCCGACGACTCTATAAATTTTGTTAAACTTGCCGGCAGGCTGTCCGAGGCGATGACGACCGCATCGGAGTGGCTGACAGCGGTTTTGAGAATGTTCTCATACGTAGGGGTTTCGAGAAACTGGACCGCATCGGCCGGAATGTTGTCGAATTTGACCTTGTTGACCATCTCCATATCGAGCGTGCCTTCGAACGACGGCGTGTAGACAGAGGTAACGATTTTGGTATCGGCAAACAACGCCTCGTCCTTATAATAGTGTTTCATGTAAATCGGCAACAGCGAGGCGAGCCAGCCGTGCACATGAATGATATCGGGCACCCAATTGAGTTTTTTGACCGTTTCGACAACGCCTTTGGCAAAGAAGATCGCGCGTTCGTCGTTGTCCGGATACAGCACGCCTTCTTCGTCGGTAAAGGTGGCTTTGCGCTTGAAATATTCGTCGTTGTCGATAAAGTAAACCTGGATGCGCTCTTTGGGGATCGACGCCACTTTAATGATCAGCGGCATGTCGAGGTCATTGACGACCAGATTCATTCCCGAGAGCCGGATTACTTCGTGCAACTGGTGTCTCCGCTCATTAATATTCCCGTATCGCGGCATGAAAATCCTGATTTGCCCGCCCTGATCGTTGATCATTTTAGGCACGTCATAGGACATTAAAGAAACCTCATTTTCAGCCAGGTAAGGCACCACTTCAGACGATACGTACAATATCTTCTTATCCTCCATATCCAAATTTTACTTTACTTATTGTCAACAAAAAACACGCAAAATTACAAAATTTTATGCAGTTTCCATACTATATGCGTAAGTTTGCATCTTATTTAATTGCTACTGCATGCTCATTTTCAACCGCCCAGTTGATTTGAAGGCCCATCTGCAAAAGGTGGCGCCGGCAACCAACAACCGTCGCGAGCAAACAATCGGATTTGTTCCCACGATGGGCGCCCTGCACGACGGCCACCTTTCGCTGCTTTCCACCTCGATGAAAGCCAACGACCTAACGGTTATCAGCATCTTTGTCAATCCGACCCAATTCAACAACCCGGAGGATCTCGCACGATATCCGCGCACGCTCGGGCAGGACGTGGCGCGCATCGGCACGCTCAGCGCAAGCATCATCGTTTTTGCCCCTTCGGTCGATGATATCTACGATGGAAATACCGTCTCGGAGCACTTTGACTTTGACGGACTCGAGCACCAGATGGAAGGCCGGTTCAGACCCGGGCATTTTGACGGTGTAGGCACGATCGTCAGGCGGCTATTTGAAATCGTCGGGCCCGACAACGCTTATTTTGGCGAAAAGGATTTCCAGCAGTTGCAGATCGTGAGAAAACTTGTGGCCAAAACCGGATTGCCTGTCAATGTCATCGGCTGCCCGATTTTCCGCGAAGCCAACGGTTTGGCAATGAGCTCGCGCAATGAACGGTTGTCTGCGGCCGAGCGCGAACAGGCATCGGTAATTTACCGCACGCTGCAGCAGGCCCGAACGCTGTTTGGGACCCAGGATGTAAAACAAGTCAGCGATTTTGTGACCGGTGTTTTTGACCATACCGCCGGCTTTACCCTTGAATATTTCGAGATCGCCGACGAAAGCACACTCCAGCCGGCTACGGTCATCGAGCCGGGTAAAAAGTACCGCGCGTTCATTGCTGTGTTTGTTAACAATATCAGATTGATTGATACAATTTCACTAAATTAAATTACCTTTGCCCCATGCAAGTTCATGTAGTAAAATCCAAGATTCATCGCGTTACGGTCACGGGCGCCGATCTGAATTACATCGGCAGCATCACCATTGACGAAGCGCTCATGGAAGCGGCCAACCTGATCGAAGGCGAAAAAGTGTCGATCGTCAACGTCAACAACGGCGAGCGACTCGAAACCTACGTCATCAAAGGCAACCGCAACAGCGGCGAAATTACGCTCAACGGACCGGCCGCGCGTAAGGTACACCAAGGCGATATCATCATCATCATCGCATACGGCATACTCGATATCGAGGCGGCCAAGCAGTTCAAACCGGCATTGATCTTTCCAAACGAGAAGAACAACTCGCTGACTTAACTGCAGGATTCCCGTGCAACAATCTCCGTTACCCGACAACGAAACCCCTAATTCGCCCGCGCCTGAAAAAGGCATCAGGGATGTATTGGGCAAATGGCTGTCTGTCTTGTTGCCCGTTTTGCTCGGGATTTACCTGATTATCTACACTTTCGACAAATTTACGCCCGAACAGATCCAGGAAATCAAAAGCTATTTCCACAACGCCGATTATTTTTATATCCTTATTGCCGCGTTCATCGCCGTATTAGGCAGTGCCTCACGCGCGTACCGATGGAAATATGCGCTCGGGCACATGGGGTATGATTCGCGTTTTGCCAATAACTTCATGGCTGTCAACATTGGGTATCTGCTCAATCTGACCGTTCCCAAATCGGGGGAAATATCGCGCGCGGTCATCGTTAAAAAATACGACAACATCCCATTTGACAAAGGTTTCGGCACCATTGTCGCTGAACGCATCGTAGACATGGTCATCCTGTTGGCGTTCATGCTCGCGGCCATTGTGTTGCAATTTGACATCGCCAAGGCATTTATCCTCGACAAAATTCCGCTCAACAAACTCATCATCGTGCTGATCGCCGGCGTTTTCTTTTTTACGACCATGCTCATGGTGTATCTCTATTCCAAATCGCCGCTGATCCTCAAGCTCAAAAAACAGGTCGCCGGCCTCAAAGAAGGCGTGCTGAGCATTGTGCACATGGAAAAGAAATGGGCATTTTTTGGGCACACGGCTTTTATATGGATCTCCTACATAATGATGTTCTACGTGACTATTTTCACGTTCAGCGAAACCAGTGACCTTTCGTTTGGCGCCGTGGTAACCTCGTTCGTCGTGGGAAGCATCGCTATTGCGTTTACCAACAGCGGTTTCGGGTCGTATCCGTTTTTGATTTCGAAGATCTTGTTGTTTTATGCGATCCCTGAAACGGTAGGCAACGCCTTTGGCTGGATTGTATGGACTTCGCAAATGATCGTCGTGGTCATTCTTGGCGCGCTTTCGTTTTTATTGCTGCCAGTTTTTAACCGAACCAAATAATTCAGTATATTGGTGTCGATTTCCAGAAAAACATCGATAACCAACAAAACGTTCAATGAAAAATCTGTTTTTATGCATCGCATTTTTATGCTGTGTTCCTGTTGACGCCCAAAAAACAGTAGAAATCTTAACCTCCAAAAAACTCAATGGCGACCGCGAAATTACCATTGGGTTGCCGCCTTCTTACCAAACCAACAAAACCAAAAAGTACCCGTTGCTCGTTTTGCTCGACGGCGATTACCTGTTTGACGCGTTCCAGGGCGCACTCAATTACGGCGCGTATTGGGACGACATCCCGGAAGTGATTATCGTAGGCATCACCCAGAATAAAAAAGACGAGCGCTACACGGATTGCGCAGTAGATGCCACCACCGGACTTCCGGACGAAAGCGGGGAAAAATTCTTTGAATTCATCGGTCAGGAACTCGTGCCGGCGATCGAGAAAAATTACCGCGTTGCGCCGTTCAAAATGATTGCAGGGCACGACACCACGGCGGGTTTCATGAATTTTTATCTGTACAAAGACCAACCGCTGTTCGACGCCTATATTGCGATGAGCCCCGAGTTGCCCGTCGGGATGGAGGAACACCTGCCCGAACGTTTCCAGGCGATCCAAAAACCAATTTATTACTACCAATCCACCGCAGATGGCGACGTGAAAAAAATGCAGCAACGCATCCTGAAACTCGACGCCGAGGCCAAAAAGATCCAGAAACCCACGCTCCAATATTACTTCGACGAATTTAAAGGCGCCTCGCATTACTCGCTTGTGCTGCATTCGATCCCAAACGCTTTGTACGATTTTTTCCAGATTTACCAACCGATTTCGACCTCTGAGTTCGACCAGAAAATTGCGGTCCTGCCATCGGGGTATGTCGATTACCTGGTCAAAAAATACGACGTGATCGAAAAATCGCTGAGCATGAAAATGCAAATCCGGCTCAACGATTTCAAAGCCATCGAAGCGGCCATCCTTAAAAACAAGGCGTACGCCGAATTCGAGCAGCTCGCACAGCTGGCCAGGAAAAATTACCCGCAGTCGATGCTGTCCGATTACGAGCTCGGCATGATGTATGAAAAAACAGGCGATATCAAAAAGGCGATCAAAGCTTACCAGAATGCGTTCCAGAAAGAGGAAATCGGAGACCTGACCAAAGACATGATGCTCGACAAAGCCGACGAACTCAAGAATATGTAAACCCTTATGTCTAAAATAAAAACGGCGTTTTTTTGCCAGAACTGCGGCACGCAATACGCCAAATGGCAGGGACAGTGCAACGCCTGCAAACAATGGAATACGATCGTCGAGGAACTGATCCACAAAGACGAAAAACAAGCCTGGAAAACAACACCTTCGAACGAATCCAGGCGCGCGGCCAAACCACTGCGCGTCACTGAAATCGACTCGGGCCAGGAAATCCGGATGGATTCTTATGACGGCGAACTCAACCGCGTATTGGGCGGCGGCATCGTTCCGGGGTCTTTGATATTGCTGGGCGGCGAACCCGGCATCGGGAAAAGTACGCTGCTGTTGCAGATTTCGCTGCGTTTGCCGTACAAAACGCTGTATGTATCGGGCGAAGAGAGCCAAAAGCAAATCAAGATGCGCGCCGAGCGGATCGAATCCAAAACGGACAATTGCTATGTGCTGACCGAAACCAAAACGCAAAACATCTTTCGCAGCATCACCGACATCCGGCCCGACATTGTTATCATCGACTCGATCCAAACACTCCACACCGATTACATCGAATCGTCGCCGGGAAGCATTTCGCAAATCCGCGAATGTACGGCCGAACTGATCAAATTCGCCAAGGAAACCAATATTCCCGTGGTCCTGATCGGGCACATCACCAAGGACGGAACAATCGCCGGACCCAAGATCCTCGAGCACATGGTTGATACCGTGCTGCAATTCGAGGGCGATCGCAACCATGTGTACCGCATTTTGCGCTCGCTTAAAAACCGCTTTGGATCGACAGCCGAGCTCGGGATCTACGAAATGCAGGGAAGCGGACTGCGCGAAGTGTCGAATCCATCGGAAATACTGATTTCGCACCGCGGCGAGGAATTGTCCGGGACAGCTATCGCGTGTACGCTCGAAGGGATGCGCCCGCTGATGATCGAAATCCAGGCGCTCGTATCGACCGCAGTTTACGGTACGCCGCAACGCTCCACGACCGGCTACAACGCCAAACGGCTCAACATGATCCTGGCCGTTCTCGAGAAACGCGCGGGTTTCCGGTTGGGCACCAAGGACGTGTTTTTGAACATCACCGGCGGCATTACCGTGGACGATCCGGCGATCGATCTGGCTGTGGTCGCGGCAATACTTTCATCCAATGAAGACATCCCGATTGGCGAAGGTTATTGCTTTGCGGGCGAAGTAGGCTTATCGGGGGAGATCCGCCCGGTGAACCGCGTCGACCAGCGCATCCAGGAAGCCGAAAAACTTGGATTTACAACCATTTTCGTGTCAAAATACAATAAAATAAGCCTAAAAAATACCCAGATCCGCGTCAAGCTCGTTTCGAAAATCGAAGATGTGGCCGGCGAATTATTCGGATAAAAGTGTTAACTTTAGATTGCTATGAAATCCAGAAAACGAACCCTGCGGCAAAAAATCTTCCTCGCGCTCAAAATTATCGGCGCGTGTTTTATTTTGCTCGTGATCGGGGTGATGGTATTCCGCGATGCGATCCTGCAAAAAGCGCTGGTCGAAATATCGGACAAAATGGACCGCGATTACAACAGCACGTTCTCTGTCAAGCAGGCGCGCTTTGACGGACTCACCACGGTGGACATGCAGGATATCCGGCTGGTGCCCAAAAAACACGATACGTTATTTGTCGTGGAAACCATCCGCGCCAGGGTCAGTTTCTGGAATTTACTGACGGGAAACCTGCAATTGAGCCGGCTCGAAGCGCGAAACGGCTATGTTAACCTGGTCAAAAATGAAAACGGGAAAAACTTCGACGCTTTCTTGCCTAAAAAAGACACCACCAAACCACAATCGGACAAAAAAACCAATTACGCCGAACTTGCCTACAAAATCCTGAACCGCGCGCTGAACCTTGTTCCGACCGATATGGCGCTCGAAAATTTATCCTTGCGGCTTGACGACAACGGTAAAAAGGCGCGCATCAGCCTGATCAAAATGTCGCTGGAGGACAAACAGCTGGCCTCGGCGATCCGCGTGCAGACCAATACTTTTACGCAGCGGTGGCGCATTGCCGGCATGGCCGACCCGCGTAACAAGCGCACTGATCTGCGGTTTTTCAACATCGATACCGGGAAGATCAAAGTGCCCTATTTTGACGAGCGCTACAACCTTAAAGCCGCCTTTGATTCGATCCGGCTCAAGGTGGACAACATCGATATGGATGGCGACGAACTCCACATTGACGGCTTTACGTCCATTTCCAACCTGCAGGTCAACCACGAGAAGATCGCTACCAAGGATGTAGTGATCCAAGACGCGCAATTCCATTACAATTTGCTGTTTGGCGAGCATTTTATCGCCGTGGACAGCGCGTCGACCGCACAGCTCAACCGCATTAAATTCAACCCGTACGTCGAATACAACAACGAAAAGGACAAGTTGTACAAACTTAAAGTCCGGATCCCCAAAATGAAGGCACAGGATTTTATCGAATCGTTGCCCAAAGGATTGTTTACGCATTTTGAAGGAATGGAAGCCGAGGGCCATTTTGGCTACCGCCTGCGTTTTGAATATGACAGCAGCAAGCCCAACAACATCATACTCGAGAGCGACCTGACCAAGGAAAAACTCAAAATTGTCAAATACGGCGAGGCGGACCTGGCCAAACTCAATGGACCGTTCACGTATCGCGCCATCATCAACGATGTGCCGCAGCGCCCAATTTACGTCGGCAACGCCAATCCGAATTATGCGCCACTCTCGTCGATCACGCCGTATTTGCGCAAGGCTGTGCTGACCACGGA
>JAEWLN010000081.1 GCA_023457535.1 Bacteroidota bacterium
TGGTCAACCTATTTCAGGACAAGACAGGAAACTATCGATAATTATGACGAATCTATTTTGGCCAGTATATAAAAATCTAGAACTAGAAGTTATCGAGCTTTCTAATAAAATTCATTTTGACGATAAACAGACATTAATCTATTCTGTCAAAATCGCTGAACTTTTAATTAGATGTTCTGTCGAAATTGAGGCAATATCCAAAGAACTATTTTTTCTAAATGGCGGAATTGCACCGAAAGATCGTGACTTATATTTTGATACAGACTGTCTTGACTTTTTGGAAAAAAAGTGGACTTTGAGTCAAAAAAAAGTTTTAGTCACAGCAGTAAATTTCTATTTTGTCAATGACGAGAATAAAGTATTAACTCCACTTAACAAAGCAAACAAAAGAGGAACGAGTAGCGCAGATTGGAAAAGAGCTTATCAGGCCGTTAAACACAATAGAACTGAAAATTTAGAAAAAGGAAATATAAAATTTCTGTTGCGCAGTATGGCCGCGCTATTCCTTTTGAATATATATTACCGAAACGAAATTTATGATTTAGACAATAAAAATTCTGACAACTTCACAAATAATCTTTCAGAAATATTCAATATAAAAGTCCACAAATGGACTGGAAATGATGGCAAAATGGAATATATTAAAGCTAAAGACTTTGATGAATGCACTTATATTGTGAAGTGGACGGACAAAGTTCACAAGAAGCATTCTGAATGGATTGCCGAACAAGGCAGGTTATTAAATGAATCCATTTTTAGCCATCCTAATGTTCAAAAACATATTAGTGAAAAACTAATTGAAAACGGTAAATTGAAAAATGAAAAGTTCAGTTCATTTATTCAAAACAGAGAATATTTCAATTTAATTGATATGAAAAGTGAATATATCGGAATGATACAAAGATCAGCTCGACAAGCAGCTCAGAATGTAAGTTTTGATATGGACGCACCTTCTAAATTTGAAGCTGTACTTAACAAAAATCAAAAAATCCATAATCTGTAATGCCCAGCCACTAACCGCCGTTAGGCACAATTGCGGGTTTTTTCTGGCTGAAAATCAGGAATTCACGAAGAAAGTTTTATCTTCGGCAGAGAGAACTCGGTCCGCTTTGCCGCAACTGCGCCTAGCGGCCTAACGTTAGGAGAAACCTAAACGACTATCACTAAAAACAAATAACAGTTATATGCGGTGCAATGTAATAATAGTAATGATTTTTCTATCGATTTTAAATTTAAACACTTCGTGTTCTAATGAAGATAGTCTAGATGCGAGAAAAGTAATTTTAAAGAATGAATCATCAATGAAACCTAGTTATCCTATTCAATCCGATAAGATAACAATTGGTAACCAAGTATGGATGCTTAAAAATTTAAGTATTAGTCGTTATAGGAATGGAGATATTATTCCGCAGGTTCAAGATCAATCTCAATGGTTCAATCTTACAACAGGGGCGTGGTGTTACTACGCAAATTACACTCCTAATGGAATTATATATGGTAAACTTTACAATTGGTATGCAGTAAATGATGAGAGAAATTTAGCTCCTCAAGGATGGCGTATTCCAAGTAATTCAGACTTTATGGCCCTGAGGGCATATCTAGGACCTGCCACTTCAGGAAAAAACATGAAAGCAACAATATTGTGGGACCCAAACACAGGGGACAATACTAGTCATTTTACCGCTCTTCCAAGTGGATGGCGCTCAGATACCGCTTTTAATGCAATTACTACAAATGCTATATTTTGGACTACAACAGAGACAGGATCTTCCGGAGATGATGCTTTAGGTCATCTATTAGTTGCGAATGGAAATCAATCATTTAGTCTTGGAAGCCCCAAAATATATGGATATTCAGTACGTTGCATAAAGGATTAGTAATCGGTTTCTCCTAACAGCGCAGTTAAGCAAGCGCTAGATTTTCCATGCTAGAAAGTTCATTCTTCACGAAGAAACATTATATTCGTCAGAGAGAACTCAGCCCGCTTTTACGCGCCTGCGTAACTGCGCGAAACGTTGGCTGCAATGCTACTGCCGATGTAAAATTTAGAAAGTCAATAGAATACTCTCCGAACTCCTGAGGATATTGAAACTCATTTCAATATTTTATCGACACAATTTTAAATTGCTTTTCAGTTTTTTCCAACTTTAATGTAACACTATCGCCAACTTTTCTATCTATAAAAATTTTTGCAATTGGCGAATTAAAAACTATTTTTCTTTTTGCAATATTTGCCTCATCGACGCCAACAATTTGATAGTTTTGAATTTTGGAATCTGACTCAACTGTAAAGAAAACATTCGCACCAAAACGAACTTTATTTTTCGGCTGTTTTGAAAGATCAACAATTTTCGCCGTTGAAATTCGATCCTGCAGCAATTGTAATTTGGCATTAATAAAATTTACAGCAATGCGATTTTCATTTTCATCCGCAATCGAGAGATTGTCGCGCTCGTAAATCATTTTATCACGTTCGGCAAGTAATTCACTATAACCAAATTCTGTAACATAATTTATCATACCGAGAGGAAGATCGGCACGCGGGGAATCACTGGCGTTTCCTCCTGATCACTTTCCTTCACAAATCCTCTACTCATAATATTCGATTTTATTCTAGTTATCACAATTACCTAAAATTAGCAATATGATTTTGAGTTTTAAAAATTTTGTGAATAATCTTAACGATTTCAATACCGTATCTGCTTAAGAACAATTCACGAAACAATATTAAGCACTGCAGCCAACCGCCGGTAAGCTAACTGCGCTGGCTTTCGGTAGCCGGAAGTTGTTTGTTCACGAATAATTTCTATCTTCGGCAGAGCGAACTCGGCTCGCTTGGCCGCGAGTTCGCTTACCGGCCAAACGTTACTGGCAATGTTTTGAGAACATCTACCCTGTCGATTTAAATTTTCCATATATTTGATAAAAATTATACAATGACTACAACAGATAAAAATATTGTCGAATCTTATTCAAATCTATTTGAAAGTCTTAGTTCGTTCAACAAGTTGGAGCTAATTGAAAGACTTAGTAGGTCATTGAAATCTGAAACGAAAACGAAAGAGAAAAATTTCTTCAAATCTTTCGGAGCATTCGGCTCAGAGAAATCTCCAGAGAAAATTGTTGAAGAAATCAAAGCTAATAGAGCATTTAAGAATAAGGAAATTAAGTTTTAATGGCATTTCTTCTGGATACAAGCACTTGCATCTTTTTCCTTCGAGGTAAAATAGAGTTAGACAAAATTTTCAAAGAAGTAGGTTTACAAAATTGCTATATCTCGGAAATTACAGTCGCAGAATTACGATTTGGAGCTGAAAACAGCGATGATCCAACCAAATCTCATAAAGCTGTAGATTTATTTCTCCAAGGATTAACAATAATTCCAATCTTCGGAAGTATTAGAAAATATGCTCAAGAAAAAGTTCGTTTGAGAAAAATCGGCAAACCTCTGCATGATGAATTCGACCTTTTTATTGGTGTAACTGCTATTGTAAATGGTTTGACCCTTGTAACAGACAATTTGAAAGATTTTGAGAGATTAGACGGAATCAAAATCGAAAATTGGTTTATACGAAAGTAAACACTGCCAGTAACCGCCGTTTCAAGCCATTGCCGGGATTTCGGTAGCCGGAAGTTGCGGTTTCACGAAGAAACATTATCTTCGGCAGAGAGAACTCAGTCCGCTTTGATCGGCAACGGCGTGAAGCGGCCTAACGTTGAGCGCAATTTGACGTTACCGTAGCCGATAAATTCAGCGGTAAAAAATTCCT
>JAEWLN010000082.1 GCA_023457535.1 Bacteroidota bacterium
CAGTCACAACGTGGCGCCGGGACCTACCATTTGGTACAGTATTTCTGAAAAAATATTAAAAAGTTCGCAACTAATCATTACCGATGTGGCACCTGCCAAAGCGAAAAAGAAGGCTCCTAAAACAATAGTGCTTAAAGTATCTACCAAATTTCAGCAAAAAGATGAGATTGTCCTGCCCGATCTGATGACCCCAACCGTTGTCAAGAATGTCTGGTTTTTGCCCGAATAACTATTCAGTAGTTTTTATATAATCACCAAACTCGGAATAAAACATTTCGAGTTTTTGCATATTATGGGCAAAGAAATCGAAAATATCGGGCCATGTAGCGCGATTGCTAATACTCAAGCCCTCCATTTCGACCCATATCCTGCTGATGGTTTTGCCGTTTTCAAGCGTGAAATCGCGGTAAAAAACCAAATCCTGAATATAATCCTGTTCGAGGATTGATTTCAGCGCCTCCATCTTTTCAAAATAAGCGTGCCGCAACTCGTCATTGCGCATCTCGATGTCGATCAGCACCTGCGCTTTTTTGTTGTCGGCCCAAAATTTAAATGAAAAGTCCTTTATTTTAGTGTCGTATAACACCCATTTGCGCGGATAAGCCTCCGCAAAGGCAATCCAGAAATCATGTTTAAGCCGCTGATTTTCCTGCTTTGAATACATCCATTGAATGTCAAACGCAAAAAGATAGCGCGGGCATTGGTTAAATTTGAGAACTTCTATGCCGGCCCGCGATTTTCGCGCTATATTAGTAGGCAAAAATACATTAATAGTATGGATTTTTCCGACTTTCTCAACTTGATTCCCAAAATAAAACATGCCATACTTCCCGGCGAAGCGGCCCATGCCAAAATGTCGCCGCCAGAGCGCCGTGAAATTATGAAAACGCTTGATCTCGAGGCGAAAAAACCAAAGCAGGCCGCGGTATTAATGTTGTTTTATCCACGTAATGAAAAGACCAATTTTGCGCTGATCATCCGCAATTCGTATCCCGGTGTCCATTCCTCGCAAATTGCATTTCCCGGAGGTAAACTGGAACCGCGCGATGCCTCGTTCGAAGATGCCGCGCTACGCGAAACCCACGAGGAAATAGGCATCACGCGCGATCAGATTACCGTCGTACGCCAATTTTCACAAGTCTACATACCGCCGAGCAACTTTCTGGTTCACCCATTCTTTGGATATAGCGGCCGGGAATTGGTTTTTGATCCCGATCCTGCTGAAGTTGCCGGAATGATCGAAATGCCGCTGGATCATTTTCTTGATGATGCCAATAGCGCGCTGCATCAAATGTCCACGTCCTATTCCGAATCGATTGCCGTACCGGTGTTTACCCTGGGCGAGCATCGCGTTTGGGGCGCCACGGCGATGATGATGAGCGAACTTAAAGCGGTCTTGCAGTCGGCGATGGTCCGATAACCACACTTCAACGCGCCCGCCATGGGTTATCGGCTCAAAAAGCTAAATTCGGCCTGGTCAATCCGGGTTTAACAGCAAGATTTTGTAAATTTGCCGTTCGTTTCCAAAAAATTATGGGACTTTTTAAACGCAATCCGTTCGGACACATACTTTTGATCAAGAAATGGTTAATCCGCATTTTTGGTTCGCTAACCCACAGGCGGTACCACGGGTTCAACGAATTGCAGATCGACGGGTCGGAAATCATTCGTTCACTTCCCGATAAAAACGTGCTGTTCATTTCGAACCACCAAACTTATTTCGCAGACGTTGTGGCCATGTTTCACGTATTCAACGCCAGTTTGGCCGGCCGCGAGGACAACATCAAAAATATCGGGTACTTGTGGCAACCCAAGCTCAATATCTATTATGTGGCGGCCAAAGAAACGATGCAGGCCGGATTATTGCCGCGCATTATGGCCTATGTTGGCGCCATTACCGTAGAACGTACCTGGCGTGCGAAAGGGCAGGACGTCAAACGCGAGGTCAACCCAAATGATACAGAAAATATCCGCATCGCATTAAACGATGGTTGGGTCATTACATTCCCGCAAGGCACGACCAAATCGTTCAAGCCTGTGCGCAAGGGTACCGCTCATATTATCAAACAGCACAAGCCTATCGTCGTACCAATTGTCATCGACGGCTTTCGCAGATCGTTCGATAAAAAAGGACTCCGCACTAAAAAGAAAGGTATTCTGCAATCTTTCATCATCAAACCGCCGCTCGAAATCGATTATGAAAATGACACCATCGAACAGATTGTCGAAAAAGTGGAGTACGCGATCGAGCAACATCCGTCATTTTTGAAGGTATTGTCGCGCGAAGATCTCGAAGAGCAGGACAGAATCGACCAGATGCGGACCTGGGAAAATTACTAAAGCTGATTCTGCTTGAGCTCGATGTAATTGCCGTAGAGTTTTTTGAGTAACCGGCCATAGGCAAACCGATAGATGATCCACACAACGGCGATGAAAAACACAATGCACAAAAGCATAAGCGTTACAATGCCTAGCATCAGCTGGTTGCTGTGCGCAACTTTTTCCCTGAGCGCTTCCATATCCGGATTGTACAGCAACCCTACGGTAAAGCCAATGGCAATGGCCAGTCCAATCATCGTCAGGTTGTACCAGATGTAATATTTTACCGTGCGGTGCGTGCGCAAAATGCTGTCCATCAGATGGGTCGTCGAATCCGATACTGAGATCTTCTGGTAATTGCGGTAAAACAACACGATGAACGTAAAGATAATGGCGTAATTGACGTAGTCGTACACCTTGAAGAATGTCGATATCCCTTGGTGGGACATGTTGTCGTAAATATCGGAGTTGGTGCAATAACTCAGCGTAGCCCAAATCAAAAACTCGAGTATGCTCACGGCCAGGATCCACTTGACGATGGACGACGAACTTTTATGCGTCATCGCATTGATCTCGCTATCGGAAACCTGCTGGAACGAATTGGCGTTCTTTTTCCAGTCTTTTTTTAATAAATCCAGCTCTTCCATAATCCTTAAGGATTTAATATTTTTTTCAATTTGGTCTTGATGCGGTTCATTTTCACGCGTGCGTTGACTTCCGTAATGCCCAGCGTCTGCGAAATTTCTTCATAATCCTTGTCTTCGAGGTACATAAAAACCAGTGCTTTTTCAATGTCGTTGAGTTGATACACCGCCTGGTACATCAGCTTGATTTGCTCTTCCTCTTCGTAATTGTAATCTTCCTGACGGATAAAGTGATTCGAGACGTCAAATGACGATGTTTGTACCGAACGCGTACTCTTGCGATACAATGTAATGGCCGTGTTGAGCGCCACGCGATACGCCCAGGTAGAGAATTTGCTCTCCCCGCGAAATTTAGGATACGCTTTCCATAATTGTATCGTGATTTCCTGGAACAAATCCTTGTGCGCATCTTCACCAGAAGTATACAGCCTGCATATCTTGTGGATGATGTTCTGGTTTTCGCGCAACTGCTTGACAAAAGCTTGTTCGAGGTCCTGGGTCATGTGGGTGTTAGTGTCGGACGGTGAAAATTTGTTACAAAGTAGTATTTTTATTTGAATTTGGAGCTGTTTCCCGCTTTCCGTTTCAATCTTTTACGGCCTCCGCTGCGCTGCGGCCGCAAAAGGATTTCCACTGCAATCGGGGCTATCGCTGCCGCGAGGGCCTTCTTTTGTCTCGCAACAAAAGAAGCAAAAATGCGTAGCGCCAGGTCGCTCGGCGACCTGCCAGTCCTCGCTGGCTGAATTGCAAAAACTCGCTGCGCTCAAACAGTTTGCAATTTCACGCCAACTTCAAACGGCAGGTGCCCGCCTGCGCAACCGATGGCGCGACCTCACGAACAAACTCTTGATAAAGTTAAAAGTTCTTAGTCCGCGTTGTACTTTCGTCGAACGCTCAGAAACTTCATCTAGATTAGAACGATTAGCACAAGGAGGGCGTTTTGCGACGAACCTCGTATGCGAACCGATTCGTTCAATAACCGACGAAAGTTCTACGTGCGGATTTTTGGCGCAGCGGCAAGCCAAAAATGCAAATATAACGTTCCCAATTGGCGCGGCATTGACTTTGGAGGCGTTAGAAAATCAAAGAAGTGAGCTTTAAAAGCCGGGTGCCGTCTGAGCCGCAGGCGAGTTCAGCTGGCTTAGCGAACGGAGTTGATTTTTAGCTGAGAAAGTGCGCCGCTAGCCAATTTTGCTTCTTTTGTTGGCAGACACCCGAGCCCAAAGGGTGAACTGAACGCAGCTAAACTGCGCTTGCTAAGTTCAGCGAACACCAAAACAATATTATTTTGTTGCGCTAAAAGGAGGCCCTCGCGGCAGCGAAAGCGCTGAATCCTCAGCGCAACATTTCATTTTCCTCGAGATTTAAAAATATAAAATCGTAACTTAGAGAAACGAAAAGTTTCTCATGAACATCCCAAAATCCAAAAACCCAAGAATCGTCATCATCGGCGGCGGGTTTGCCGGTCTGGCCTTTGCCCGCGCGCTCAAAAACAAACCCGTACAACTGGTACTGATCGACAAGCACAATTACCATACGTTCCAGCCACTGCTGTACCAGGTTGCCACCGGCGGACTCGAAGCCGGATCGATCGCCTATCCCATCAGAAAGGTCATGCACAACCATCAGGAATTTTATTTCCGCCTGGGGATGGTCACTGAACTCGATCCCAAAAACAGCAAAATCATCGCAGACATTGGTGAACTCGAGTACGATTATCTCGTGATCGCGACCGGATCAAAGACCAATTTTTTTGGCAATGCCGAAATCGAGCGCAATTCGATGGCGATGAAAACCATTCCGCAATCGCTCAACATCCGCAGTCTGATCCTTGAGAATTTTGAGCAGGCGCTTTTGATCAAAGAGCAAAGTGAGCGCGATTGCCTGGTCAACTTTTGTCTGGTTGGTGGCGGCCCGACAGGGGTGGAGCTTGCCGGTGCATTGGCAGAAATGAAAAACGCCATCCTGCACAAAGACTATCCTGATCTCGATATTTCGCGCATGCAGATCAACCTGATCCAGTCAGGCAATCGCATTTTGAACACCATGACAGAAAAATCGTCGGCCGCCGCTGAACGTTATTTGGTCGAACTGGGCGTCAACGTCAATAAGAACATTCGCGTTACCGGCTATGATGGCAGGACGATCACGACCAACTCAAACAAAGTGTTCCACACCGCCACGGTCATCTGGACAGCCGGTGTTCAGGGAAACACCCCCGATGGTCTTCCCGCATCGGCATTTGTGGAAAAGACCGCGCGTTACAAAGTCAACGAATTCAGCCAGGTAAATGGCTATGACAACATTTTTGCGATCGGCGACATTGCGCTGATGACGACTGAAAAATTTCCGCTCGGTCATCCGATGCTCGCCCAGCCGGCCATGCAACAAGGAAAGCTGCTCGGGGAGAACATCCTAAAAAAAATCAAACAGCAACCGATGAAGCCGTTTGTCTACAACGACAAGGGATCGATGGCTACCATAGGACGCAACAAAGCTGTGGTCGATTTGCCCAAAATGCATTTTCACGGCGTATTTGCGTGGTTTGTGTGGATGTTTGTCCATTTGTTTTCGCTGATCGGCTTTAAGAATAAGGCTGTTGTGTTTACCAATTGGGCGTACAATTACATCCGCTTTGACCGCGAGGGCCGACTCATCATCCGACCTTACAAACGCAAAAGTTTCTACGCTTTTACAAGCGATGAGATTTGAACATCGGGCAGGCATTTCAGGCATTGTGACAAGCGTTCCTAAAATTCTTCTACTTTGTGGTAATTGACGAGCAGATCCACGAATTTGCTATAGCTTTCCAAACCATCCTTCTGGCGGTTGAATTTAAGGAAGTTGTCGTAAAAAATCTTAAAGCCGGTTTCGACAAACGTTTCGTACTGTTCCCAGAATTGGCGGGCTTCCTCGTAATTTTTCAAAATGCCCGGATTCACGGTCGATTGGAGTCGTTCAAACGTTTTTTCATCGCGGATACGCCAATTGCGCAGACAATATTTGAGCGCATACGTGTAGCCTGAATACTGGAAATATACATTGCTGTTGCGCACCGACGCCATATAACCGATAAAATTCGCTTCGCTTTCAGAGGCATAGCCTATTTGGTGGGCCATTTCATGCGCGGCAGTCGTCGGGAAATTGAACATGGGCAGCATGGAATTGACCTGCGATTCATTGGTGAATGGATTCAGATAACCCGCAAAACCCATGTAGGTGAGTGGCAGACTCATCAGCGACGTTTTATTGCTGGGAACGGTATACGCAAAATAGGGATGTGTTTGCGCCAGATGGCGGTAACCTTCAAGGCTCATGGAAAAAACCTGTTGTCGGGAGTAGGGGAATGTTACCTTCGCGGTATCGCTGTGAACGATGCGGGTATGGAGGCCGTTGGCGCGTTTGATCAGTGATTGCGTAAATTTCAAAAGGTCTGCATCGGTGTATTGGCGGCCGATGTCCAACTTTTGGTACAAGGGCACGCGGTGGTAATTCATCGCCCAAAGCACGTGAAAACAAAAATAAAATACCGATACTACGGACGTCATCGCAAGCAAATGATCACGCCATTTGGCTTTCCATGTCTTGCGATGGGCCCAGAACCAACGCAGGCTGAGCGTTATCAATACAAAATACAGTACATCGCCGAGCGAAAACGGGATCCAACCCATTGCCTTTCGCAACATCGGGGCAAGTGCCGCGTAGATTCCGTTGCTATAATAGGTTTCGATCCATTCGGGAAAAAGCGATAGTGCTTGGACCGCGATGATTTGAACAACAAGGAAAATCGGCAGGATAAATTTTTTGTATCGCATCGGCGTAAATATAGCAACATTGGGGCGGCATTGTTAATTTCTTTTTGGAAAATTTAACGGCTTTATTTAGAACAGATAAAAATTACTCGATACATTTGCACCGTATTGCTACCGGTATGGGAAAGAACAAAAAGAAGGAGAAAGTGATCTTGCTGTGCGACGGCAAAAAATGCTGTAAATACAACAGCGAGGTCAAAGAATGCTTTAAGGATCTTGTCAAAGACGCCGGTCTCAAAGATCTCGTATCGATCAAAAAAATGGATTGTCAGGGCATGTGCAAACAAGCGCCTGTAATTTGCATCCACAAGAATGAATGTGTTGGGAAAGTCTCTAAAAAAGATGCAAAAAAATTGTTCGAAAAACACATCGCCTGATGTTTAAAGTTTCAGGTTTGAAGTTTAAAGTTGTCCGTGTTTTGTAACTTTGAACCTTAAACTTCAAATTCTCTCACCTTGAGCAACGAAATCAGAAACCTCGAACCCAAAGCACTTTGGTCTCAATTTGCCGATCTGAATGCTGTTCCGCGTCCGTCAAAAAAGGAAGAGCGCGTTATCGAATTCATGAAAAACTTTGGCAACAGGCTTAAACTTGAAACCATTGTCGACGAGATCGGCAACGTCATTATCCGCAAACCTGCCACATCGGGCATGGAAAATCGCAAGACAGTGGTCATGCAAGGCCACCTCGACATGGTCCACCAAAAAAATAACGACACTGTTTTTGACTTTGAAACGCAAGGCATCGACATGTATGTTGACGGCGACTGGGTACGCGCGCGCGGCACAACGCTTGGAGCCGACAACGGCCTTGGTGTGGCAACGATTATGGCCATTCTGGAATCTACAGACATTCCGCATCCCGCTATCGAAGCGTTGTTTACGATCGATGAAGAAACGGGAATGACGGGGGCGCTCAACCTTAAAGGCGGACTTTTGCAGGGGGAAATCCTGCTCAACCTCGATACGGAAGAGGATGACGAAATCGACATCGGCTGCGCAGGCGGCGTAGATGTTACGGCTACGAGAAGCTATAGCGAAGAGGAAACCCCGGACGGTTCCGTGGGTTATACCATCACGGTAAAAGGACTCAGCGGCGGACATTCGGGCATGGACATCCACAAGGGGCTCGGCAACGCCAATAAAATCATGAACCGGTTGCTTTTTGACGGATTTGAGAATTTTGGCCTGCAGATCGCCGAGATCGATGGCGGCAGCCTTCGCAATGCAATTCCACGTGAAAGTGTGGCAAGGGTCGTCATTGCCGGGATGTACGACGAGGCTTATGTGTTTGACATGCAGGAAATAATCAACGATATAAAAGCGGAGTTCAAAACCACTGAGCCAAATCTCGCCATCGAAATTGTCAAGTCTGATTTACCTCAAAGGGTCATGGATCTGGGCGTGCAGGAGGGAATCCTGCGTGCATTGTATGCGGCGCACAATGGCGTTTACCGCATGAGCGCCGATATGCCTGACTTGGTTGAAACTTCGAATAATATTGCGCGCGTGATTGTAAAGAACGGCGAAATTTCGATTGGTTGCCTGACGCGCTCGTCGGTTGAAAGTTCAAAATTTGACTTGGCCAATGCTTTGCGGTCCGCATTTGAACTGACGGGCTGCGAAGTGGTGTTTACGGGATCGTATCCGGGGTGGACACCAAATGTAAAGTCGGAAATTCTGGACGTGCTTGTCGGTCTCTACGAAAACCAAAACGGTGAAAAACCCCGTGTGGTAGCATGCCACGCCGGACTTGAATGTGGCATCCTGGGCACGAATTATCCTGATATGGATATGATTTCTTTTGGCCCGACGATTTACGGCGCGCATTCGCCGGACGAGCGGGCGAGTATTTCATCGGCGCAAAAATATTGGAAATTCGTGCTTGAAATCCTGCAGAACATTCCGTTAAAGCGTTAAAAAAGGCCACCGACAGGTGGTTTTTTTTTTGCAGTAGAAGTGCATTTTTAAAGGCTGAACCAATGCTTAATTTTGGGATTGTACAAGGTTAGATGTTTTGTTGCGATATCTCACGTCTCGAATTCCTGTCACTTTAAACTTTAACAATAAGTACAGATTTTCTGTACATAAAAGTCGTCGTAGTTCCTTAGGAATAAACCCTATGCCCCTTCCCTATAGGGTAGAAAATACGATTTTTTTCGATACCCTGTTTACAGAAAATCTGTAGTTCACAAACAAACCTTCAGTTCTTTCAGATTAAATAGATGGGTTTTGCTTGGAGCCAGGATTTTCCTATACCAGGTCGGCAGCACTTCAATTAACATTGGAAAAATGTATTGTTTTTTCGAACCAGGATTTTCATATCCAGTCTGCTAATTCTTACGCTTGAAACTTTAACAATAAGTACAGATTTTCTGTACATAAATGTCGTCGTAGTTCCTTAGGGATAAACCCTATGCCCCTTCCCTATAGGGTAGAAAATACGATT
>JAEWLN010000083.1 GCA_023457535.1 Bacteroidota bacterium
GGAGAAGGACTGGTGCGCAGTATCACCGCCGCCATGCGCGAAGCCGGGATCAAAGCCGCACAAATCGATTATATTTCCGCACATGGAACCGCCACGCCATTCAATGACGAGATGGAAGCCATTGCGCTGAACCGTTTGGGTTTGCAAGGCGTGCCGGTCAACAGTTTGAAAGGTTATTACGGCCATACGCTGGGGGCATCCGGATTGCTGGAAACGGTCATTGCGATCGAGTCGATGAACCGCAACCGTTTGTATGCCTCGATCGGGTTTGACGAAATCGGTGTGTCGCAACCCATTCATGTCATTTCGCAACACACTTCACAGCCCATCGCCATCGCACTCAAAACCGCATCGGGATTTGGCGGATGCAACACGGCTGTTTTACTTCAAAAAGTCATATCGTGAGTAAATATTTCATCTCTTCATGGTGTCGCATCGCAAAGGGGAACGTGATTGCGAATGGACAAATCAAGTCCGAATCGGGCGAGCCATTTGACGCCTTCTCGAAATCACTATACAAGGATTTAGAAGTTAACTACCCTAAATTTTTTAAAATGGACCGGCTCAGTAAGCTCGCTTTTTTGGCCGCTGAACTGGCGTTGGAAGACAGGCTCGACCCTGCACTTGAAAACGACATCGCGCTTTTGTTTTCAAATCGCTCAGCGTCACTGGATACGGATGTGGCCTACCAGCAATCCATATCGGACAAAGCGGATTACTTTCCAAGCCCGGCGGTTTTCGTGTATACTTTGCCCAACATTTGCCTGGGCGAAATTAGTATCCGGCACCAATTGAAAAGTGAAAATTCTTTCTTTATCTTTGACGCGTTCAATCCTGAATTTCTGGTTCGTTACGCGCAAATTCTGATCGATACGGGCAAAGCGAAAAAGGTGTTGTGCGGATGGACCGAGCTCATGGGTGACCACTATGATGCCTTGCTTTACCTGGTAGAGCCAGCAGGCGACATGCCGCACACGGTACAAATAGTAGAAACATTATACAATACATAAAATGGACGCATTAAAACAAGAACTGAAAGAAAAGATCATCGCAGTTTTGAACCTCGAAGATGTAAATGCAAATGATATCGCCGATAATGATCCGTTGTTTGGAGAAGGGCTCGGGCTGGACTCCATCGACGCACTCGAACTGATCGTACTGCTCGACAAAGATTACGGCATCAAACTGACCGATCCCAAAGAAGGCAAAAACATTTTCCAGTCGATCAACACCATGGCTGAGTATGTTACGGCCAACCGGACAAAATAAACCAAGCCGTCCGCTTTTTCAACAATCTGTAGTTTAAATTCGACGGTCCGACGGTCCGGCGATCTGAAAATCAACAATTCAAATGAAAGTAGCCATCACCGGAATGGGAATCATCTCGGCCATCGGCAACACCGTGGACGAGAACTTTGACGCGCTGGTCTCCGGCCGCAAAGCCATCACCGATATTGAAAACATCGCAACGGTCCACGCCGAGGCGATCAAAGTGGGTGAAATCAAAAAGACCAACGACGAACTCGCCGCCGAACTCAACCTGCCGGGTGACCACAATTACTCGCGCACGGCCATGTTGGGTGCGATCGCTGCGCTGCAGGCCGTCCGGAATGCCGGGATTGACGACATCAATGCTTACAGGACGGGATTGGTTTCAGCTACAAGTGTGGGCGGAATGGATACGACCGAGCAACACTATTACGACTATTTTAAAGACGACAACCTGATCAGGTTCATCAGCGCGCATGACGGCGGCGATGTCGCACAAAAGATTGCCGGGACGATCGGGCTCAAAGGATTCGTAACGACCATTTCAACGGCTTGTTCGTCTGCGGCCAACTCGATCATGCTCGGGGCGAGGCTTATCAACGCCGGCAAGCTCGACCGCGTGATCGTTGGCGGCACCGATGCATTGGCCAAATTCACGATCAACGGGTTCAAAACGCTCATGATCCTGACTGATGGCTACAATACGCCGTTTGACGATAACCGAAAAGGGCTCAATTTGGGCGAGGCGGCGGCTTTTTTAGTGCTGGAATCGGACAAAGTCGTGCGGGAGCAAAACAAAAAAGTACTCGCTTACGTATCGGGATTTGGCAATGCCAACGACGCATTCCACCAGACGGCTTCATCGGAAAACGGCGAAGGCGCGTTTCTGGCGATGGAAAAAGCGTTCCAACGTGCGGGTCTGCAGCCATCGGACATCGATTACATCAACATGCACGGCACGGCCACGCCAAATAACGACCTGAGCGAAGGACGTGCGGTAATCAGGATTTTTGGCGCGCAAAACGTTCCTGATTTTTCATCGACCAAAGCATTTACAGGCCACACATTGGCTGCCGCGGCCGCGATTGAAGCGGTTTACAGCGTGCTGGCGATCCAAAACGGCGTGGTGTTTCCGAACCTCAATTTCAAAGTGGCGATGCGCGAATTCGACCTGATTCCGCAAACGACGCTCAAACGCAAAAACATCGACCACGTGCTTTCCAATTCTTTTGGATTTGGAGGCAATTGTTCGACGGTAATTTTTTCCAAAAACTGATGAAGACTTATATCAACGGCATCGGAAGCGTATCGGCGCAAAACCGGCAGGGACCGTTCGCATCGGCATTTG
>JAEWLN010000084.1 GCA_023457535.1 Bacteroidota bacterium
ACGCAATGGCCGCGTTAGAAGAAGTCCACGGTGTAGTTGCCGATGGCGTGCCCGAACCGGCTAGCGTCGTGGTCGTACCCAAACACAAGCTTGTAGCCCCTGTGATCGTTGGCAATGCAATAATGGTGACTGCCTGTGTGGCGGTACATCCGTTGATGTCGGTATAGGTAATGTTGGCCGTGCCGCCCGTGATCCCGGAAACAACTCCGGTCGCGCTGACCGTCGCCACGCCGGTTGCATCGGACGTCCAGGCATTGGCAGTAGCAGGCGTACCGGATCCGGTCAAGGCGCTTGTCGCCCCTTCACAAAGCGTAAAGGTTCCGCCAATGGTTGGCAACGGATTCACCGTAATGAGATGCGTAGCTGTACAACCGTTGCTGTCGGTGTAAGTCATCGTGACCGGCCCGCCCGCGGTTACGCCGGTTACAGCGCCGGACGCGTCGATTGAAGCAATGGCCGGGTTCGACGAAGTCCAAGGATTGACCGTGGCCGGTGTCCCGGACCCCGTAAGCGTTACATTGGCACCCACGCACAAACCGGAAGCGCCGGCAATCGTTGGCAGTGCATTAACGTTGACCGTACCTGTCGCAATGGGGTTGGTCGCGCAAGGACTGACCGTTTCAATCTGGTAAGTATAATTTCCGATAGCAGTTGGCGTACCGCTGATCGTAATTTCGTTGGCACCCGGTCCTGCGGCAGATGTCAAACCTGCAGGAAGTCCCGTGACCAAAAGTCCTGTTGCGCTTCCGCCATAGGCATACACAACATTTGTGATGGCCGCGCCAAAACATGGTGTCTGCGCATTATTGCCCGATACAAGCGTCACGGTCGGCGAAGGCTGTACATTGATGTTGCCCGTTACCGGCGCCGCGTTACAACCTGTAAATGTAATGGTATAAGTCGGGCTCGCGGGCACTGCCGACGGCGTACCGCTGATCGTAAGCAAATTGCCCGTAATATTGAAATTGACACCGGTTGGAAGACCACTGACCGATACGCCCGTAGCCGTTGGGTCGATGGTGTAAACAATATTGTTGATGGCCTCACCCACACATGGCGACTGGTTGTCGTTGCTGCCCGCATTCAACGTAACGGTCGATGTCGAGCTGACCACAATCGTAGTGGTTGCAGAACAAAAATCGATCGCCGAGACATTGAGTTGCACCGTATACGTGTACGTGCTGGCTACATTGGGTACGCCTGTTACTTCCACAGCGCCGGTAGCCGAATTGAACGCCCAACTCACGCCGGGAGGCAATGTTCCGGTAACGGTTCCGCTGGTGGCACCTGGAGTTGAATATATAATAGGTGTAAGCGTAGATCCGACACACAGCGCCGGATTGGTCCCCGACGGCGATACCGTCACCGAACAGTTGCACGCTACAATTTCGAGCATGGCTGTTGTAGAGAACGGGCAAGCCGGATTGGCGATCGTATACGTTACTTCATAGATACCGGGCGTACTGGTAGACGGGGTAATGGCCCCTGTTGCCGGATCGAGCGTAAGTGTGCCGCCGACAGGCGCCTGCGTGACTGTAAATGTCCCTCCGGTGGTCAGCGTTGTCGGGTTGATGTTGTAAGATCCGATCAGGCTCGTGCAATATTGACCCGGCAACACAGGAGCTGGCAGTCCGGATGGATTGCCGTCGTAGACAAATGTTCCGCTTGGCCCGTCTGTGATGTCGAAGTAACGCACGTTGTAACATCCCGACACAGCCAGTATACCTACATATATGCGCTGCGGGTATGGACCTGTCGGCAAATAGTTGCTTGGGTCAGGGATGGCATTGAAATCAAGTGCAAGGTCTGCATCGAGTTGGTTTTCGTAAAAATAGATTTCGTAGTGCGCCGGATTCGGATCTGAAGGCGATCCGGCGATCATGGCAGCACTTTGGTCAATATCGATAATGACGCCCGGCGTGCAGTACGCAATGTCGACCGGATTGGAAACGTCCAGCGGCTCAAGCACCACCTCCATTGTATTGGTGACCATGGCGGTTTGCCCGTTGGGATAGGTAAAGGTTACGGCAACGGTATATACGCCCGGACCTACCGGTGTGGTGGCCGGATCCGGAATTGGCGTAGAACCTGCAGGAATCGTATTGGTAGGAAAGCTCATTGGCGGCGGCGGCGTGCCTCCTGTATACCATTGAACGGCATGAGGAACCGGTGGCCCGGAAGCAGGAATCTGGAAATTGGAATCCGTCATGCTCCAGCAGCCGGTGTTATTGGCTGGGTTATTCCCGGCAAGGTGTCCTACCGTACCGGTGGCATTTTGCATCCCGATGACGCCCGAACCACTGTTCCATCCAGGACAGCAAGTGCGGTCGTGTACAAAAAACTCCACCAGGTTCGACGCTTCGTGCAACACGATCTGACTGGTTTGCAAACCAACACCGTTATTACAGCTAAACTGCGGCAGTTGGTTGAAGTTGACCACAAACACGCGGTTAGGTGCCAGGTTCGCCCCTGTATCGAGTACATAGTAATTCACGTTTTGCACAGCCGGATTGGTCACCGGCGGCGAGGCGATATTGGTATCCTGGTAGATCCCGAAAATCGCATTCATCGGAACGGCCGGGCTTGGAATAGCCGCGGTAAATGCCCACGGGCAATAACCATTTGCGTTAGCCGTATTGAAACTGATCAATCCGTTTGAACCGACGACGAGCTGGTTGTAAAAGTTTCCATAAAATGAAAAAGTGAACGGCAGCGTCACCACAGGCGACCAAACGTCGTCCTGGGTCGCATCGAGCATCGTACCGCCCGTGGTTGGGAACGGCGGGTTGAAAGTGGGCTCGATCGGCTCAGGGGTGTAATTGGTGGTGAGTTTGGGCGGATTGTTGAGCGTGTAGCTAAGTGCCGTCGTTCCTGTAGGGTCACAAATAGACGTGGCAGGCGTGTTGATCTTAACACTTACGCCTGTACCCAATTGGCCGAACGCGCAAAATTGGACGAACATTGCCAAGCCCAATAACCAGTACTGATTTTTCATAATCGGATTTTTTTTTGGATGCGAAATTTACAAATTTTTAATATAGTTTGACCGGGATTTTAATTTTAAATTAATATTTAACACCTGCCCCGACATTATTTAAAATTGCTATCTTTGCCATAAACAGCCATACTTAAAATTACCCTACCTTCCAATGATGAATTCCGACGCATTCCTGGACGATTCCGGAAACGACCACTTCTCATCAAACGCAACCAATCCTTTACGTGCTGATGCTTTTGATATTCCTGACGACAAGAAAATCGAACTCATAAAAAAAGATGTCGAAAGCATTCTGAACACCCTCGGCATGGACCTGACCGACGATAGTTTGAAAGGAACGCCGAACCGCGTGGCCAAAATGTTCGTCAAGGAACTGTTTGGCGGGCTCAATCCCAACAAGCGCCCCAATCCGTCGACGTTTGAAAACCATTATCAATATGGCGAGATGCTCGTCGAAAAGAACATTACGGTGTACTCGACCTGCGAACACCATTTGCTACCTATTATCGGGCGGGCGCATGTGGGTTATATTTCCAACGGAAAGGTCATCGGGCTTTCGAAAATGAACCGCATCGTAGATTATTACGCCAAAAGGCCGCAGGTTCAGGAACGGCTGACGATGCAAATCGTACAGGAACTCCAGCGCGCACTCGGTACCGATGACGTGGCCTGCGTGATCGACGCCAAGCACCTTTGCGTGAATTCGCGCGGTATACGCGACATCGAAAGTTCTACGATAACCAGCGAATTTGGCGGAAAGTTCAAAGATGAAAACGTTAGAAAAGAGTTTTTACAGTACATTCGGCTGGAAACGAAATTTTAAGCGAGAAATTGTTATTTTTACCCACGGCCTGGCCCGGATTACCCCACCTGACTTTTAGTTTTTACTAGGTGTCCGGTAGATGTCAGGAAAAAGCCTTTGCATTGAAATCTTTTCAGATTGGGAAATTCTTTTTCCGATCTGGATTAAAGGGCGAAAAAATGGCGACAGATATCCGGAACAGCTCCTAATACAAAATCACAAAACGACCTACCTTAATGCAGCGTTACAAAACCAATCAGCTCAAAGTTTACAATTCCCTGTCCGGGAAGAAGGAAGATTTTACGCCCATCCACGAAGGAAATGTCGGGATGTATGTTTGCGGGCCAACGGTGTACAGCAACGTGCATTTGGGCAATGTGCGCACGTTTATGTCCTTTGACATGATCTACCGCTACCTCATGCACTTGGGTTACAAGGTGCGTTATGTAAGAAATATTACCGATGTCGGACATATTGTCGACGATGTGGACGACGGCGAAGATAAAATCGCCAAAAAAGCGCGTCTGGAGCAGCTCGAGCCGATGGAAATCGTACAGCGTTACACCGTTGATTTCCACGAGATTTTGGGCAAACTCAATTTCCTGCCGCCAAGCATCGAGCCGACGGCCACCGGGCACATCATCGAACAGATCGAGATCGTCAGGAAAATCATCGACAACGGGCTCGCGTACGAGTCCAACGGATCGGTGTATTTTGACGTTGTGAAATACAACCAGACCAAGCAATACGGGATACTGAGCGGGCGCAACATCGACGAAATGCTCGCCAACACCCGCGATACAGATGGCCAATCGGACAAAAAGAACCCGCAGGATTTTGCGCTGTGGAAAAAAGCCGAACCAGAGCACATCATGCGCTGGCCTTCACCGTGGAGCGACGGATTTCCGGGCTGGCACCTGGAATGTACGGCCATGAGCACCAAATACCTGGGCCAGCATTTTGACATCCACGGCGGCGGTATGGACCTTAAGTTCCCGCACCACGAATGCGAAATCGCCCAAAATGAAGCCTGCACCGGAAATACGCCTGTCAATTATTGGCTGCACACCAACATGCTCACGCTCAACGGCAAGAAAATGGCCAAATCTACCGGCAACAACATTCTGCCCGGGGAGATATTCACCGGCGACAGCCCGTTTTTAAGCAAGGGGTTTTCAGCCAATGTGGCGCGTTTTTTCATGATGCAGGCGCACTATTCGAGTGTGCTGGATTTCTCGGACGATGCGATACTGGCGGCAGAAAAAGGCTACAACAGACTCATGGAAGCCATCGACAGCCTGCCCGGAATCGGCGCATCGGGACAATCGTCGATCGATATTGCAGCCTGGAAACAATCGTGCTATGAGGCGATGAACGACGATTTCAACACGCCTGTCCTTGTGGCGCAGTTGTTCGAAGGCGTCAAGTTTATCAACCTGCTGAAGATCGGGGCCGAAACGCTTACCGCTACAGATCTTGACGATTTTAACCAAACCATGCGCGCGTTTTTATTTGACGTGCTCGGACTGAAAGACGAAAAAGAAGCCGCCGATCAGAACGATAAGATTGAAGGACTCATCAATATGCTGATCGGAATGCGTAACCAGGCGCGCGCTGACAGGGATTTTGCGCTCTCGGACCAGATCCGCGACCAATTGCTCGCACTCGGCATACAACTCAAGGACGGCAAAGAAGGCACGACGTTTACGTTTTGATGTGGCGAAAAATCCTCATAGCGCCCTTTATTTTCCTGATTCGGTTCTACAAAATCATCATTTCCCCGTTGCTGCCGGCTGCGTGCCGGTATGAACCTACGTGCTCGGTCTATGCGATCGACGCGCTCAAAACCCACGGCCTGTTCTATGGAAGCTGGCTTGCGGCCAAACGCATCGTGAGCTGCAATCCGTGGGGCGGCAGCGGTTATGATCCGGTTCCGCCGCGCAGCTGTACCCACAAAGATTAACGAATTTTAAGATTCAGTTCCTTTTTATATCTTTATTTTTACGAAAACCAAGTTCACGCAATGACACATTTTTTAAGTTTTGTCTGGAATCCGACCGAAGGGATCGATCTGGGCTTTTTCCAGATCCGCTATTACAGTTTGATGTTTGTTGTGGCTTTTGGTTTGGGATGGTACATCATGAAACACATTTTTGAGCGCGAAGGAGAACCGCTTGAAAAACTTGATTCGCTGTTCATCTGGACCGTCCTGGCTACGTTGCTGGGCGCGCGCCTGGGCCATGTGTTCTTTTACGACTGGGAATATTACAGCGAGCATCTGTCCGAGATTTTACTGCCGTTCCGGTTCGAACCGCAATTTGAATTTACCGGCTTTCAGGGATTGGCCAGTCACGGCGCTGCGATCGCAATCATCGTGGCAATGTTCTATTTCAGCAAAAAAGTAATGAAGCGCCCGATGCTTTGGGTACTGGACCGCGTTGTGATTCCTGTGGCCAGTGGTGCCATTTTTGTCCGTTTGGGCAATTTTTTCAACTCTGAGATCATCGGGCACAAAACCACTTCGCCGCTTGGCGTCCAATTTGTGCGCGATGAATTTTCTGCGCGCGATGCGGTAAGCCAAACCGGCATTGATTCGCCCAATGCTGCGTATTATGCCATTGTCCACGATCCGAAATTTGCCGGCTTGCTTGAGCAAATTCCCGTTCGTCATGCCGCCCAGCTCTATGAAGCGATTTGTTATGTCTTTGTTTTTGGCATCCTTTTCTTCTTGTACTGGCGCACCAATGTACGCGAGCGCATTGGGTTTTTGTTCGGATTGTTTTTGGTGCTGCTTTGGTCCGTGCGATTCGCAGTAGAATACGTCAAGGAAAGCCAGGGCGGATTTGAAAGTGCGCTTGGACTGTTCTCTACCGGACAATGGCTCAGTATCCCGTTCATCCTGATCGGGCTTTACCTGATGTGGGCGGCAGAAAGGCCGATTCCGGGCGTGAGTAACGAATAACTATACAACAACTCCTGATTAGTCGGGAGTTTTTTTTTGACCGGTTTCCGATATGCTGATCTGAAACCCATCGGGATATGCGTCTATACTCTTTGAACGCGTTAAAGGTTCATCGGATCCGTCGGAAAGTCAAGTTAACTTAAAAGGCTCGCTGTGCGACACAAATCCTGAAACCCGGTTCAACGCTGATCGTTGAACTGATTTTCTTTTTTCATTCCGCTAACGCGCAAATTACTAGGCCGGGCCGACTTTCGCCAGGTGTGGTGGTTGCGTGCCAAAGCGAAACCGGTGGCCGCAATTGCCATCGTATTGTCGGAATGCCTGAATCCGGCTTGACCATAGCTGCGCCGCCGGAATAAATGAAGCTGTTAATTTGATAATTTCGTTTTGCGTCGCATCGGCCCTCACAGTCCACCTGAAACACAAAAGGTGTGGCCCTGACGACAAAGCATAAAAAAGCCCGATCGAAACCGGGCTTTATCAATAGGATGTGGATTAAACTATCAAGCAGCATTCTGGTTGTGCTCTTCTTCGATGCGTTTGTGCTCCGAATCCGGGATGCTGTCGCAAAGGACCGGCGTAGCGATAAACAACGACGAGTATGTTCCCACGACAATGCCAACCAACATCGCAAAGATGAATCCGCGGATCGATTCGCCGCCGAACATGAACATGATCAACAATACGAGAATCATGGTCAGTGAAGTGTTGATCGTTCTGGACATGGTCGAGTTGACCGATTGGTTGACGATCTGGTTGAAATTGCCTCTTACGCGTCCGCCAAGGTATTCACGCACCCTGTCGAATACAATCACCGTATCGTTCATCGAATAACCGATAACGGTCAGGATCGCCGCGATAAAGTGCTGGTCGATCTCCATTCCGAATGGCATGTATTTCCAAAGCAACGAATAGGCACCGAGTACGAAGATAACGTCGTGCGCGATGGCCGCGATTGCACCAAGCGAGTATTGCCATTTGCGGAACGAGATGGTCAGGTACAAAAATACGATAGCCATCGCTCCGAGTACCGCCCAGTAAGAATTGGTCTGGATATCGGCTGCTACGGTTGGTGTTACCTTGTAGGCGTTGAGCACCCCAACTTTTTTACCGTCGTAAATATTGACGAAATTGTCATAGCTGATGTTTGTAAAATGCTTTTTGAGCGCATCGTATAACATACGGTTGACTTCGTGATCCACTTTTTCATCGTGGTCCTCCACTTTGTATTTGGTGGTGATCTTGAGCTGGTTGTCGCCTCCAAAGATTTTCACTTCAGCGCTTCCAAAAACAGCTTCGAGCTCTTCACGAATCGCATCCGGATTGGCAGCCTGCTCAAAACGAACCTGAAACGTACGGCCTCCTTTAAAGTCGACACCGTAGTTAAGGCCGTTCACAAAGAGTGACACCACGCAAACAATAACCACGATGCCCGAGAAAATATAAGTGTATTTCTTGACCCCCAGGAAGTCGTAGTGGAAATTGGTAAAAAAGTTCTTTGAAAAATTGGTAGAGAACGCCAGTTTATTGCCATTGCGGATGCTCCAGTCGAGCAAAATCCTCGAAATGAAGATCGACGTAAACAGTGAAGTTGCGATACCAATAAGGAGCGTCAATGCAAAGCCCTGGATCGGACCTGTACCAAAGATGAACAATACTGCACCGGTCAAAACGTGCGTTACGTTGGCATCGACAATCGAGCGCATTGCACCTTTCCATCCGAAAGACGCCTTGATCGCTTCTTCGATCGACTTGCCCGCGCGCAACTCTTCCTTGGCGCGTTCATAGATGATGATGTTCGCATCTACCGCCGTACCCATCGTGAGTACGATACCGGCAATACCCGGAAGCGTCAGTACAAAGCCAAAACTCGCCATGACACCGAAAATGAACAACAAGTTAACGATCACGGCAACGTTGGCGAACCAACCTGCTTTACCGTAGTAAACGAGCATCCAAAGCGCCACGATAATAAGTCCTACGACAGCCGAAAGCGTTCCATTGTCAATCGCTTCCTGACCCAACGATGGTCCTACTACCTCCGATTGTACGATCTCCGCAGCGGCCGGCAACTTACCTGCGCGCAGTACGTTGGCCAAATCCTTGGTCTCGGTTACATCGAACGCGCCCGAAATTTCAGAACGTCCGCCCGCGATAGGACCTGAAGTCACGCCCGGTGCAGAATAAACGACATTATCAAGAACAATGGCGATATTGCTTTTTTGCGAGTAGGCCTTACCTGTAAGCGCTTCCCATTCTTTGGCACCTTTGGCATTCATTTGCATGTTTACGCATGGCTTGCCCATTTGGTCGAATGAATCGCTTGCATCGGTGACCACGCCGCCGCTCATGGCCGCACGGTTGTCTTTATTGCCTTTGAGCGCGTAAAATTCTACGGTCTCGATTTGCTTTTTGGTTTTGGTATCGGTAGCTACAGCCGGTTTGCCCCAAACGAATTTGGCAAAACGCTGCTCGCCCTGCAACATGTTTTTGATGTCGTTGCGCTTGAGCCAGCCGTTGATCTTAGCGGTATCTTTTACATTGACGATGCCCAGAACGGCGCCACCGCCCGGAGCGATGAATTTGCCGAGCAAAGGATTGTTTGCGCCCGCAGCAGCGGTACTGTCTTTTGACTTGTCAGCGAGCAGGTTCGAGATGGAATCTGTTGCGGACGGCGCTGCCTCTTTGGCGACCACGTCTTTTTCCGTAGCCTTGAGCGCTGCGTCGGCTGCCATCAAAAAGTTTCCGATTTCATCTACTTTATAGGTTTCCCAGAATTCAAGCTGTGCCGTTGACTGCAACAGTTTCTTGATACGGTCTACATCTTTGGCACCCGGAAGTTCAACGAGGATCCTGCCCGAAGTTCCGATTTTCTGGATGTTCGGCTGTGTGACGCCAAATTTGTCGATACGTTTGCGCAATACCTCAAAAGCCGAATCTACAGACTCGCCTACTTTTTTACGCAACACCTTTTGTACTTCGGCATCGCTCATTTTAATATCTACACCGCCTTCACCCTGCAGGTTGCGGTTTGCAAAAATATCAGGAGAAGCCAGTTTGACCGAACCGTTAGAAGCTTTATCGAACTCGCGGAAGAACACATCGAGGTAATCTTCGTTACCTTGTCTGTTTTTTGTGGCAGCGTCCAAAGCCTGGTTGAAGACCGGATTTTTTGAATTGTTGGCCAACCCTTTCAGGATGTCCTTGACCGAGATCTGGAGCTGTACGTTGATACCGCCTTCGAGGTCGAGCCCTTTGTTGATTTTCTTGTCTTTTACTTCGTTGTAGGTGAATTTGGTAATGCCCAGATTCATGACTTCCTCCTTGCCTATCGAATCGAGATACTTGATCTCTTTCTGGGAATCTCCTTTGGCGAACGCCTTGGCATCACTTTCAACATTGTGCGCCACGAACGTAAAAGAAAGCTGGTAAATACTTACCAATGCAAATAAAATTGCAAAAAACTTAACTAGTCCTCTATTCTGCATTATTACTAATAATTAATTAATTTCTGTTTGTGTTAGCTCGTTCTAATAGAAAAATGACGATAAATTTTTAAAAACGTTGACAATCTTCAAAAATCGGACACTACCCCATTTTTTTAAAACGAGCAAATATATAATTTACCTTATGATTAACCAATTTTATTATCGATTTCTCTAAAAAAAAGGACTACGAAATGCAGTCCTTTATATTAAGGTGTGACAATTTAAGCCAAAACCGATTTAAGGTCCGCATTCATGTTGCGCACCGCATCGGCCGATTTGGAAAAAAGTCCCTTTTCTTTTTCATCCAATGAAATATCCAGGATCTGCTCCACGCCGTTCTTTCCGATGATGCACGGAACGCCGATACAAATGTCATTCTGCCC
Organism: Bacteroidota bacterium; assembly: GCA_023457535.1. GTDB lineage: Bacteria > Bacteroidota > Bacteroidia > Flavobacteriales > Flavobacteriaceae > Flavobacterium. The sequence goes on from JAEWLN010000084.1 coordinate 10,634, forward strand.
GTACTCGCCCTCGAGCATTACCGAACACGCGATCATTTTCTTCTGGTCGTTCAGGATCGAATCCACGAGGTATGCCACAGACGCGCCCGGCGCATACCATGCCGAAGTGCCAAGCAAGCCGGTAAGTGTCGCACCGCCTACCATCGTGTCGGCCGCCACTTTATCGAGCTGTTCCTGCGACAGGAATTCCGATACCGGGATGCCGTTGTAAGACGCAAGTCTGGTTAATGGGATCATTGTTGTGTCGCCATGTCCGCCTATTACCATGGCCGATACATCGTTGGCCGGTTTGTCGAGCGCTTTTGACAAATAATATCTGAAACGCGAGCTGTCGAGCGCGCCGCCCATGCCGATGATCCGGTTCTTTGGCAGGCCGGTCGCTTTGAGCGTCAGGTACGTCATCGTATCCATCGGGTTGGAAACCACAACGATGATCGCATCGGGTGAATGTTTGAGGACATTTTCCGCCACAGATTTAACGATCCCTGCGTTGATGCCGATCAGTTCCTCACGCGTCATGCCCGGTTTTCTCGGAATCCCCGAGGTGATGACAACCACATCGCTGTTGGCAGTTTTCGAGTAATCATTGGTCACGCCGGTAACTTTGGTGTTCCATCCGGTGTTGGTCATGCATTGCGAAATGTCCATCGCCTTTCCTTCTGCAAATCCTTCTTTGATGTCGAGCAGCACCACTTGGCTCGCAATGCCGCGATAAGCGATGACGTCGGCGCAAGTAGCCCCTACATTCCCCGCTCCTACTATTGTAACTTTCATGTTGATATAATTAAGGTGTAACAATTATAATTCGTACTGTAAAGACACGTTGGTGTTCACAAATTTACCAAAAGCAACCGAGCCTTGCAGGAAAAAATGCCCAAATTGGCCCCTGCCGGAAATTTCCCCGATCACATTGGTGCGCGTCTTGTAAATTTCAGACAATCGCTGGTTGACAAAATTTTTAACCGGAATGGCAAAAAACGGCGTTCCGTCCTGGCCGCCCACTTCGTATTTGATATCGCTCACGTTGCTGATCAGCGCGGCCATCGCCTCAACCCGGCCCCATCGTTTGGCGCCGTTGAGCTGGAACTGGTATGTATCGACCAGTCCCGTAATCTCATTGAGCCCGAGTCCCTGATACTGTTTGGTATCGGCATTGAGAAAACCAAAACTGATTTCTTCGTTGGAATAGCCGGCAAAAGCTGAAATCGCGTAGTTTTGCGCCTCTATTTTTGGAAAATACTGGCTCAGGTTGTGTTTCAAACCACCGCCATACACCTGGTAATAGCCGCGCTTGAGTTCTACTTTATAAGAATATTTGCCGATGATTTCCGTGCCGTGCCACAATCCGAGCGACGCTTGCAGATACGGGTACACGACACTCCCCATATCGATGCCTTCAGGCGTTTTGAGCCGCACTTCGTTGTCCGTCTGACCGTCGTTGATGTAGCCGACAAGATAAACCTGCTTGTCACTTCCGAGCGCCGTCGGGACATTGACATTGTCCCCGCCCTGGATTTCAAAAAACGAAAAATCCGAATTTTTGATGTGGAACTCGCGGTTGCCGTTCGGGACAAAAAACGCATTGAAATGGACATTGATCCCAATATCCCACAACTTTTTCTTTTGCGGCGTGGTAACCCAGGTCGACGATGCCTGATAAACCGCCGCATCGGTAGCCGGCGTTATAAACGTGTCGGCATACCACAATGCGTCATTGAGGAAGTTGTTGACGTCCAGAACGGTTTGAAAAGACTGCGACGCTGCTTTATTGCCCAACAGGCAACTCCCAAAAAACAGCATTTGCGCGAGCTTTTTACGCATCGATATTGGCGTACACTGCGTTCTTTTCGATAAACTCGCGTCTTGGCGGTACTTCGTCGCCCATGAGCATCGAGAAAATGCGGTCCGCTTCTGCAAGACTGTCGATATTGACCTGGCGCAATGTACGCGCATTCGGATCCATTGTGGTTTCCCAAAGCTGTTCGGCGTTCATCTCACCAAGACCCTTGTAGCGCTGGATGTTGGCACCACCGCCCATGCGTTCGTTGGCCTGGTCGCGCTGCACATCGTTCCACGCATACTCCTTTTTGTTACCTTTTTTGACCAGATACAACGGAGGCGCGGCAATGTATACGTGTCCTTCCTCGATCAACTCTTTCATGAATCTGAAAAAGAAAGTAAGGATCAGTGTGGCGATGTGGCTACCGTCGACATCGGCATCACACATGATGATGATTTTGTGGTAACGCAGTTTTTCCAGATTGAGCGCCTTGGAATCTTCGGCCGTCCCGATCGTTACGCCAAAAGCCGTAAAGATGTTGCGGATCTCTTCGTTTTCGAACACTTTGTGGTGCATTGCCTTCTCGACGTTAAGTATCTTACCCCGAAGCGGCAAAATCGCCTGGAACGCACGGTCGCGTCCTTGTTTGGCCGTTCCTCCCGCCGAGTCTCCCTCGACAAGGTAGATCTCGCACTTGGCCGGATCCTGCTCGGAACAATCCGACAATTTACCCGGCAAACCGCCGCCGCCCATGACAGTCTTGCGCTGTACCATCTCGCGCGCCTTTTTCGCGGCATGACGTGCTTGTGCTGCCAGGATTACTTTTTGGACGATTGTCCTGGCGTCGTTCGGGTTTTCCTCGAGGTAATTCTCGAGCATCTCGCCCACGGCCTGCGATACGGGCGAAACTACTTCGCGGTTCCCCAATTTGGTTTTGGTTTGCCCTTCAAACTGCGGTTCTGCTACTTTTACAGAAATAATGGCCGTCAATCCTTCGCGGAAATCGTCACCGGTGATCTCAAATTTAAGTTTGTCGAGCAATCCCGAGGCGTCGGCGTATTTTTTAAGCGTACGCGTGAGTCCGGACCGGAAACCCTGCAAATGCGTTCCACCTTCGTGCGTGTTGATGTTATTGACGTACGAAAAGATATTTTCCGAATAGCTTGTGTTGTAAATCAGCGCAACCTCTACCGGGATTTCGCCCTTGTCGTTCTCCATACTGATAACCCCTGCAATAAGCGGCTCGCGGTTTCCATCGAGGTATCGGATGTATTCCTTCAAACCTTCATTGGAGAAAAATGTCTCAGACCGCGGATTGCCGTCTTCCATTATTTCGCGCTTGTCGGTAAACGTAATCGTGATGCCTTTGTTCAGGAACGAAAGCTCGCGCATACGGGCCGACAGCGTATCGTATGAAAATTCGAGGGTTTGCTGGAAAATCTTGTGATCGGGATAAAAGGTCTGGCGTGTACCGCGTTTTTCAGTTTCACCGACGGTCTTTACCGGATACATCGCCTTGCCGCGCTCGTATTCCTGCTCATAGATCTTGCCTTCGCGGAATACGGTCGATTTCATCCGTTCGGACAATGCGTTCACTACCGATACGCCCACACCGTGCAAGCCGCCCGATACTTTGTAGGAATCTTTGTCGAACTTACCGCCGGCCCCGATTTTGGTCATGACGACCTCAAGGGCGGAAACGCCTTCTTTTTTATGCATGTCGACCGGGATTCCGCGGCCGTTATCTTCTACTGTTACCGAACCGTCTTCGTTGATGGTCACTGAAATGGTATCGCACCATCCGCCCATCGCCTCATCGATCGAGTTGTCAACGACTTCATAAACCAAGTGGTGCAATCCCCTTACACCAACATCCCCGATATACATGGAAGGACGCATCCTGACGTGCTCCATTCCTTCTAATGCCTGAATACTGTCTGCCGAATAATTGTTTTTCTTGATTTCGTCGCTCATAATATGCTTAAAAATGTGTATTTTTTGTCTAACAGGCAAATATAGGAAAACGCACGCGATATTGGCTCAAAATTGCCGACCGCAGAATGCAAGTTATTAACATTTTGTTGACTGAAAACCCTGCCATTCCGCGCCCGTCCCAAAGCGATCCGCAAAGTGCAACGCCCCGCTCTGAAATGTAACGCCGGTGGCTATATCGCGCGAAAGAAGCATCGCTCCGTCGGCGTCGAGAAAGTCGAGCAACGGAGCGATTTGCGCAAGGGCTGAAATCCCGACGGTAGACTCGGTCATGCATCCGGCCATCACAAGTAAATCCAGTGACCGTGCCCGCTGGATCATGCGCAGCGCCGGTGTCAGTCCGCCGCACTTCATTAGTTTGATATTGATGCCGTCGAACAGCCCGGCGCAGGCGTCCACATCGGATTCGCGCTGACAGCTTTCATCGGCAATAATGGGCAGATGCGCGCCGCTGCGAAGTTTGGCCATACCTGCCAGATCGTCAGCGTTAAGCGGCTGTTCGATAAATTCAACATTCAGCGCCACGAGCATTTGAGAATACCCAAGGGTTTGGTCAGCGGTCCACGCGGCATTGGCATCCACGCGAAAAACGGCATCGGTGATCTCGCGCAGCGATTGTACAACGGCCAGATCATCGGGCGTTCCAAGCTTGATCTTGTAGACCGGCCACGGCTTTTCGAGGATTTTGCGACGCATGACGTCTATAGTGTCGATGGCGATGGTATAGGAAGTCAGCGGCGTTTGCAACTTGTCGGTAAAAAAACTGCGCACCGTACGACCGTGCTTTTTGGCATACCAATCCCAATACGCCACATCGATCGCGCACAACGCAAAATGGTCGTCTTGTAATTCCGGCGCAATGATGTTCCACATTTCGGCCGGATGAATCGGTGCGGTAGCCTCGATGAGCAGCTTTGCTTTTTCGAAACTTTGCGCAAGCCGCTCTGCTGTAGAGTGGTAATACGGGTTGACCGTCGCTTCGCCCAAACCCGTATATTCCCCGTCCGTCAGGCAGGCGATGACCGTTTTTTGCACCGTCACGGTATAGCGCGAAATCGTAAACGGATGCGCGAGCGGCAAATCGAAAAAGCGGTAACTCAGCTGTAATCCCATAAGAAAACGCCGGCTTGCACAAAACCGGCGTTTCAAAATTACAAACAATATATAACAAACCTAATAACGCTAAACAATCAAATCCGAGGGCTGGGTTTTACAATGGGCAAGTACGTGGGCTGCATTGGCCCTGCCGCTGGGATCCTGGCTATGCTGCCATTTGGGAATCCACTTGCGAACCGTTTGCGCCGCGGCGACTTGCGGGAAATGCAGGTGAAAAATACGGCGGTAAAAGTACGCCTCCTTGGTTGCGGGCGTGTTATACGGAAATTGCTCCGCCGCCGATTCGAGCTCAGCATCGGTGACCTGCGACGCGCAATAGCTCAGGAGCGCTTCGATCCAGCCGTAACCCACGCCGTCTGAAAACTGCTCTTTTTGCCGCCACAGTACCTCGTCGGGCAAATACGGTTTCCCAGGCGTGTCAAACGCTTTTCGCAAAATGTATTTTTCAACACCTCCATGGGTTCCGGGTTGTCTTTGCACCGGGTCGATCGCCATGGCAGCGCTCAGGAAATCCCGATCGAGAAATGGTACGCGCACTTCAAGCCCGTGCGCCATCGTGGATTTATCGGCGCGCAACAAATCGGCGGTGTGTAGTTTTTGTAGACGGTCGATGGTTTCCTGTTGGAATTCGCGCGAAGACGGAGCGTTGCGGAAATAGAGGTATCCGCCAAAAATTTCATCGGCTCCTTCACCGGAAAGCACGACTTTAACGCCTGTATCGGTGATGGCTTTAGCTAGAAAATACATAGGTACACTTGCCCTGACAGATGTCACATCGTACGTTTCCAAATGCCAGATCAACTGCTTAAGCACCGCGATGCCCTGCCCGATCGAAAAATAAACTTCGTGATGCGTTGTTCCTAAAAAAGCGGCCACTTTACGGGCGGCGATGGCGTCCGGGGCATTTGAATTTAACCCAATTGAGAAGGAATGTAACTTCTTTCCTTCGGCTGCCAGTAAACGGGCCGCTATAGCAGAGGTAAGCGATGAATCAAGACCGCCCGAAAGCAATACGCCGATCGGGACGTCACTCATGAGTCTTTTGCGCGTGGCCTGGATGAGTTTCCCGCGGATCAGGCCAAAATCCGGCGGCTGTACAGAACGTTCACAGTCTTGGTAATCCGGTCGGTAATATTTGACAAATCCGGTCCTGGGTGTATAAAAGTGTCCGGGCGGAAAAGTAGCGAACGAATTGCACTGGTCCGCAATGGCTTTCATTTCTGACGCGAAATAGATGCGGCCGCGTCCGTCAATGCCGTAATAAAGCGGCTTTACACCCAATGGGTCGCGGGCGGCGATAAAATCATCCTGATCAATCACTACGAACGCAAAATCGCCATCGAGACGATCGACAAAATCATAGCCGAATTTTTCAAATAGATGTACGATGACTTCAGAATCGGACGCTGTGCGGAAGTTACAATCAGACAGCAAGGTGTTTCGCAATGCCTGGTGGTTGTAGATTTCTCCGTTGTGGACCATGTAGGCGCGACTGCCAAAAATGGGCTGTCGTCCCGAATGCAGATCCATGATTGACAAACGTTCATGCGCGAGTAAGTGACCGTTTGGGGTAGTGAGCAGGTCGCTTTCATCGGGGCCGCGGTGCGACATGCGCCTGGACAATGCTTTTGCTAAGGCCTGGTCTTTTCCTTTTCCGATAATGGCGAGTATTCCGCACATAGGCTTTATATAATTGTAACGCAAAGATGCCGACACGGTTACAATTACAAAAACAAAAACCACTTATTGCCTATAAATTGAAACTAAAATATGCCGATTTATGCTATTTGCGTAATGTGGCGCCCTGAATATGGTGCGCGTCCTTACAATTGTCAATTATTGAAATGGGCGGGTGTGTCTCTCAGGAGCGCAATGGGTTCAGTAGATGGCTTCCACAGTATAAGGCGTATGGAGGATTTCGAACGAAAACCCGACATCAGCGCCCATCAATTTCTGGCCCAGCGGCGATTGTGGCGAAAGGGCCAGCACACTTTTTCCGTCTACGCTGATCTTGGGAAGCGCAGTCGCTACGAACAGCCACATGCCGTTGGCCTTTACCAGACTTCCGATGGCTATGCGCGGTCCTGATGATAAAGGATCGATACGGTCCAGCACTTCTTTTTGCGCGTAGATCTCAGCGAGCTTGACGTTGAGTTTTTCCTGCTCCAGATGCATCATCGACAGTGCGGTTTCGTGTTTGTCGCCGGCCGATCCTTTGGCATCATTGCGTGCATCAGCAGCCAATGCTGCAATACGGTCGCGGAACACGTCGATACGGTCCTGCAGCAATTGTTGATAGTACCGGTAGATGTTTTGTTTGAAAATCGTGGCCTGCGGCAGCTGTTCCATGGGTTTTGATTTGCGGTTGACCCGCGCGATCTGGGCGGAATAAAAAACAAAAGGCACAAAAATTTGCGCCTTCTGTCCCAACAATTTAAATTTAGAAATCAAATTTGTAACTACCACCGATCATTGCCTGGAAGGACTGTACGGGGTAATTGAGCCATTTCTCATAAGCCTGGTTCGCGATATTGTTGAAACGCAGCCAGAACGACAGGCGTTCGCTGTATTTATAACCCACATGCGCATTGGCATCGAAATAAGCGTTGAGCGTCTGGATGCTGTTTACGATCGGGTCATTGATCTTTGCGTCGAAATCCTTGCGTTCGCCCACAAAAAACAGATTGGCCCCAGCGTACCACTTTGGCGTGATGTTGACATCCAGATTTGCCGCCACTTCAATTTCGGGCAGGTTCCAGGCTTCCTGTTCGTATTTTGTCGTGTATTTATGGAACGAGCCGTTGATGCCAAATGAAACGTTTTTGCTAAAATCGGCTTTGACCTCGCCAAAGAACGTCAGCGTGCGCACGTTGTCGTACACAATGCCAAACGAGTTCCCGTATTCATAAGGCTGCTGCACAAGAATGGTCTCATCGTACATGTTGTGGCGGAACAGGATTTTGTCGCGTTCGCCCATAAAGGACCCGCGCACATTGTAGCTTACATAGTTCGATAACTTACCTTTGAGTCCGGCAAAACCGTCGAACTGGCGATCAGTCGGCTTGATGCCATGTCCCGTGCTCAGATTCGTGCGGATCAGCGATGGCGACAGGAACGGATTGACAGTCGTGAGATCGCGCATCGAATTTTGCTGCAAACCGCCGTCGGCACCTACGTAAAACACCATCAAATCACCTACGACTTTGAGTGACGCGGTGGCATTCGGGTAGAACAACACCTTATTGTCGCTGTGTTCGAGATCGGCGCTGTAAAACACCGATCCGCCAATTTCAAACGACCAGTCATCGCGCACCATTGTAAAACTCGGATGGACGCCAAAATTGGCCACGGCGTATTTGAGCGGCGCCAATCCGGTGAAATCATTGCCCGCCTGGCCACCGTTGTAATCGGCAATAAATTCGGCCGTTACGGTATTTTGGTCTATGTCGAACCGCATTTTCGGCTTGAGGTAAAAACGGTTCTCGGACACGTCATAATTGTCCCAAAAACGATTGTATTTAAGCTCGACGCCGCTGAACATGCTTTCATTAAAACCAAGCCGCCCGCCCACATAGCCGTTGTAATAGGTTTGCCAGTCATCGATCGAATTCACCGCAAATGAGCGCTCTTCCCAGTTCAGCGTCGGGTAGCCGTATTCGGGCGCCACGCCGTACCAGTAATTGCGTTTGTATTCGAATCCCGCATCGGCATGCCACGAATAGTCATCTTGTTTGCTGCCATAGGTCAGATCGATCGAACTTTTAAGGAACTTATCATCGACTTCGAGGCCTTTGATGCCGCCGTTGGACGACAGGTGTTTGACCATTCCCGATACGTAATCGGCCTCGCCCACTTCTTCTGTCACATACAATTCGGCAAATGCAGTAGCGTAATTGCCAAATCCCGTGGTGACATAATTTTTGAACAGCTTTTCCTGCCTGGTCTTGTCTACCCCAGCGGCGCGTCCTTTGGACGGTGTAAAGGTCGATGCAACAGGGAACGAAAAAATGTCGTATTTGATGATCTCTTTTTTATTGGTTTCCTCATCGTCCAATGTTGGAGTTTCTTTGACCTTGAACGCGTCGGATATGGTCGGTGTGTACGGTTTTACGACGTTTACCACTTCTGTTCCGATGTTCTCGTCCTTTTTTTGCGCGGTCGCGGCAATGGTGGCCAGCAATCCGACGGTGATATATTGAAGTTTGAATTTCATAGGGTATGGTTTGAAAGGGCGTTGCCGTTCTATGCTTGTGTTTTTATTTGTGTTGCCTTTTGTATTCTCGTTTGGCTTTCCGATCAGTTCTGGATAGACGAGTTGGTCTGTGATTCAGCTGCGCGGATCGTATCGAGCTCCTTTTGCGCCTCGGCGACCGTTTCCGGATAAGCGGTAAAATTCTTGATCACGCTCTCTAAAATGTAGGTGGCCTGGAAACTGTCCTTGAGTCCGTAAAAATTCTTGGCCATGACGACCAATCCTTTGGCGCCAAAAAACTTATAACCCGAATAATCCTTGGTCAGTTTTTGAACCGTGGTATTGGAGGCTTCAAATTTGCCATCCTTATTTTTGAAATACGCGTCATAATAAAGCGCTTCTGCCGCGAGTTCGCCTTTGGCAATGGTAAGCAATTTGGCATAAGCTGCACGCGCTTTGGCTTCGTCGTTCGAATTCCATGCAGAGCGCGCCACAATGATCTGCGCATCGGATTTTACCTTGTCGTCCATTTTAGGGTTAGCCAATACTTTGTCGGCGTAAACCACCGCGTTGGGATAATCTTTTTGCTCGTAATAGGTCTTCATCAGGTTGGCCTGCGCAAAGGTGACGTTTTGCGGGTAATCGGCATCGGTTTCCAGACGCTTGAGCGTGGCGATGGTTTTGGCCGCATCGTCCTTTTTGATGTAGATCTCGGCCAGTCGGGCCAGTGACGGCTCAGTAAATTCGTTACGCGGTTTTGACACTACAAATTCGTAATTCGGGATGGCGCGGTCCTGCAATCCGTCGGCATAATACGATTGCGCGAGGTAAAAATTGGCCTTGAGCGCGTTGATGCCGTTCGGGAATTTGGAAACATAGCCGTTCAGGTTTGAGATCGCCTGCTTCGTATTGCCTTGCAGATATTGCTTTTCAGCGGCTTCCCAGGTATCGTTGTCGAGGTCCGCATCGGATACTTCTACAAAATCCAGCGTGCGTACCCATGAGGCGTATTCATCCACTTTTCCATTGTCGACATAAATCAGACGCGCCGTCGCAACGGCTTCCTTCGCCTCAGGACTGCTCGGATATTCGGCCGCAATCTTTTTGAATTTGCTGAGCGCCTGTGCGTCATTTTCTGCATTGTAATAGATCAATCCCTGACGCAGCAACGCCTTGACTGCGTACGATCCGCCTTTGTACTCAGCGATCAGCTGGTCATACGTGGTGATCGCCTGGTTCGTTTTTTTCTCCGTTACATACGTATTGCCAAGTTCAAACATCGCATCATCGCGGTACTGTGATTTGGGAAATTGCGCGATGAATTTGGTCAGGTCCTCGATTTTTTTGTCGTTGCGCTGCACAAATCCATAACTGATGCCTTTTTGGAACGCAGCATAATCGGCGTCGATCCCGCGCATTTCGATCGCTTTGTTGTACGCATCCATGGCCGGCCAGTATTTTGCCGATACGAACCGGCTGTCGCCCAGCCGCAGATACGCATCGTTAAGCCGCACCCTATCGTCCTTGACCGCCTCGATGTGCTTTTGGTAATAATTCCCTGCCTTGTCGTATTCCTTGAGTTTGAAGTACGCATAGGCAATGTTGTAATTGATGTTTTTGCGTTCGGGCGTAGATTTGGCCTCTACCGCATTTTCAAATTGCTTAAAGCTCAGCAATGCTTCGTTAAAGTTGTCAAGCCCATACTCTGTTTCGCCTTTCCAGAAATTGGCGCGTGCGGTAAATGTGGCGTTGCGCGGCTCACCGAGCGATTTTTTGAACATCGCAAGCGCATCGGCGTAATTGCCGTCTGTGTACAATTCAAGGCCACGGTAAAACGTCACTTTCTGGTAGGCTTCCTTATTGGCAAAACTCTTGTTCTTTTCGAGCAAATCGAGCGCGCCTTTGTAGTTTTTGGACGTGATGTAGGAATTGATGAGCAGCGTTTCGACTTCGATCTTGCTCGGTGAATTAGGATATTTGGCCAGGAATGCCGCAAGAACGTCCGGAACGGGCTGGTACGAGTTCCCGATCTCGTAGCTCAGTTTGGCGTAGTTCAAATGCGCGTCTTCCTGGATCTTGGCGTCAAAATCCATTTCCGATGCATTCTTGAACGCATTGAGCGCCTGCTGCTTGCGGTTGGTCTTGAGGTAACTTTCCCCGAGGTGGTAGTATGCATTTTGCGCGACGAAATCTGCCCCACCAACGATTTTATTGAACTGCGTGATCGCGTTTTCATAATCGCCCTGCTTGTAGTACGCATAGCCGAGCTGGTAATAATCGGTGTTGTTCCACTTGCCTTTTTTGCCGCGGTATTCCTTGAGGTAAGGGATCGCTTTGTCGTACTGTTTGAGGTTAAAGTAGCTTTCCCCGATGATTTTATTGAGCTCCGATTTTTCAAGCGCGCTTGATTTGGCCATCGCCTTCTCTCCCGATTTGATCGCCTGGTCGAATTTGCCGAGTTTGAAATTCATGTCGGCTTCAAAATACGACAGCTTTTCTTTGTATTTTTCTTCACCCGATACTTCGTCGAAATACTTGGTGGCCTGTTTGTAATCGTCGGCTTCATAGGACATAAACCCCAGATAATACTTGGCCTGCGAGCCATATTCTTTGGAATTGAGCACTTTGTTGAAATACGGCGTGGCTTCCTTTTTCTTGCCCGCGTTGAAAAACGCATAACCTTTCTGGAAACTGAATTTGTCCTGCTCCGAGTAGCTCAGCGTGCTTTCGTCGACCTTGTCAAACCACTCGAGCGCCTGCGGGTACTTGCCTTGCTCAAAGTAATAATGTGCCACTTCGATGAACGCCTGGTTTTGTTTTGGGCTTGTAGGATAATCGCGGACAAAGTTTTCCATCGCCTGGTCGGCGCCGCCCTGGTTGAGCCTGATGCCGCAGTTGGCACTGTAATAGGCACAGTCGGCTTTGACATCTGTGGAAACATCCTCCATCCGGACGCGGTCAAAAATTATCTGCGCGGATTGGTATTGGCCCTCTTTGTATAAATTGACGGCCCGGTTGAAATCTTCGAGCTGGTGCGTGTAGACCATCGACTGTTGCGCAAAGGCAGATGCGGTCGCAAACCAGGAAATCACCAAAAAAAGCCTTGAAATTCTATGCATTGGTACGGATTTAAGTAACTCAAAAGTATTTGTTATGCTTGCTATAACGAACCGTTTTAGCGTTTTATTATGAACATTTTTTTTAACATTCGGGTCTTGATAACCTTTTAAAATTTATTTGCAAGCCGCGCGTTATCTTAGTATTTTTACGGCATTCTAAACCGAACCTCCACATGTCCAAACCTGTACTGTCTTTAAAAAACGTGTCGATCTACCAGGATAAAAAAGTGATTTTGTCCAACGTCAACCTCGAGGTCAACCACGGCGAATTTATCTACATCATCGGGAAGACCGGAACCGGGAAATCGAGTTTTCTCAAAACGCTTTACGCCGATCTGCCGCTTACAGAGGGCGAAGGGCACATTGTCGAATTCGACCTCGCCAAACTCAAAGAAAGCGAAATACCGTATCTGAGGCGCAAAATCGGCATTGTATTTCAGGATTTCAAGTTGCTGCCCGATCGCAGCGTACGCGAAAACATGTTGTTCGTGCTCAAGGCGACGGGCTGGAAAAACGAAAAAGACATGGACACGCAAATCGCCGAAGTACTCGAGCGCGTCGGACTGCAGGAGATCTCGAACAAAATGCCGCACCAGCTTTCCGGCGGCGAACAACAACGCGTGGCCATTGCGCGCGCATTGCTCAACGACCCCGAATTTATCCTCGCAGATGAACCTACCGGCAATCTGGACCCGCAAACCAGCGTTGAAGTACTCAACGTGCTGCGCAAGATCAATGAGAACGGAAAAACGGTCATCATGGTCACGCACGACTACGCTTCGCTGATGAAGTTCCCGGCCAAGACGCTCAAATTCGAAGACCACAAGATTTTCGAGGTCGTTCAGCGGACGGTATAGCAGATTTATGTCATTACCTTAACAATTACACTACCAGTACATTAAGGCGTTTTGTGTAGATTTTTGCACCAGGTAAAAAAAGCGGGCCGTATTATTGACAGCCCGGCTATTTTTCGACTTCCTTTTTATAAACATGCGGATTCTCCTTAATCCCTTTTGAGAATATTTTGCGGATTTTCATGCGCAGCCATACATCGAGCCGCAACACCACATCGGAGAGCCGGTTTCCGGGGCGGGCGCGAAACGAAGTAACATGGAACGTGTCGTCCGGAAGCAACGGATTTTCAGAAAAGTAATAATTTGAAATACAGCAACGGTTACCTTCGAACGATATCGGAGAAACTGAATGCAGCGAGCGTTGGTGCGTGGCCATTACGGCCAACCGGTTGAATTTGCTCGTAATGGTCAACGGTTTGCCCGCCATGCCGTCCGGCCAGAGCTCGAGATTGCCGCCATGCGCGGTTTGCCAGTCCGGCGTTACGTAATACAACAGGTTCAGCACACGCCAACGCGCGCGGTCCTTGTCGTGGGAGTTGTCCAGATGCGGATTTAAGTAATGCCCGTTGCCCATCATCGAAATGCCGCCCGCATAAAGGTTCGCATCGGGCAACAGACCGTCAATTCCCGTAATCTGACCAATCAGCGCCACAATTTGGGGCTCCTGGAATGCATAAACGATTTCTTCCAGCATCGGGTCATACTGGTCCATTTGCACGGCGATGTACTTGCGCTCGCGGATGTTGTTCTTGAGCGTCATGGTTGCCGGATCCGGAAATGCATCGTAAAATTGGCGCGCAAGGTTTTCCGGCAGTAAATCGTCGATAAAAAAATACCCGATCTGGTCGCGGCTTTCCACATACTGCTTTTGCGCCTTATCCTTGTTTTCCAATATCTTATCTGCGATCAATTGGGCCAGCACTTTACGATTGTATTTCATCATTCAAATATTAAATCCAACAATTTGCGCGCATTTTCCCGATCACTCATGTGGGTTTCCAAAACCGATTTTCGGCGCCCGTAGTCTTCAAACGGTTGATGCTTCAAACGATCTATATGCGCGCGGATTTCAGCAGGAGATTCGGCCGACAGGCAAAGGGGCTGGATGAGCGCATCGTCCATTACATTGGAATTGATCACACAAAACCTACTGTAAAACAGCGCATTCATAAGCTTCAATTTCGTTCCCGATTGCTGGAACGAAAACACCAGATTGATATGTGCCTGGCCCAGCAACTGCTTCAAATGCTCGAAATCGCGCAGCGTCTCATACCGCACATTCTTTAAGCCAGCCGAATAATTTTCGAAATGCGCCCGGGCATCGGCGTTCCCGGCAATTACGAGCGTTACATCGGGGATTTCCCTGAACAAGTCGACAAGGCTTTCAGCCACGCGGCGGTTATCGGACATACGCAAATCGCCGTGGTACAACGCATATTGGCCCATCCCTTCTAGAGGCGCTACGGTTTCATTTCCGTGGAAAACCGGGATGTAATCTGCCGGCAAATAACGCCCGGAAACATATTGCTGTTCAAAATGGGACAGCGCCGCCACGCGATTGAATTTGCCGATTATTTTTTCGTAGCGCCGGTATTTGATCCCTTCCAGATAATAGGAAATTTTGTGGCTCCAACGCCTTTCGCTGCGCGCAATACCCAGAAAATACAAATGTTCGATGTTGTGAAGCCGCAGGATCAGCCGTTGGTCCGCAAACCAGTTTTTGAAAACGCCATACGTGGTCTTGAGCCCTTCGAACAGGATCGGACCGGGCAAAGCTTCGATGTTTTTGCGCAGTTGGGCACTGTCGCGCGTTTGCACTGAAAAAGGCAGCCACGACAACAAATCAAATGCATGTCGCGCATTGCGGTAGTAATAGATCCTCGCGCAGTAGGTATCGGTGGCCGTTTGTGGCGGAAGCTGATCCGAGAAACAATGCAGGTGGATTTCCACCCCCGATTCATGCAAAGGCCTGAGCTTGGAAAACACTTCGATCGTCCCGCCATACACCGGTGGAAACGGATAGTCAAAACTGACGATATGAAGGATTCTGGCAGGCATTGCTGTGTACAAAAATAACACATAAAAAACCGCAAACCCAACTTTTAAGTATATTTGAAAAAAAATACATGCCGTTTTACACCATCGTCATCCCGCTGTACAACAAGGCGCCCTACATCGCACAAACCTTAAAAGGCGTGCTCGGGCAAACCTTTGGCGATTTCGAGGTGATCATTGTCAACGACGGCTCGACCGATGACGGCGAACAGGTGGTAAAGCGATTCGACGATCCGCGGATCCATTACTATTTGCGCGAGAACAAAGGCGTTTCTGCTGCGCGCAATTTTGGTGTGACGATGGCCCGCGCCGATTATATTGCATTTCTGGACGCCGACGATTACTGGTATCCCGATTTCCTGCAAACCATCCACCGCAACATTCACCGATTTGCGGACCAACGCGTATTTGCAACAGCCATTGAAATCGAAACGGCCCACAACATCGTTCCGGCCCAATATTCGATCCGTCGCGAGCATCCGGTGGAAGTAGTCGATTTTTTCAGCGCCAGCACCAAAGAATGCGTGCTTTGGACCTCATCGGCGGTATTCCACAAAAGTGTTTTTGAAACTGCGGGATTGTTCGATGTGACGATGCCAAGCGGCCAGGACACGGATTTGTGGATGCGAATCGGGTTGCATTATCCTATTGTTTTTGACTGGAAAATCCTGGCGCGTTACGTATTCGACGCCCAGAGTTTGTCGCGCGGCAGCCGGTATCTTTCTTCCAAGATCAACTTCGCCCGATTCGACAGTCTGGCGGCGACACGCCCGAATCTTAAACGTTATCTGGACCAAAACCGGTTCTCGCTGGCCGTAAAGTCGCGACTGGCAGGCGATGAAATGCTTTACCGCAAGCTCAAAACGGCAATTGACGCGCGCAACCTCAACACAAAACGCAGGGTGTTGCTTCAAATGCCCCGGTTTGCATTGGCCGGACTGGTTCGCCTGAACCGATGGATGGCCAACAATGGCCTGGCCAATTCAGTGTTTCGATAATTGAAATTCCCCAAAATCGCGAATATAATCGCTTTCGTCAAAATGGGCCGATGCGATCACCAGGCACACCGAACCGGCTGAAAAATTACGCATTTCCCGCCAAATGCCATTGGGAATGTACAAACCCTGGTTCGGGCGGTTGAGTAACACCGATTTTTGCGCCACACCGTCGTGAAGTTCGACCTCAAAACTTCCGCTGAGCGCCACAAGCAATTTATGCTGGGTGCGGTGCGCGTGTCCGTGGCGGATGGCATGACTAGGCACATCGTAGAGATAGTACACACGCGCGATCGCAAACGGAATACTGTTGCCTTCAATGACCGACAAATTGCCTTTGGCATCATGGATTTTGGGAAGATCGATCAAACGGCAGTCGCTAAGGGTCATAAGGTTAAGATTTGCTGCCACTGGCGGGCGATGTGGTCTGACGATAAGTGCGCAACACTCGGCGCGGCGCCTTGTCTGCAAATGTCGTATAAATCGTTGTCCTGTGCAAGTGCCGCCATCGCACCGGCAAGCGCGGCCACATTGTGATTGGGTATGAGCAGTCCGTTTTGTTTGTTCAGGATCACCTCGGCAGGACCGGAATCGCAATCCACGGAAACCACCGGTGTGCCAAGGGCAAGCGATTCGATAACCGACATCGGGAAACCTTCGTACCGGCTCGTGAGCACGGTAAAACGCGCATTCTGGACATAGGCATACGGGTTTGGCTCAAAAGGCAGCAAAATGACTTGATTTTCGATTCCCAAACGCACCGCGGTTTCGAGAATGTAGGCCGCATCCGGGCCATCACCGAGAATCACAAGCCGATAACCGGACCCGGCAAGTTTCGACATTGCGAAACCTTCGAGCAGTAGCGTAAAGTTTTTGACCTTTTCATCCAACCGGCCAAAAAAAAGAATAAACGGCGATGGCAGATTTACACGCGGCGAATCGGGGGCCAAGGCAGGAATCGGGTTGTAGATCGCATGCACGTCCTCAACGCAGTAAACAGCGCGTACCTTTTGGGCAATCGCCTTCGAGACGCAAACCAGCGTTACCCCGCGCAGCACGAATTTGGACATCCAGCGCGGCGGCAGGTAATTGTCGATCCTGGCCGAATGAACCATATAAATGATCTTGCGCCTGCCGTAAATGCGGCGCGTAAACCATTCGCGCAACGCCAGCGGACGCGTGCGGTTGTCCAGCACGGTGTCGATTTGGTGTTCCATCAGGTATCGCCTGAGCAGTATTCCTTTTTTGATCTTGCGCCACCAAGCGAAATCGTTTTTGCACAAATCCCCGAGATTATATATCGTTCCGGCGTACGGATAGGCAATGTCGTCCTCAATCAGGATATGGTGTACTTCGTATCCTGAATCAGTGAGTAAACGGCTGTGCGTGGCGGCAAATCGTTCGGCGCCGCCACGGGCCAATGAAAGTGAAACAACAGCTATTTTACGGGTGGGACTTCCCATTGCGCGGTTTTAGATATATTTGCCAAATATAACGATATATGGACATTTTACTGATAGGGGAATTCAGCAGGTTGCACAATTCGCTCAAAGAAGGCTTGCACACCATGGGCCATCGGGTGGCGATATGCGGATTGAAAGACGGTTTCAAAGACTATCCGGTGGATTTTCCGATCGAAAAAAAATGGGATTCCGGCATTCGCAAAAAAATCAAGATCGCACTGTTCCGATTGACCGGTTTTGACATCAGTTCGTGGCTGACCTATCGGCAATTCATGCGCTATTCACCGCAACTGCGGGGTTTTGACCTCGTGCAGCTCATCAATGAGAACAGTTTTTACTGCCAGCCGAATGTCGAAAAAAAGATCCTTTCGCAACTGTTTCGCCACAACCACAAAGTAGTGTTGCTTTCGTGCGGATACGATTATGGAAATGTGCGTCATGCCTTGGCCCATAAGGAAAACAAGTCGCCCTTCCTTCCCTATTTTGAAGGCAGATTAAGCGCACGCGACTTTTACAACGCGCTCAAGTACGACAGCGCGCCTTTCAGGAAATTGCATGAATTTATCCGCATGCATGTTGCGGGGGTGATCGCTACCGATCTGGATTACGAACCCGCGCTGCTCTGCGATCCAAAGTACCTCGGACTGATCCCCAATCCGGTCAATACAGACAAAATCGCATTCCAATCGCTAAGCGCGGATCAGAAAGTCGTGATTTTCCACGGCATCAATACGGAGAATTACCTCAAAAAAGGCAACGATTTCTTTGAACTGGCATTGGCCGAGATCGCGCAAAAATATGGCAGCCGCGTTGAAATCCTTACCGCAAGGAGCCTTCCGTATGCCACGTATATCGAAATGTACGACAGCGCCCACATTGTGCTGGACCAGGTGTATGCGCTTGATCAGGGTTACAATGCGCTCGAAGCAATGGCCAAGGGCAAAGTGGTTTTTACGGGCGCCGAAGCGGTATTTGTGTCGCGCTATGGGATCGGGTCGGCGGTAAACGTCAATGCAACGCCGGATGTGGAAAAGCTTATCGGCCAGCTGTCGTACCTGATCGACCATCCGCATGAGATCGCCGCTATCGGACAACGCGCGCGCGCTTTCATCGAACAGCATCACGATTACCGGCAAATCGCGCGCAAATACGTCGATACGTGGCAAAAGGCCTAAAAAAAATCAGGACCGAAGCCCTGATTGAAAATTAACCCTATTATTTTACAAACTACTCAAGTGTGGCCAATGGTTGTGTTTGGTGCATCACAACGCCTTGGTTTTGGTTCGGTACGGGTTTTTTGGGACGGCTGCTGTAATCTGCCGGATACAGTTTTTTGTGCTGGTCCAACATCGCAAACGGCTCATCGCCCTGATAGTCTTTGATCATCACGTATTGGCCATTTTTGAGCGAGTAACCGCGCGTTTTGACGTCCAATTGTTCTGATTCAACCCATTGTCCCTGCTCCTGGTAAAGGTACATGCCTACTTTGGTGTCGTAGTAAGCCTGCAGATTCGGATAATAATAATAACGCACCTCTTCATACTGATAAGGATTGTTGATGTCTACGGCGTCGAGTTCTACCTGGGCGTGGATTTGATTAAAAGAACACAACAGCATCCCTAAAATCAGTTTTGTAATCGTTTTCATGGTCATTTCGGATTTTGCATTTTTTTTTCTTTTCTATGAAGTAAAATTACGTCCGCAAATAACCGGAGGGCTTATATTTTTTTAACCAAGATTTACAGATTTTGCGCGTGCAGATCGTATAACCAAATGTGGGAAAAATATCACTCTTCCTAAAAATTGTTTAAGCCTAATGATACGGTACAACCCGCGGTTTGGAGATGTCAAAATCCTGTAGTTTGAAATCTTCTGTATTGTACGCATTGGTCTTTAGGATGTTGTCGCCCGACAATGGGATCGTAGGGTAATACGACAGCGATAACTGAAATGAACTAAACACCAGATAATCGTTGCTGATGATGATTCCCGCGCCAAATTGTGAATAAAGCCTGCTGTGCCGCCACCCGGTTTGCGCCTCTCCAAGCATCCCGAGCGTGGTGCTCAGATACGGATTGAGCCTGAAACCCCAAAATTTCCACGGCGAATAACCCTGGGTTTGCAAGGACACCAATAATTTTTTGGTCCCGAACACCGGCGCGTTGAAACCCCGGATCCCAAACTCTTCATTGAGGGTAAGCTTGTCTGCATCGGTGGCCATGCGCCTGTTGCCGATGACGAGCTCCGGCTTGATGAACTGCCGGAAACGCCAACGCGTGGTTTCATATAAATTGGTAAAATAAATCAGCTTGTAAACCATGGCCGATTGTTCTTCGCGTCCGTGGTAGTGGAAACTGCCGTATTCGATATCGGTGCCAAGGTACCCGAATTTGAAATATTTGCCGTAAGAAAACCGGCCGCCCAGATAGAACCGCGTACGGCTGTTCTTTTCCTGAAATCCTGCCGTAACGCCATATACCAGACCCGTCGGGACGTCTTCCACCACGGCATAGTTAAACAGGAATTTGTCCTGCACGAACTGGCGCGATGAAATCCCTACGCTGGCCATGTAAAATTTCTCATCGGAAAAATAGCGCAGCGTATCGGTGGGCGGCGCCTGGACATAATCGGTGTTGAGAAACCGCACCGATGTGATCAGGTTAGTCGTGCGGCTTTTCTCCGAGCTTCCCTTAAAAATCTGGTACGCGTGCCCGGCCCAATAATCCTGGGTGTTGAATTTATAGGTATCAAAAGTTTCGAGACCGGCCGAATCTACAATAGGGATGCGTTTGTACTGTTGGTCGAAATACACGCCGGCCGCCCATCGCGCGTAAGGGGAAAAGAAAGGCCGCTCGATGTTGGCGAACTTGACGTAATTGTCGTCGAGGTCGATTTTGTAGCTTACCGCCGATTGCACATAAGTGTTCAGAATGTTTGGAATCTGGTACAATGTGCTGTAACCTTGCCTGCTGGTCTTGAGGTCTTTTTGATAACTGTTGCGGAATTGATGCCCGGTTCCCATAAAGTTGCGCTCGTTGAGATCGAAATCGAGCCGCGACCCGTTGGCCGAAAAATCCGGAATCAAACTCCAGGAGTCCAGCACGCGGATGTAAACGTCCACCGAATCTGAATTGGCGTGCGGCGTTTTGGTGTAAATATCCACTGCGCGCACGTAGCGCTGGCTTCTGATCAAACGCGCCGATTCAAGCACCAGCAAGGAATCCAATGGCCGGTTACGCTTGATCAGCAGCAGGTTTTTGATCGCCCATTCGCTGGTTTTGTTGTGGACGGCATTTCCAGCTTTATATGCCCAACGGTTGGGTTTGCGCGTCGAGTCGATTTCCGAATAGCCAAACGGGTCGAGCGTGGCCACGTTGATATAGCGGATGATCTTGCCCTCGACGTTGGCATATCCTTTTTTCTTGATTTTCTGGAATTTGTTCTTTTTGGCCTTGGGCTTGGCCGTCACGGGTTTGAACACCAATTTGTGCAGGAACCGTGTGAA
Source organism: Bacteroidota bacterium (assembly GCA_023457535.1). Classification (GTDB taxonomy): domain Bacteria; phylum Bacteroidota; class Bacteroidia; order Flavobacteriales; family Flavobacteriaceae; genus Flavobacterium. The sequence goes on from JAEWLN010000084.1 coordinate 31,705, forward strand.
TCCGCGCTTTTGGGAGTAATTTTCGATGTTGCGGTACATCCTTAGCGAATCCTTGACGGTCTTCGCGTTTTTCTTGACCTGTGCAAACCCGGGTTGGATGCAGCACACGATCAGGGCCAACATAAAAAGTCGTTTCAGCAACATCGCACTACGGTTACAGGCAGCTAAAATACTGAAAACGTACCGGTGTCGGAAAGCCGGACACCTTTATTTGATTTTGATTTTCTGAAGACCTTTTTGCAACAGCGAAATGCCGTCCGTCTTGAGCGACTGGGCATTGTTGGGTACATTCTTCATGATCAGGCCGGTAACCCCTGCCTGCAATGCCGGACCGGCGATTTTGCCTACGATACCGGCCCCCGAGCCTACCACAAACCGCTTGGCCAGAAATCCGGAGAGCAAACCCACGGCGCCTTTGACCAACTTGCCCTTAAGGTTGGGCGATGAAACGGCCTGGTTGAATTCTTCCTTGATGATGTGGATCGGGTTGAGCTGTTCTTTGGTAAATTCAAAGTGTTCTTTGAGCAGATACAGATCAGATTGGCGCTTTTGTTCCAGAAAAATAATCGCTTCGTTGAGCGACTGGTTGTCTCTTACGGTGATCATCTTTTCTTTTCTTTAAAAATTTGACGTACGATGAAATCATTGAGCGGGGCATCGAGCAACGATCTTCTGAACAGGAACAAAATCCCTCCGATCACAAAATACATTCCCGCAACGGCGAAAAATCCGTAATGCGTCTTGCCGAGCACTTCGCCCATGTAATAACAAAGGCCGATGGTCAACAATAAGAAAAATAAAGTAACAATAAGGATGATCACGGTTCGTGAAACTACCGATGTGAACAAGTCGGTTCCTTTGTCGATGGCTTTTAATTTATAAAGCTCGGCGCTGGTTTTGGCGTATTCCTCGAGTTTCTCGACGAGCGTCTCCACTATTATTACTTTATCTTTCATGGCTGTATGGCTTAGAGACCAATATTATTTCATTGAACTTTTGACATCGTCTGCGTATTGGTACGCATCGTCGACCGCATCGTGGCCGTTTTGTTTGACCTGCTCAAGTTTAGCCGACAAATTGTCGATCACGCTGTTGTAACGCGTTTTCAATCCGTCCAGCGAATCTTTGCCTTTGTCTGCGATTTTCTTGCGTGTCACCGAACCTTTGTCCGGGGCAAACAAAATTCCTAAAATCGCTCCTGTGGCAACTCCTGCCACTACGCCTAATGCTACTTTTCCTGTGCTCATGACTTTAAATTTAATTGATTAATTTTTGTTTTTGTTTTTAATTTTCAACATCAGATAACGGATTTTCCTTACCTGAAGTTGAACTTTCTTTTGCTCTTGTGCCGATCGTCAACCCGAAATGACCGCGCTGACGTTCAACATTCGATTTTTTCTTTTTCTTCTTCTTTTTCTTTTCTTTTTCGCCTGACATCGCCCGATCAGACATCCGGTGTCAGGCACGATAGCAATTCTTCCCGATTAATAAAACGTATAACCCAGGCCGACCTGAAACACCTGGTTTTTGTACCGCGGCGTGGTAGAATTGCCTTCAGCATCGGTACGCGTAAGGTCGAACCCGCCGCGTGCAGTCAGCAATAATCCCTTCCAGTGCGCCTCAACACCTACTACGGCGCCAAGAATGTTCTTTCTGTAATTGTCTTCTGTAATTTGTTCTTCCTGAACCAACGTAATGGTTCCGTCGTTAAAGCTGTCCTTGGTTTCCAGCAGGTAGGAGAACTGCGGACCGGCCAGCAGTGTAATGCATTTGTGCGGCTTGATCTGCAGCAGCACAGGGATATCGAGGTAACTCGTGGTACGCTCGAAGTTGTAGCTTCCGCCCAGGAACGTTCCGCGCGCGGTAAAGCCTTTTTGTGAATAGTTTACCTCGGGTTGGATCCCGATTACGGTGCCCAACGGTACTTTTACAAATACGCCTCCAAAGAATCCGGTTTTGCCGTCGGCGACAAAATCCTCGCCCTGTTCATCGTAAACGTTGGCAAAATTGACTCCGGCTTTGAGCCCGAACCCGAACTGGTCCCGGTTGTCATCGGCGGCATTGGGTTTGATCGGCTCCTGGGCAAAGGCCGATGCGGCGCATACAAGCAGTAAGGCAGATACTGTAGATTTGAATTTCTTCATCGTGATGGATTTGGTTAGATTTGTTTTTTAGCCTTTAAAAAGCTACATTACAAAGATGCAAACCCGCACCAAATCACGCCTTACAAAACTTTCAGCAGAAATTATATGATTTAAAGATGGAAATGTTATAACAAAAAAAAGACGCCCAAAAGCGTCCCTTATCAGGTGTTCGAAATGCTATAAATGGTGGTCTTTGTATTTCCGGTTGGCCGTCGGTAATTGATGCTCGGCAATATAATTCCTAAATTTGGTCAGCAATCCGTCATAATACGCTGAGAGGTCGTTATCGCTGGTATCGGACGGAATCTCTTTGAGATACTGGCGCAACTCGGGATAATTTTCCTGAATGGCCGTGGTCATTTTTTCAATCTGTTCCTGCAATTCTTCACGCTTGTTCATGGCAATTGAATTTAATCAAATATAACGCAAATCCAGACAATATTATTTTTTGTTTTCCTCATTTTGCGCCTGGCTTGCTTCTTTTTGCTGTTTTTCCCTTTCCTTGGCGGCTTTCTCTGCGGCTTCAGCAGCTTGCTTGGCTTGTTTCTTCTGTTGCTTTTCAGCTTCTTTTTTGGCTTTGGCCTCAGCTTTTGCCTTGCGTTTGAAGTAGCCGCGCAACAGGAAATTTTCCTGGGCCGCTTTCATATTTTCATCCAGTCCTTTGGTGCTGTTTTTCAGGTTGACGATGGTCTTGTCGATGTTTTCGGCCATTTTAGGATCTTCGATCAGCTTGCCAAGCGTACCTTTGCCGCTGTTGACCTTGCCTAAAATTTCGTTGATCTCGCCTGTGGCAAGCGCTACATTGTCTACCGTTACCTGTAACCCGGCCATGATCTGGTCCGTTTCGACCGGTTCAGTCGATGGAATGGTTTGTCCGTCTTTAACAATGGGCGCATCGGGACTTCCTTGTGAGAGCACCAGGATTTTATCGCCGATCAATCCCTCTGATCCGATTCCCGCTTCAGAATCGGCCCTTATAAACCGCTGTACTTCCTTTTTGATCAGCATGTCCACTTTAACCGTAGAGTCGTTGACGATGCGTATATTGTCCACCGTTCCTACATTGATGCCGGAAAACCGCACCGTGCTTCCCACCTGCAATCCGCTCACGTTCTCGAACCGCGACGAAATTCTGATGACCGGATCGAACAAATTCTTTTGCTTTCCGATGATGAAAATGGCCAGTACGAAAAGTGTCAGCCCGACAGCGATGAACAAGCCCAAACGCACTTTGAAATTTTGTGATCTTTCCATGTTAGTTTTTGTTAAATTCTTTGTTTTGCGGTTCAAAAAATGAGTTGATGTAAGCGTCGTCGTCCTTTAAAAATTCCTGATAGGAACCTTCTTTGTACACTTGGCCTTCTTTGAGCATAATGATGCGGTCCGCCACGGTACGCACACACTCCATATCGTGCGTGATCACAATGGACGAGGCCTTATATTTTTGCTGGATCTCATTGATCAGAATACTGATTTCGTTCGACGTGACCGGATCCAGGCCTGTGGTGGGCTCATCGTAGAGAATGATTTCAGGGTCAACGATAATCGTGCGCGCCAGTCCGATGCGTTTGCGCATTCCGCCCGATAATTCACTCGGCATCTTATCGATGGCTTCCACAAGCCCTACATTTTCGAGCGCGTTGCGTACTTTTTCGTCGATTTCCTGTTCCGATAATCCCTTTTGGATGCGCCTGAGCGGGAATTCGAGGTTTTCGCGAACGGTCATTGAATCGTACAAAGCCGCGCTCTGGAACAAAAAACCTATTTTTTTGCGTATCTCGTCAAGCTTGGGTTTGTCCAGGCTGTTGACTTCCTGGCCAAAAACCTCGATCTGGCCCGAATCAGCGCGCAGCAAACGCACAATGCACTTGATCAGCACCGATTTTCCGGTTCCCGACTTTCCAAGAACTACGAGGTTTTCCTGCTTTTTGAGCTCGAGCGATACATCTTTGAGCACCTCTTTGGGGCCAAAGTGCTTTTGCAGGTTGTTGATCCTGATCACAGGCTCGTTTGTATTTTGGGATTCTTTCATAGCAAATCAGTAATTTGGACGGCGATCAGATCGACAAAAATCACGAGCAATGATGCAGTGACTACTGCTGTATTGGCTGCCACCCCAACGCTTTCCGTCCCGGCGCTCGCATTGTATCCTTTATAGCATCCTACCATGGCGATGACCAGCCCGAAAAAGAAACTTTTGATAAACGCCGGGATCAGATCGATGAATTCCACATCGCGGAACGCCTGGGTCATGAACAATACAGCGCTTATATCGCCTTTAATGTTGGCCGCGAGCCATCCGCCAAAGATACCGAGCGCATCGGCGTAAAGCGTCAGCAGCGGAATCATGAGCGTACAGGCCAGCACGCGCGGCACGACGAGGAATTTGATCGGGTTGGTCGAGGACACTTCCATCGCGTCGATTTGTTCGGTTACGCGCATCGATCCGAGTTCGGCGCCCATACTCGATCCTATCTTTCCCGCGCAGATCAATGCCGTGATCACAGGCCCCATTTCGCGGATCAGTGAAATCGTGACCATGCTCGGCAGCATATTGACCGCGCCAAAATCCACGAGCACGGGTCGCGATTGGATCGTCAGTACCAACCCGATGATAATGCCCGTTACTGAAATCAATCCCAACGACTTGTTGCCAATCTGGAAACACTGCTTGAGGAATTCGCGGAATTCGAACCCGCGCGCAAAAGTATTGCGGAACACCTGCGTGACAAACAGGAAAACATCGGCCAGATTGACCAGGAATTTCCTGAAATTCAGAGTGTGTTCCATCGAGGTGTCGGACAACGCAATGGAGCGCCCGCGCGCGTAATTCTTGACTCGTTTGTATTGTTGCATGTTAGGTTTTGTTTACGTCGTTTGTGGCGGTAGTGGTCGTGGTCGTGTTGGTTTCAGTCACAATCTTGACCTCCACTGGCGAATCGACATTGATCGTATCGGTCGAAATTCCTGAATACAAAGGAAAGTGAATGCGGTGCCATTGGAACGTCTTGGGCAAATCGTCGCCCATCAGGTAACCCCAGGGCTCAAGCGGTGAAATGCGGTCAAAAATCACTTTGAGCACCGCAATGACCGGGATGGCCAAAAACATGCCCGAGAAACCGCCGAGCGCCCCGCCAATGATAATGCCGACGATCGAAACCAGCGCGTTGATCTGTACTTTAGAGCTCACGATCATCGGGACAAGCAAATTGTTGTCGATGAGCTGTACGACGATATTTACCACTATTACACCTACAATCACAGACAAGTCCGTCGAGCCTGTCAGCGAAGCTACGATACTCAGTACGCCCGCAATGGTGATGCCGATGTACGGAATCAAGTTCAGCACCCCGGTAATCACACCCAGCAATATCCAGTATTTAAGCCCGATAATCATAAAGCCGATGCCCGTCAGCACAGACACGACAACCATTTCAATAAGCAACCCCACGATGTAGCTTTGCACCGATACCTTGATTTGACCGAGTATTTCGCGCAATTTGACATGGTGCGCCACGTCGAACAACTGGCAGAGGAATTTGATGAAATGGTTGCGGTAAAGCAGGAATAAGAACATATAGATCGGGATCAGGATGAGGTTCATGAACACATCGGTGAACGAAAGCAGCGTTACCCCAACAAGTTCTTTGCCCGTGGCCATGGTATCTTTAGTGGCATCATCGATAAATTTTTCCTGCTCGCGCCGGCTCAGGTTAAAGCGCTCGTGTACGATTTGTTGCAGATGGTGGAAATGCGTTTCGAGGTTTTGCTTGATTTTTCCCCAATCGTTAGCCATGTCGCTTACCTGAACAGAAATAAAGTAAAATATTCCGGCGAAAACAAGGCAAAAGACCAAAACGGCAATAATGGCCGAGAGCACAAGCGGCACTTTGAGGCGGTGCGTCAAAAAAGCCACCATCGGGCGCAACATGATCGCAAACAAGATGGCGAGCATCAATGGAATCAAAATATCCTGGGCGACGTACAAGATCGCCAGGATACAAATCAGGCTGGTCAGCGTAAAGGCCAGCTTGGCATAAAACGGAAATCGCATCGTTTGGTTCATGTTTCAAAATTGGGCAATCTTGCGCCCACTCCGATTACATAAGCCTGTTTAACTTTTATAAGATTTCCATTGACAATTTTAACGTTTGAAAGCGGCTTGATACGTATCGGTCCAACGTTGTACCGACATTTTCGAAGCCAGTTCGCCGATAAGCGAAAACGGGATGTCGGCGGGCTTTTTGAACCTGATACAGCTTTTGCCCATGTCGAGTTTGGTTTTGGCGTGTTTTGGATATTCCGATACGAACCAATCGAGCAATTCCGGGTCGGCGTAAATGCCCATGTGGTACAACGCGATAAAGTTTTTTTGCGAGGCCAGATTGATAAACGGCAGCGGCAACTTTGGATCGCAATGGTAGCCGTCGGGAAAAATCGAGTGCGGCACCACATAGCCGATCATGCCGTAACTGAGCCGTTCCTCAAATCCGTCGGGTAAGTTGTCCAGCAGGGTTTCGCGCAATCGGTTGACAGCATCACGCCGGTCGTCAGGCAAAGATTGCAGGTATTCGTCGATATTTTTTGCAGCAGACGGCATTTTTTTATAATTTAGGTCGTTAAAGATAGGTTAATTGGCATCAAATATGAACAGGCCCCAACGAATAATTTTAATTTCGCCCTTAAATGCTAAAGGATAATGTTATGAAGAAAACCATTTTAACATCGCTGCTGCTGTTTGCCGGATTGCTCGTCTGGTCGCAAACCAGAAAGCCGTCTTCACAGGAAGTCCCCAAACAGGAACAAAAAGACAACATCCCCGCCAAGGCTGCAGACACGGATTTCCAGTCCAAAAAGGCGCAGGAAGCACGCGAAAAGCAGGAAGCCAGGCGCAAGGCGATGAAGGAGCGCGCCAAAAGCAAACAAGAAATCGAAAAGTCACATTAAAGCAAAGCCGTATGAAAATACGGCTTCTTTTTTTGCGCAGGATTTACTATTTTTATGTTCCAAATAAAAAATCATGAGAACCATTTTTCTTTCGTTGATCCTGTTCGTTACTGCCGCGAGCGCACAGCTCAAACCGGTTGCCTATAAAGACGGCGCGCAAAAACTCAACGGCCTTTCTGCCATCCCAAAACAGCGTGTCAAACAAGCCCCGGGGGTGCTGATCCTTCCGGCATGGCGCGGCATTGGCGAGCACGAGCAGCATATTGCCAGAAAACTCGCCGATCTCGGTTATTTTGCTTTTATCGCGGACATCTACGGCGAAGGCAATTACCCAAAAGACAACGCCGAGGCCGGTAAAATATCGGGTCAGTACAAAAAAGATTTCATCGCCTATCAAAAACGCATCAACCTGGCGCTCGATCAACTCGTTGCAGCCGGTGCCAACAAAGACAAAATAGTGATCATCGGTTATTGTTTTGGCGGTACAGGTGCGCTTGAGGCCGCACGTGCCGGACTGCCCGTTAAAGGCGTGGTCTCGTTTCACGGCGGACTGGGCCGCGATGCATCGCGTAAAACAGAACCCATCAAAACCAAGGTACTGGTTTGCCACGGCGCGGACGATCCATATGTCCCGACGGACGACATAACGGCTTTCCAGAACGAAATGCGCTCGGCTAACGCCGATTGGCAAATGATCTATTACGCCAATGCCGTCCATGCTTTCACCGAGCCGTCGGCGGGCAACGACAATTCCAAAGGCGCCGCCTACAACGAAAAAGCCGACAAACGCTCGTGGCAGCATTTTATGGATTTTCTAAAAGAAATAACGGAATAATTCCTACTTTTAGCGCCACCAAACAAGCTTTGTTCCATGGGTAAACACCAGCTCAGAAAAGACATGACATGCCTGAATTGCCGGCATGTGGTAGCACAACGGTACTGTCCAAACTGCGGCCAGGAAAATACCGACACAAGAAAAACGTTTCACCATTTATTCGTCCATTTTTTCGAAGACCTTACCCATTATGAAAATGCGTTCTGGAAAACGATCCGCAATTTGTTGTTTAGGCCCGGATCGTTGACCAATGCTTACATGTCCGGACGCCGCATGTCTTATCTGGCGCCGGTCCGATTGTACATTTTCATCAGTTTCCTGACTTTTTTCCTGATAAGCGTTTTGCCCGGCAGCGGCCATCAGGACGATCAGGTTTCCGCCGATGCCCGGCATGCGAACTTCAATATTATCGGACCCAATGATACCCAGGCAATGGCATGGGCCGATTCGATCAAAAAAACCAGGCAGGATGACGGATTTCAATTCGGCGATTTCCGTTCGCTGCAGGAATTCGACTCGGTGCAGCGTGCGCGCAAACCTGAGGACCGCGCCACCGGCTTGAGCTATTGGTTACAGCGCCGCATTGCAAAGGTCAATGGCGAGACCACGCCGTCGGAATTCCAGCGCAAATTTGGCAAGAGCTTTATACACAACACGCCGAAGGCACTGTTTTTATACATGCCGTTTTTCGCTTTGTTCCTGTGGTTGTTCCACGACAAAAAGCGCTGGTATTACTTTGACTGCGGCATTTTCACTTTGCACTATTTTTCATTCTTGTTACTTACCTTATCGCTCTATCTGGTGCTTGACAGCCTGACGTGGGCCATCAGCGAATCGCTTAACGAATGGTGCGACTATGTGTTTTTGGCCATGCTGTGTTGGTGGTTTTTTTATTTTTTCAGGTCGCACCGACGCTTTTTTTCTGAGCGTAAAACCATCTCGAGGCTTAAGAGTTTAGCGCTGTTTTTCATCAACGTCGTGTTCCTGGTATTTTTCCTGCTCGCGATGACCGTATATACAGCGCTTTATCTCGAATAACTTCCGGCATCCGGATTAAACCTTTTTTATGAAGAACAGTTTGCTTTTGTTGTCGGTGGCACTATTGATTTCGTGCAAAAATACGCGCCAGGTCGTATCGGCCGATAACGCCGACCCTACCCGATACATCAACACCATTACTGAAGAGGAGCTCAGAAAGCACCTTACCATCATTGCGTCGGACGAAATGGAGGGCCGCCAGACCGGATCGGAAGGACAAAAAAAAGCCGGACGTTATCTGATCGGTCAATACAAATCGGACAAAATCAAACCGCCTGTGGGCGCCAAAGATTATTACCAGCATGTTCCGGCGGCGTTCATGAACAAACGTCCCGGAAAAAACCTGCCGGATTCGGAAAACATTTGGGCGTTTATCGAAGGCACGACGCACCCCGAGGAAATTGTCGTGCTGTCTGCGCATTACGACCACGTGGGCATCAGCAATGGCCAGATTTACAATGGCGCCGATGACGACGGATCGGGAACGGTGGCACTGCTCGAAATCGCACAGGCGTTCCAGATCGCCAAAAAAGAAGGTCACGGCCCAAAGCGATCGGTGCTGATCCTGCATGTTACCGGAGAAGAACACGGGTTGCACGGTTCGCGATACTATTCAGAGAACCCGCTGTTTCCGCTGAAAAACACCGTGGCGAACGTCAATATCGACATGATCGGGCGGCATGATCCCGAACACGAGGATTCGAGCCATTATATTTACAGCATCGGCGCCAACCGGCTCTCGAGCGAACTGCACCGCATTATCGAAGAAATGAATGCCAGATACACGCAGCTCAAACTGGAATACCGCTACGATGCGCCCGATGATCCCAACCGGTTCTACTTTCGGTCGGACCATTATAACTTTGCCAAAAACGGCGTCCCATCGGTGTTTTTTTTCAGCGGCATCCACGCCGATTACCACGAACCCGGCGATGACGCAGATAAAATCGAATACGACGCGCTGGCCAAACGCACCAAGCTGGCTTTTGTTGTGATGTGGGAGCTTGCCAATCGCAAAGACCGCATCGTCGTGGACCAAAAGCAGTAGTTTGCCTTTAGCTTAACGATCGCTTAATCCACCGGGACCGCGCAAACGCTATCTTTGCTTTGTAAAATGTTTAGATTTGGATTAGGTGAGACAGGGTCTGCAGTTGCAGGCCTTTTTCTTTAACCGCTAATCCGGAGTCCGGCTCAGAATTCTGAATACAGCCGCCGGATGCATTCGGCACAAACCACACGACCAATCTCGGCAGCACGCAAACGCGCGGTATCGGCCGTGAGGCACACGTGATCGTCGAACCATTTACCCTGGTCTAGTTTGACTTTTTTGCAGATGCTCTCGTGCTGCGCATCGCAGGATTGGTCCAGGTGAAAATAGCCTTCGAACAAATGGATCTGGTCATGCCCGACTTTTTTGAAACTATAAGCTTTGCCCATGGTGTAGGTTTTAATGACTTGGGTGGTATAGCTTAAACGGGCCGGTACTGGCGATGCCGATGCCCGGTCAAAGATAGGACTTTTCGTTCTTGACGATTTGCAGCTTGCCGATGGGAACCGTATCGGTCGTATCCTTGGTAATGATGACCTCGAGTATTTTTACGGGAAAATCGGTCAGGCCTTCCCCGGTAGATTTGATTTCATGGATAACCGTATCGAAATCGTGCGGATTCAAAATGAGCGAATCTGTGGCGTCGATCTTGTGACGCATGATGTAATCGCGAAGTGCGTAAACCGAAATCTGGTTTCCGATAAAAATAAATTCTGACATAGCGTTGATTTTTACCCTAAGTTAACAAAGGTTTGCGCGCGGAAGAATTTATTTAGGATTTATTTGGGATTAAAACAAAAAAGCTCCGGATTTCTCCGAAGCTTTTATAATCAGGGTGGATGACCGGGTTCGAACCGGCGACCCTCGGCACCACAAACCGATGCTCTAACCAGCTGAGCTACAACCACCGTGTTTTACGAGTGCAAATATATTATAAACTTTTAGCAACGCAAAGAAAATTTTACAAAAATTAAACCAAATCCGTTAAGCTGTTGACCGCCAGATACCGTTCTGCGGTGAAGCCTTCCGCATAAGACGTCCCGATGAGCCTCCCGAGGTCCTGCGCGCGGTAATTCAGGCTTTCGAGAAAGTTTTTGGTAGCGATTGGCGTCTCCGGCTCGGTGCTGTCGGGATCGTAAAACTGCGATGCGTACGCGAGGATCGCCTCGATTCGTTTGTCGTTGTACCCCGTGATATCGACTACAAAATCGGGTTCGATATTCTTCCACTGAATGTAATGGTACACCGCTTTTGGCCGGTACGCCGGTTGGTTTTGTCCGTCGAGCTGGGTTTCGATCTTGCGCAGTCCCGACAAAAAACACGCATCCGAGACGAGTTTGCTGCCTTTTCCATGGTCGATGTGCCTGTCGTCGATCGCATTGCAAAGCACAATTTCAGGCCGGTACTTGCGGATCATCCGGATGACCTTGAGCTGATGCGCCTCGTCGTTGACAAAAAAGCCATCGCGCATTTGCAGGTTTTCACGCACCGCAACACCTAAAATTCTGGCCGCCGCCGCCGCTTCCCGATCCCGGATTTCGGCAGAACCACGCGTCCCGAGTTCACCTCTTGTCAAATCGACGATGCCTGCTGTTTTGCCGTTTGCGATTTCCTTGGCCAGCGTGCCGCCGCAACCCAGTTCCACATCGTCCGGATGCGCGCCAAAGGCCAGTATGTCTAATTTCATCATAATATGGTTTTGATGGTCATTGTTTTGTGTACGGTTTCTGTAAACTCTGCCGCGGGATTGCTCTGCGCGGTAATCCCGCATCCGGCATACACGCGTGCCGTTTCGCCCCGAATCTCGGCGCAGCGCAGGTTGACGAACAAATCAGTCAGCTGTTGTCCGGGATAAAAATCGGCGTAAAGTTCGCCCAGATATCCCGAATAAAACGAGCGGTCATAGCCTTCGTGCCGGAGAATAAAGGCGCGCGCAGGTTCTTTGGGCAAACCGCAAACAGCCGGTGTCGGGTGCAGGATCCCGATGAGCTGCGAGACGTCCGAAGCCTGGCGCAGCGTGCCGGAAATATCGGTTTTAAGATGCAGCAGATTGCCCGCGCGATGCGTATACGGATCGGAAAAGGCAATATCGGTGGTCACATTTTCGAGATTTTCCATAATGAAATCGGTCACGAATTGCTGTTCCTGCCGCTCTTTGTCTTCCCAGGTTGCAGGCGCGGTGTCGTCGTACCTTTGCGTCCCGGCCAATGCCACGGTTTCAAATCGTCCGGTTTCGACCTTGAGCAGTTTCTCGGGCGTGGCGCCAATCCATATCCCGATCCCGGGATGGTAAAAGCAATAGGCAAAAGCAGTCGGATACGCCGAAGCCAGCTGCAACAAACCGTCTGCAATGTCAAAATCCTTAATGGCCACAATTTCTACGCGCGAGAGCACAACTTTGTCAAACCGGCCTTCATTTATGGACGCGACGGCCAGCGAGACCAGGTTTTCAAATGCCGCCTGACCCTCCCGGTTCTCGCGTTGTCGCATGGAACGTATCGGCACGGGCGAAAACGCGGCGTGAACTATGGTGCATTGCGATGCGGGCAGTAAAATCGGGATTCCGTCGAATGGTGCAAAAATAAATCCCGCGGTGTTGAAATCGGCGTGGAATAAGGTGGCATCGTGTTGGAAATAAGCCGAAAGTTGCACCGCCCCGGGTTTCCGGTAGCACACAAACGGCAGTTTCCGTTGGTATTGGTCGCGGATCTGATCGAGCAACTCCTGCATTACGAAGCGTTTTTAGGCAAGACGATATTGGTTAATTTGCACAGGCAAACGAGTTGGCCGGCTTCGTCGGTGATTTTGATTTCCCACAAATGGATTGTTTTTCCTTTGTGGACGATGCGGGCCGTGCCGGTTACGATCCCTTCGCGTTTGGCGCGCAAGTGGTTGGCCGCGATCTCGATGCCGCGCACTTCATGGGTATCGCCGTTGACGTATAACATGGATGCCGCGCTGCCGACGCTTTCTGCAAGGGCTACTGAGGCCCCGCCGTGCAAGAGTCCCATGGGCTGATGGATGCGCGGATTTACGGGCATGGTAGCGGTCAGAAAATCGGGGCCTGCATCGACAAACGCAATGTCGAGCGTTTCCATGAGCGTGTTTTGGGAGAATTCGTTGCATTTGGCGACGATTTTATCTTTGTCGAATGTCATCTTAAAATTTTTAGTAAAAGTACGGCTAATTGCACAAAACAAAAAGCGCAAAGACTATTGTGCCGTTTCAACGTTTTCCTTTGGCATTGACATTTTCAAATTTTCAAATTCTAAAATTTCCAAATTAATACCTACTTTTACCAAAATTCACAATCAAATGCGCAAAATCATCGTGTTGTTCGTGGTCGGTATGACCGTTTTGCTGGCCTCGTGCAGAAAAGATTTCGATACTGTACCAAGCAGTGGCCAACTGGCCTTCTCAAAAGAAACCGTTTATCTCGACACCATCTTTACCGGCATCAGCTCGAGTACTTACATGCTCAAAGTGTACAACACCGGCAATGACGATATTTCGATTCCTGCCGTAAGACTTGAAAAAGGCGACGCCTCCAAATACCGCATCATGGTCGATGGAATGACCGGTCTGGATGGCAAAGGCAAATATTTTCCGAATGTCGAGATCCTGGCCAAAGACAGCCTGTTCATCTTTATCGAAACCACGGTAGACATTGCACAGGCCGATCCCGATTTCACCTACAACGACCGCATTTTATTTGGCGCTGGCACCACCGAGCAAGCCGTAAATCTCGTCACACTGATCCAGGACGCGCATTTTATCTTTCCGAACCGCGATCTAAGCGGCGTCAAAGAAGTCATCACTCTGGCCGGACAAACCCAGGCCAGCGACATTCAGGGCCATACGCTCACTACGCCTGAAGAACTCAACTGGACCAACGACAAACCGTGGGTCGTTTACGGATTTGCACATGTGCCGGC
>JAEWLN010000085.1 GCA_023457535.1 Bacteroidota bacterium
ATTCCCTACCGCGCCACAACCCCATTCCAAACCTCCCCACCACCCCCAAATAAAAAAGGTTTCATCCACCGACAAAACCCATTTCCAAATTTTCAAATTGCAAAATTTTCAAATTACTTCACTTTCCGCTCATAATAATAAACCTCCTGCATGCCATCGGCGCCGGATTTATTGGCCCGTATCACATAATAGCGGTTGCCTACCGGTTTGATTTCATAGTTCCAATCGGCGGATAATTTTGGATTTTTACTTTTGTCAAAACGGTTCAGGTCCGCACATAGTTTCTTGGCCGGGGGCGTATTGACGATTTCCCGTCCGTCGCGTTCGGTAACCATATACGCCAGGTTGTACTGGCCACACGGTGCGGGTTTGATCGTTGAATTTTCCGACGACACCTCCGGGTTGTCGCGATAAGCTTCGAACTCCTTAATAAAAGAGGCGTATTTAGCGTCGTCCGATTGGGCAAATGTAGCCGCCGAAGTGAACAATAAGGCGATCAGGATCTTTTTCATAGTGGTCTTTTTTTGGTTAAGTTTTCTTTTGGTCGCGTATTAAGCGTCAAACGAACGCTGTGCCGGACATTCCGCGCTGACATTTGACGTTTGCCGGACCCGGGGCCACAGGCCGAACGGGCAAAGCAAATAGCTCCTTATAAAAATAAAAAATCTTCCGCAAAGGAAGACCATAAAATATAAAAAAAAATGGCAAGCGACCTACATCGCACCGCTTCAACCGCATACCTTTGCTGTGTTCCCACCCTGGAGGATTCTGCAGGAGCTGGTCGTGTAGGACTTGCCGTTGCAAATATACAATCTTTTTGTATTTTCGCAAGGGCAAACCCGTATAATCATGCCTTTTTTAGTTAATTGCGCCAATATTCCGCTATGAAAAAACCTAACCTGCTCGCATTGTTTTTGTTGACCGTTTTAATGACCGTTTTGGGTTGCTCGGACGGCGATAAAAAATACTTCGATTTCGACCCCGATAAAGTCAAAGACCAATACGAACCGGCCGAATCTGTGGCGCTTTCAATACGAAACGCCGATGGAAAGTCGATCGACAGCATCGTTTACATCGTCAATGATAAAAAAATCGGCAGCAAAAAAGGCGGCGATCCGATGCAATTCAATCTCAAAGGACAAAAACTGGGTTACCAAAACCTGCTGGCCAAAGTCTATTTCGACGGTTCGCGCTTTGAGCAGGTCGAAAAACGCATTGAGGTCATTTCAGATGTGACACCCAAAATGTATTCGTACAAAATCGTCAACACTTATCCGCACGACGAAAAAGCGTTCACGCAAGGACTCGAGTTTTACCGCGACACACTTATCGAGAGCACGGGCCAGAAAGGCGCTTCCTATTTGCGCAAATTTGATTACAAGACCGGATTTGCCTACAAGCAAGTCAATATGGAACCGGAATTTTTTGGCGAGGGCATCACGGTCATCGGCGGCAAAATCTTTCAATTGACCTGGCAGGACATGACCGGATTCATCTACGACGCCAACACGCTCAGGCAGGAAAAGACCTTCCGGTACGACCACAAAGTCGAAGGTTGGGGAATGACCAACAACGGCACGCACATTTATTTTTCCGATGGCACTGAAAAACTCTGGATCCTGGATCCAGCCACGCAAAAAATCGTTGACTATGTTAATGTATACACAGGCGGCACAAAAATTACCTCTATCAACGAGCTGGAATGGATCAACGGCAAAATCTACGGCAACATCTGGCAAAAGGATGTCATTGCAGTCATCGATCCGGCTACAGGCGCGGTTCACGGCGCGGTTGATTTGTCGGCGCTGCGCAAACAGGTCTCCAGCACCAATGCCGAGGTCCTCAACGGCATTGCCTACAACCCAAAGACCCGGACGATTTTTGTAACGGGGAAATACTGGGACAAAATGTTCGAGATTACGGTCAGCGAATAACGGCAAACAAATCGTGTAACACAAATTCCAATATTTATAATACTTTCCGATGGGCCGCGTTCTATTTTTGACGCATAACTTAATTGGAAAGCCATGGCCCGTATGTTTTTTTTCAGCCTGATCGCTTTGTTTTTCTTTGCATGTGACGATTCATCCGATACCGATACGTCCACACCGATGACGCCCGAACTAGCCAAACAGATGCTCAACGTGCCCTACGGCGAGGATCCGGCGCAAACCATGGACATTTATCTGCCTGCCGACCGCAGCACCGACCGCACCAAAGTATTTGTGCTCGTACACGGCGGCGGCTGGAAGGAAGGCGATAAATCCGATCTCAATTTTTTGGTGGTATACCTCAAAACCTATTTCCCGCAGCACGCCATCGTCAATCTCAATTACCGGCTCGGGACGATCGAAAAAATCGGTTACCCGAGACAAATACAGGATTTACAGGCGGCCATTGCGCATATGAACGAGCGCCAGAAGGAATACAATTTATCGGCGCGGTATGCGATGATCGGCGTAAGCGCAGGGGCGCATCTGTCGATGTTGTACAGTTACCGCCACAACCAGGCCGGTCAGGTCAAGGCTGTTTGCAGCATGGTGGGCCCGTCCGATTTCAGCGACCCCAACTACCACGGCAACGATTTGTTTGCCACAGGATTGCGCTATTTTGTAGGCGACTACCCTACCTATGACTCCAATCCGGTTTTGTACAATGAAATCAGCCCGTCGCGTTACATTTCCGTATCTTCGCCCAAGACCATTTTGCTGTACGGTTCGCAGGATGTCATCGTCCCGGAATCGCAGGGCGAGATTTTGCACCAGCGGCTCAACCAAAAGCGCGTGTACAATGAGTATCATGAATTCAACGTCGGGCACGTCGGATGGACCGTTGAGCAACTGGCCGATATGCAGGCCAAAATGACTGCGTTTTTCAGCGCCCACTTTTAATTTCGCACGATGAGAAAATACCTGTTGATTCTATGGGTCGGATTATTGGCCGGATGTTCGTCTAACGAGGACAAAAAAACGCTGCCGGCGCAGCAATTGTCAAACGTTTCTTACGGCCCCGACGCCCAGCAGGTGTACGACATCGATCTGCCCGAAGCGCGGAATCCTGCCACGACCAAAGCCATTGTGCTGGTTCACGGTGGCGCATGGTATGGCGGGTCAAAAAGCGATATGGCTGCCGCGGCCGCCTTTGCGCGACTTCAGTTCCCGCAACACGCCATCGTGAATCTCGAATACCGGCTTGCCACGATGGGAAGTCCGGCTTATCCCAAACAAATCGACGATATCCGGGCGGCACTCGCCCACATTGAATCGCAAGGTTACGATATAGCGGCCCAATACGCTTTTCTTGGCGTAAGTGCCGGTGCGCACCTTTCGATGCTGTACGCCTACCGGTTCGATTTGCAACACAAAGTAAAAGTCGTTGGCAGCATGGTGGGCCCGACCGATTTTACCGACCCGGCGTATACCGGAAGCGAACTGGCCCTCTCGATGCTTCCGTTTCTCGTGGGCAATGATCCGTCGGACGAATTGATTTTGCAGGTCAGCCCGACGGCGCACGTTTCATCGGACGATCCGCCTACGATCCAGTTTCTCGGCAACGCCGATCCGCTGATTCCCGCCTCCCAGGGCGAACGTCTGGAAGCGGCGCTCGATGCCGCGGGCGTAACCAATGAACGCCACATTTACAACGCGGCCCACGGCAATTTTTCATTTAGCGACAGCCAGGATATCTTTGCGCGGCTCGGCGGTTTCTTTGCCGCACATCTGTAAGATAAAAAAGACGACCATCCGATCGTCTTTTTCGCTATTTTTTCTTTCCGGAAGCTTTCGGACTGCCGGTTTGCGGAGCGCTTTTGACCGCGACAAACTTTCCGGTCGCCGCATCATAGCTCATCCGGTTCTCCTGCGTCCGGTTTTTCAGTACGAGGTCGCCATCGGGCAACACCGCCAGGTTAAAACCTTCGTTGCGCATTTTTTCGCTGGTTTGCGAAGCATTCCTGCCTTTGTCCAGGTAGAGTATTTCTGTGATCTTGGTGGCCGTTTGCACGTTCGAATGCAGCTGGACCTTGTTGGTCAGGTCCCAGATTTGCGTGACCGTGCGCGTGGCGTCTTCTTTTTTGTCCGGCACTTCGGTCAGCGATTTTTCAGTCCACGTAATGTTGTGGAGTTTGGCGCCTTTGGCTGAAAATGGCGTAATGGTAAGATTCTCTGGCAGCACTACTTTGGCATTGGCCGCCTTGGGGTCGAATGCAAAACGCTCGAGGGAGACCGTATCGGCTTTTTTCCCTACGCCATTGAGCAAATACAACCGGTAGGCATCCTTGCCTTTGAGCAGTTCGGCGGTCATGTTTGGTCCTTTTCCGACGACGGTTTTGCTGACCGCTCCGGCCTTTACGGTCTTTTTGGCTTTTTGTCCGGATGCCGTGGCCACTGCCATTGACAGCGCAGCAAATAACATTATTTTTTTCATAGGTTGGTTTTCAAAGTTGTCGAATGTACGAATTTAACGCAAAACCAGTGCACTGATTTCAGCGTCGGTGAAAATTTAACACCTTAATGGCTTTGGCCAAACTTTCGCCGCCATCAAATAAAAAACCCGGACAGTTTCCTATCCGGGTCTTTCTTTATGACAAAATCATTATTTCACTTCTTCGTAATCGACATCCTGCACGTTGTCGCCTTGCGGTTCTGCGTTGCCTTGCGGCTGTGCATCCTGCGGCGCGCCTTGCTGACCCTGTGCGTACATGGCCTCTGTGGCGGTTTTCCAGGCAGCGTTGACTTTGTCGAGTGCAGACTGGATCGCGTCAAGGTCTTGCGACTGGTGGGCCGATTTGAGCTCCTCAAGCGCGGACTCGATTCCCGATTTATGGTCGGCAGACAATTTATCGCCCAACTCTTTCAATTGGCTTTCGGTCTGGAAAATCATACTGTCGGCTTCATTAAGCTTGTCGATCTTTTCTTTTGCCTTACGGTCCGCATCGGCATTGGCCTCGGCGTCTTTTTTCATTCTTTCGATTTCTTCCTGGGTAAGGCCTGAAGAAGCTTCGATACGGATGTCGTGTGATTTGCCGGTGCCTTTATCGGTCGCCGATACTTTGATGATACCATTGGCGTCGATATCGAATGTGACCTCGATTTGCGGAACACCACGCGGGGCCGGCGGAATGCCGTCGAGGTGGAAACGCCCGATGGTCTTGTTGTCCGCCGCCAGGGTACGCTCACCCTGCAATACGTGGATTTCAACCGATGGCTGTGAATCTGCGGCAGTAGAAAATACCTGTGATTTCTTGGTCGGGATGGTGGTGTTCGACTCAATAAGTTTGGTCATTACGCCGCCCATGGTTTCGATTCCGAGTGACAACGGGGTAACGTCGAGCAGCAATACATCTTTTACATCGCCGGACAATACACCGCCCTGGATCGCAGCGCCGATGGCCACTACTTCATCCGGATTAACGCCTTTTGACGGTTTTTTACCAAAGAATTTTTCAACTTCTTCCTGGATTCTCGGGATACGCGTAGAACCGCCCACGAGGATGATTTCGTCAATATCTGATTTGGAAAGTCCGGCATCTTTGAGCGCTTTGGCAACCGGTTCCATCGAACGTTTTACCAGGCTGTCGGCGAGTTGCTCGAATTTGGCACGAGACAATTTCTTGACCAGGTGTTTTGGTCCTGTGGCCGTAGCCGTTACATAAGGCAGGTTGATTTCGGTTTCCGCGCCCGATGAC
>JAEWLN010000086.1 GCA_023457535.1 Bacteroidota bacterium
CAGCCGGTGGCAAGGCCGCAAAAGATACAGCGGACAGCGCGACGGCGCCTACACTATATATATTAAGGAAACGGGAGGTGCGGCGCCGGCACGCCCATCAATCAAAACGAATCGCGCGTATCGGGGAAATCCTTGTAATAATATAAGAAGGGATCAGCAACACCAGCAAACAAATGGCCACGGTGCCGATATTGAGCGCCACAATGTATCCCCAATCCAGGTAAACAGGGGCCTCATTGACGTAATAACTTTCAGGATTCAGGTGAATGAGCCCGGTATATTGCTGGATCAGCACCAATCCGATGCCGATGAAGTTGCCCCAAAACAGTCCGCGCAATATCAAATACAGCGCATTGTACAAAAACACTTTGCGCACAAGCCAATTGTTTGCTCCGAGCGCCTTGAGCACACCTATCATTTGCGTGCGCTCCAAAATCAGTACAAGCAGCGCAACAACCATATTGATCGTAGCCACGCCTATCATGACGATCAAAATAACCAGAATGTTGAAATCGAACAATTGAAGCCACTCAAATATATAATAGTATTTTTCCACTATGGTTTGCGTGTCCAGCGTGGAGCCGGTTTGCTGATAGACTGCTTCACCGCGCTGGGCAATTTTAGTAAAATCGTCGACAAAGACTTCGAACGCGCCCACCTGGTCCGGCGCCCATTTGTTGATGCGTTGCACGTGGCGAATATCCCCGATGATGTACGCGGCGTCAAACTCCTGAAACCCTGAATTGTAAATCCCGGCGATTTTAAACACGCGCAGATTGGGCAGTTTGGAGTTGTCCTCTTTCATAAAAAAGGTATTGAACCGATCGCCTACTTTAAGCTTGAGCCGGTTGGCAAGGTATTGCGAGATGAGCACGTCCGATGAAATGCGTTGTGAAAAATCAGGCAGCGCGCCGTCGATGACATATTCGCGAATCTGCTCCCATTGATAGTCTTTGCCCACGCCTTTGAAAATAATTCCCTCGAACGCCTCGGCCGTACGAATGATTCCCGCCTTGCTCGCTACGGCCTGGATGTGGCTGATGCCCGGAACGGTATTGAACTGCGGATAAAAATTTTGTTTACTCGAAATGGGCGTTACACTGACCTGCGATTCGTTGTCGTCGTAATTCGAAATAATGATATGCCCGTTGAACGCCGATACTTTCTCGCGAATTTTTTGCTGCAACCCAATGCCGGTAGCCACAGAAATAATCATCATCACCATTCCAATGGCAATAGCGGCGATCGCAATTTTTATAATTGGCGCAGATATGCTACTTTTACGGCCTTTGGCGGCCACAAGTCTTTTGGCGATAAAATATTCCGGATTCAAGTCTCGTTTGTGTTTCTTGGGATTTCAAAAATACGTTTTTAAAAGCAAATCAGCGCGCCGCCGTTAAATATTAGGGATTGATTTATGAATTCGGATACCATTTCTCCTGCCAGTCAAGCTTACCGCACGATTCCCAGACTTTTGGGCGCGATGCTTCTCATGGCCATACTTGCCGCTTCGTGTAAGGCGCCGCAACCCGCGAGCTATTCCGTTCCGGCACTGACGATGGTAAAGAGCAAAGTCAAATCGACCAGATTCATGACAGGGGCCGACAACATGCCCAGTTATCTGAACCTGCTCAAAAATAAAAATGTCGGGATTTTGACCAATCCAAGCGGACTGCTGACCTATGAAGCACATTATCTGATCAAAGATTCCGTGTCGCAAAAAGAAGGTGTCAAAGACGTGACGCAGCACATTGTCGATTACATTGCGTTCAACACCAAAATCAATCTGGTCAAAATTTATGCGCCCGAGCACGGATTCCGCGGCGAAGGAGCCGATGGCGAAACCATTGTAGACGGACGCGATGTCAAAACCGGTCTTCCGATCATTTCGCTTTACGGCAACAGCAAAAAACCCACAAAGGAACAACTTGACGGCATCGATATTTTATTGTTCGATTTGCAGGATGTCGGGACGCGGTTCTACACCTATATATCGTCGTTGCATTACGTCATGGAGGCCTGCGCCGAGAACGACATTGAGCTCATCATTCTGGACCGGCCCAATCCCAACGGCAACATGATCGACGGGCCTACGCTCGAAAAGGAGTTTACAAGTTTTGTGGGCATGCACGAGATCCCGGTGTTGCACGGCATGACCATTGGCGAATACGCGCTGATGATCAATGGCGAAAAATGGCTCAAAGACGGTCTTCAATGCAAAGTCAGGATTGTACCGTGCGAGAATTACCGACGTGAGATGCCGTACAGTTTGCCCGTTCGCCCATCGCCGAATTTACCGAACGACCAGGCGATCAACCTGTATCCGAGCCTTTGTTTTTTTGAAGGGACCAATGTCAGCATCGGACGCGGCACCGATAAGCAATTCCAGATTTACGGCTCGCCGTTCCTGACCAAATTCCACTGGAGCTTCACCCCGATGCCGAACGCAGGCTCGAAAGAACCTCCTCAGAATGGCAAAGTGTGCTGTGGCGAGGATTTATCGCAATATCCAAAGCTGGACCGCATCGAACTCAAATGGCTGCTCGAAGCCTACCGCGAAACAGAACAACCTGAGAAATTTTTCAATAATTACTTTACCAACCTGGCCGGAACCAAAAAACTGCGCCAGCAAATCGAAGCCGGAATGACTGAAGAAGAAATCCGCGCTACGTGGAAACCGGGACTCGACCAATTCAAAGAAATGCGTCGGAAATACCTGATTTATCCGGACAGTTTTCTCGTGCACTCGGAGAATTAAAGCGGCAATCGCTTTTTCATTTCCGCCACTATATTGTATGCCGCAGGGCATATCGCTACGTTTTGAAGCGTCAGGTTGGAGATCTGCTGGAACTTTTTGCGATCCGTATGCGGGAATTCGCGGCACGCTTTGGGCCTGACGTCGTAGATCATGCAGTAGTTTTCCGCATCGAGGAATGTACACGGCACGCTTTGCAACACATAATCGTTGTCCTCGTCGATGCGCAGATATTGGTCAATGAACTGCTGCGGTTTTTGCCGCAAATGTTTGGCGATGCGCTCGATATCGGTCATGGTAAAAAGCGGACCCGTCGTTTTACAGCAATTGGCACATTTGAGGCAGTCGGTTTTTCGGAATTCCGAATCGTGCAGTTCCTGCATTGCGTAATCGAGATTTTTGGGCACCTTCTTTTTAAGCTTATCGAAATACTTTTTGTTTTCGTTATGCTTATCTTTGGCGAGTTTCGGAAGATGATCGAGCGGTATCACGCCGCAAAATTACAAAATTGAATCTCCAATGCCGAACGAACCTACGCACAATTGATCCAAATCGCATGAAAGACCTGTTTGGCAAAGCCATCCTCGATTACCAAACCGGAAACGATCCTGAGGATCTCATTACCGAAACGTCTATTTCTGACCCGGACGAAATGGCTGTGGCCTATTTGTTCCGATCTTATAAAGACATGCCAAAAATCGAGCAACGCGCGTTGCAACTCGCCCGCGGAAAAGTGCTTGATGTAGGGTGTGGTGCGGGCAGCCATGCGCTTTATCTGCAGCAAAACGGATTGGACGTCACCGCAATCGACATTTCACCCAATGCGGTAGAGGCCTGTAAACTGCGCGGCCTCCAAAATGCGTCGGTCACCGATGTGCTTCAAATGAACGGCACTTTCGACACCATCCTGCTGCTGATGAACGGCACAGGGATTTTCGGGACACATAAGAATTGCTCCGTTTACCTGCAGCAGTTGCGCCAATTACTGGCTCCGGGCGGGCAGATCCTGATGGACAGCTCGGATCTGATCTACATGTTCGACCAGGACGAGGACGGCGGCCGATGGATCGACACCCAACGCGATTACTATGGCGAACTCACCTTTTCCCTGACCTACAAAGGCGAGCGGGAAACCCCTTTCAATTGGCTTTATCTCGATTTCAACACACTTCAAAACGCCGCCAATGCCAACCAACTGGATTGCGAACTGCTTTTGGAAGGCGACCATTACGACTATCTGGCGCGGCTCACGGCGATGGTCGATACGTCGGAGTAATTGGTTATCTTTACCCAAACCCTTTTGAAAATCTGACATGAGAATCCAGAAATTACTCATTTTTGCTGCGATGGTGCTGTTGATGGGCTGTTCTTCAGACGACGACCCAACGCTCGTCAACGGCATAGACCGAACGGCAAACTTACAACCCACGGGCAGCAGCGCGCGCGATTTTTTGTCCGATGCGAAATACAGCGCACTGGCCATTGAGGTATTTTATGTGCAGGGTTTCCGCCCGCATCCGCAAACGCTCGAAAACCTGCGCAATTTTATGCAGGCGCGGCTCCACAAACCCGGCGGCATTACCATCACAGAAACGCAGATCGCGAGCCCTGGCCTTGCGCCATACGACATCAATGAGATTGCCCAAATCGAGAGCGCCACGCGCACGCGCTACAATTCAGGCAACGTGCTGACGATGTACATGTTTTTTGCCGATGGCGGTACGACCACCGATACACCTACACAATTCATCCTCGGATCAGCGTACCGGAACACTTCATTTGTGATGTACCAGAGCACGATACTTGAACGCAGCGGCGGCGTGGGCGAACCGGGACGTGTCGCACTCGAAACCACCGTGATCCAGCACGAATTGGGTCATTTGCTTGGATTGGTCAATCTGGGCTCCCCGATGCAAAGCCAGCACGAGGACAGTGCGCACCCCAAACACTGTGTCAACGAAAACTGTCTGATGTATTGGGAAGCCGGTGGCAGCGGCCTTCTTGGCATGATGGGTGGAGGCAATCTGCCGCTGCTCGATACCAATTGCCTGGCCGATCTCCACGCCAACGGCGGAAAATAAACGTTACCGGATAAGGTTTGTCGAAGATTTTATTTCGCGCAGCGCATCGTATAAACGATCTAAGCACGAGGCGCGGTTGTATCCGTTGAGTGAAATGCGAATAAACGTATGTTCGCCCAGTGTCATTATGGGAATTTCAATCCGGAAGCGGTCGAACAATAGCTCTTTGAGCGCCGCAGCATCGGGTGTAAGAATAGGAACGCTGCACATTTGACCCAGAAATTCATCGGTCACCGGACAAATGGGCCGGGTTTCGAGAAGCGCACAAAAACGCGCGTAATTGTCAAGTATCAACTGTTTGGAGGCCGCAATACAGGACTCCCAGTCGTTTTGCTTACGGAATTCCAGCGCAGCCGGGAGCGTAAGGTAAGCCGAAATATCGCGCGTGCCCTGATGTTCGTGATAGTCCAGAAACCGGCTTTTTCCGGGATGGACACTTTGATAACCCCAACTCACCACAAGCGGGTCGAGCATGGACTGGAATCGTTTGCTTACAGAAAGAAAAGAACTGCCTTTGGGCGTGAGCAGCCATTTGTGCGCGGTTCCTGTGTAAAAATCAGGATCGAGCGCGGCAATGTCCAGGTCGATGTGACCCGGCACATGCGCGCCATCTATAATGGTAATCAAACCGAGTTCGCGGGCCTTTTCGCAAATTTCCCTTACGGGAAAAATCAGCGCTGTGGCACTTGACATATGGTTCAGGAAAATAACTTTGGTATTCTTGCTCAAGCCGCTCCAGAACTGCGTAAGGATTTGTTCCCTGGACGACACGGGCAATTCAATGCGCGCGCGTACATACCGGACCCCTGATCTGGCTTGATAAAAGTTCCATGTTCTATCCATTGCACCGTATTCGTGGTCCGTGGCAAGGATTTCGTCGCCCGGCCGCAAGTTCAGGCTGCGCATGATGGTATTGACTGCCGTTGTGGGATTGGGCGTAAAAAACAAATCGTCGGGGTCGCAATGAACGAATCCGGCAAGCGCCTGCCTGGATTGCCCGAGGTAGCGCGGCGCATTTTTGGTGATGAATTGTACGGGCTCTGCTTCGAGCTCCCGTTGCCAACGCTGGTAATCTTTGAAAATGGATTTCGGACATGCGCCAAAAGACCCGTGATTGAGATAAGTTACCGACGGATCGAGCAAAAAAAGTGATTTCATAAGTTGATTGATTGATGATCGTGTTAATCCTGTGTCACCACAGCGATCGGAACCACATGCAAGACGCGCACGGGATGGCCGTCCTTGGAGCCGGGAATCCACTTTGGGCATTGCCTGACGATTTCCACGGCCTGGTCTGCGGTGCCAAATCCGGCGTCATGTACAATCTGGACCTCGCCTATCGTACCATCGGGCTCGACGACAAACGACAAAACAATTTTGTCCACCAAGCCTGCTACGGCGGGCTTCTTAAATGTTTTGTAAAAATACTTGTAAAAGTTGTCCATCCCGCCCGGAAACTCCGGCTGTGTGTCGACAAGTGAATCGCGGTAGATGGTTTGCTCCACTGTTGGATGTTCGTCCTGCGCGCAGGCAGGCAACGCGGCTAACAAGGTCATACAGCACAACCGCTTCATCCGTTCTTGGCTTTAAAGACCATTGGGTATTTGATGTCGATGCTGACCGGCTTGCCGCCGCGCCGTGCAGGTTCCCATTTTGGCGAAAGATTCAGCACGCGCATCATTTCCATGGCCGATTCAGAATCGATGATCTCTGTAATGCGGATGTTCCTGACTTTTCCTTCGGTGTCGATGGTGAACGCGGCGACCATTTTTCCTGGTTTCTTGACTTTGGAATAATCGAATTGGGATTGGATGTAATTGGAAAACGCGCCCATATCGCCGCCGTTAAATCGGGCATCGATAAAATCGCCGGTCAGATACACTTCAGCCTCGCCTTGAATTTGCGAAAACGCTGGAAAACCCAGCAATAACATCAGTGCGAGGTAAAATGGCTTCATATTACGGAATGTTCAGATATTTATGCGTTTGTAAAGATACACGCCATTTTGGATTTCGCATCACATAATCAACGATCAACGGCGTCATTTCTTCTTTTTTGCTCCACTCGGGTTGCAGGAACAGAATGGCGTTTGGATTTACTTTTTGCGCCTGTTCCTCGGCGAACGCGAAATCGTGCTTGTTGTAGATGATGACCTTAAGCTCGTGCGCTTTGTCGTAAACCGTTTGCGTAGGCAACTTTGTTTTTTTGGGCGACAGGCAAATCCAGTCCCATGTACCGGTAAGCGGATAAGCGCCCGAGGTTTCGATGTGGATGCGCATTTTTTTATCGCGCAATTTCTCTGTCAGCAACGTCATGTCCCAGGTGAGTGGTTCGCCACCGGTAACAACGACCGTACCGGCGTATTGGCCCGCATTCTCGACAATGTAATCCACCGGCGTGGGCGGGTGCAGGCTCGCGTTCCAGCTTTCCTTCACATCGCACCAGTGACAACCTACATCGCAGCCTCCTACACGAATAAAATAAGCGGCCGTTCCGGTGTGGAAGCCTTCGCCCTGAATGGTGTAAAACTCTTCCATCAGCGGCAGCATCGCGCCTTTTTCAACCTGTGATTGTATTTCTTTGGGTAACATAATGATTTTGAAAGTGCAAAGATACGGAATTGAACGGGATTGTCACGCCGGCGATATAAGCGGACGGGCAAGCGTCAAAACACATCGGGAAACCATGCGTGGCTTTGCGTGAGCGATGGCAGCGAAAAGCCCACAGCCGCGAGCGGGCGAGCGGCGAGGACTTGCAGCGTACAGCGCGACGGCGCCGCAGACGTTTAGAAATGCAGGAGGCTCGTTCGCGGGCACGCCCCAAAAAAAAGCCGACCCTGATTAACGGTCGGCTGATTTGAAGTGTATTGTTATTTGAGCGTTTTTAACGACTCGGCGGCATAGGTGTTGGTGGCATCCAGCGCGAGCGTTTTGTTGAAATATTCGCGGGCTTTGGCTTTGTCCGAATTGGCATAGCTGGCGCCGATGTTGTTGTAGGCCTCGATCACCTTGGCTTTGTTCTTGTCAAATTCCTCCTTGCCTTTTTCGTTGACAACTTTCAGGTATTCCTCATAATGCTTGATGATCATTTCCTCGTTTTCGAGCAAACGCTGCGTACGCGCGCGGAAAATGTACGCATCCTGTGTTGTAGGCGAGGCTTCGATGACTTTGCCGAAAGCGACATCGGCTTTTTGGAGCGCGACAGGATCTGGTTTTACGACATCTTTACGTGTGTTATCGTAATAGATGGAGTTACCGAGGTAGAAGTTGTCGAGCAGGAAATTCTTGGAATTAGGGTTCGTGACCGCTATCTCATAGATCGCCGCAGCTTCCTTGAAGAGCTTTTGCTCATAAAATTTCTTTCCGACTTCGCTCAGGTCGTTGGTCATTGTGATTTCCATGTCGACCGATTTTTTGATATCGGCCACACCGGCGTTGAACAATGTCGCATCGACCGTTTTGGTGTCGGGGTTATTGGCTTTTTTCAACTTGGCAAGACCGAGATACATGTAATCGCGGGCAATGACTTTGTTCGATGAATTGCCGGTAAAATCCTGAAGTGACTTGAGCGCAACATCAATATTACCATTCTCATAGGCAGAGTAGCCCAGATAACGCAGGATTCTTGGATTGACTTTGTCGAGTTGTTTCATCTTCTCGGCCTCAACCTCGAGCGCTTTGTAATCTTTGGCCAGGATCAAAAAGTCGGCGTGACGCATACGTGATGCAAGACTGTAGTCGGTCAGCGCCATGTACTTTTCGTAATAGGTCAGGGCCTGCTTGACATATTCAGTGTACTTTTTAGGCTCGTTATTCCCCCAATAGTAATACGTTTCGGCAAGTTCGCGATACGCAGGACCATAATTTGCGTTGGTGGCTAACACGTCATTGAATGATTTGACGGCCTCAGTATACGCTTTGGCGCCTTTGAGCAATACACCAAGTTGTACTTTGGCGCGAATCAGCGAATTATCTGCCTGAAATGCGTTGCGGTATGCGGAATACGCTTCGTTTTGATTTTTATCGCCGTAATGGGCATCACCTAGCGCGAGTTGCACCTGGGCATCCATGGGATTGGCCAATTTGGCTTTATTGAGGATTTCGATCGCCTTTTTGTAGTTGGGCTTCTCCGCATCCATGTAGGCGCGGGCCACTGCAATGTACTCTTCAGTGTCTTTCTTTCTGACGTCTTTAAGCGCCTGGTCAAAATTGCTTTGCGCCCCGGCGGCATTATTGTTGTCTAGCTCGATCTGGCCGAGTCCGGCAAAGTTAAGCCTGGCCCCTTCCGAACCGGAAAGACCTTTCTGGAAATAGATTTTAGCCGAATCGGCTACGTTTTGTTTGAGGTAAATATTGCCGAGCAGATAAGCTGCGCGCCCGTCCGATGGCTTGGCCTGAACGATGGATTTCAGCATCCCTTTGGCTTTTTCATATTGTTCGGCGTCGATGGTTTTCTTGGCTTGGTCCACATCCTGGGCGTGTACCAATGTTGCCGAGGTCATCAAGGCAACACTTAAAAATTTCAGTTGGTTCATTTTAATCATAGTTGTTTATTTTTTTTCGATACCCTGACGGATAAGGATTTTTCTGCCTGGTGTTTTGGCGGGTACCAATCCCGATTTAAGAACGATTCGCTGTCCTGTTTCACCCGCGATAAAAGAGGCGAAACCCATACCAAGGCCGGAAAAGCCCTGACAATTGACGATAAACAAATCGCGTGCCAAAGGATACCTGCCTTCAGCGATGTCGTTCTGGCTCGGAAAGCTGATGGCTCCTGCCTTATCGCGTATCCCCAGGATGTGGATTCTTTCCACAAAAGGGGCTACTGCACGACGCGGATTGTAAACCCAGTTGAGTCCGACCACGCCAATCATTCCATCATTTGCAGCGACGTATTTTACTGTTTCAATGTTGCTGTTGAAGGAGAACACACCTTCTGCCGGAAGCGCTTGTACGGATGCCAATTGGCTCATGTATTGCGCTGTACTCGAATTAGGGTTATCGAAAACCAGTCCGCTGATTCCAGGAACCTGCTTTTGTTGCATCATCTCAACGACATCCTGCAGTGCTATAATGGTATCTTTTCTGCCTTTGTTAGCAATAAGCGCTATTCCGTCAGATGCAAATTTCGTGATTCTGGGCGATATCTTTTTAGATTTAAAAACATTTAACTCCTCTTTTGTGAGATTTCTCGCTAAAATTGCAACGCGGGCTGTGTCCTTTGCAAGCGTTTGGATTACTTCTGCCTCTGACTTTGGGTCAAGTGTAATCCTGGCGTTGTATTGGCTTTCAAATACTTCTACCTGATCTTCTATAATAGGTAAAAGCGATTCGTCGACAAGTAATTTCAACTCCCCTTGTAAAATGGTTTGTTTGGTTTCGCCTTTTTGGTTGCAAGTGATAACGAACCAGGCCAAAAGCACGAACGATAAAACTTTGGACACTATTCTCATTACGCTTTGTTGGTATTAAAAAATCGAATGAACCGATAGAATGCATAGACGATCAGCAACACACCAAAAGCGATGCGCATTTTGGGCTCCATGTTGAATGGAAGCGATTTCAAGAAGATTACCGCAAGGCCCAACACCAGATAAACGAGGAAAAACAAAATTCCTATAACGAGAAGAAATCGCTCTTTAAGCGATTTCTTCCTGATATTATTTTGTATTTTATCGGTCATTTAGTTCGCGGTGGTAATGTTGATTGGCAATGAATACAACACCCTTACCTTTTTACCATTTTGCTCACCCGGACTCCATTTAGGACTGCTTTTCAACACCCTGATGGCTTCTTTGCCCGTACCGTAACCGATATCGCGAATCACTTTGATATCTGTAAGCGATCCGTCTTTTTCAACTACGAATGACACAAATACTTTTCCGTTCAAACCTTCTTCGTCAGGTGCCTGGTAATTCTTTCTGATGTAGTCGTAGAATTTTGCCATACCTCCCGGAAATTCCGGCTTAACCTCGATTCCTGCCGTGTTGTAAATGCTGTTGTCTTCCTCTACAACATCTTTAGGACCGTTACCGACCGGTTCAACAGTAAGTACTGCATCGGGATCTCCCTTAATGGTTTCAGCACCAAGTTTTTTGTCGACGATTTCCTTGATTTTAGGTGGTTCTTCAACAACTTCCTCTGCTTTGGCCACAACCGGCTTCACAAATTTCACCTGATCCACTTTAGGTGGCGGTGGCGGCGGCGGTGGCAGGTTCTCCTTTGGTTTTTCTTTAGGCGGCAATTTAACCGTTACGATCTTCTTGTCCAGATTCACATCTTCTTCAGCGGTGTCCGGGATGAGTTTGGCCAACATTGGGATACTGACCAAAAAGGCAAAGATAACCGCCCCGATTGCAAATGCCTTCCAGGTAGTACCCGGATTGGTCGTACGCAATTCGTAGGCACCATACTTTTTGTTGCGCCCTTCGAACACGATGTCCGTCCAAGATCTCTTTAATAAGTCTAATTTCATCTTGTTACTTTTTTCAGATTAGGGCGCAGGCGTGGCTGCATCGGCCGAAGCGTCCGCAGCGGCAGCTGGACCGCCAGCGTTAGGAATTCCAATCAATTTGCTTTCCTCCGGAGTATAATCGTTTACGATCGCATACGTCGGAACGTCTACAATCGCCATCTCGTCCAGAACGTCCACCAAGTTTTTGTAACTTGCCTTCTTGCTCGGCTTGATGATAACGATCAACCCTTTGTCTTTGTTGCCGGTATATTCGATTACTGCCTGTCTTTGCTTAAGCAATTCCTGACGCATCCCTTCCTTGCCGTAAGCAACGTCCTTAGGCGCAATCTTTGGTGTAGCGAGCAATCCCATGTACATTTTTACCTGGTTATTGTCGCCCAGCAACAGCGTCATTGTACGATTCTCATCAACTTTGACGTCTTTGTTTTTGCTAGGATCATCATCCTTGTCCGGCAAACCCAAATCCATCGATTGGGGTTTTGACAGTGAAGTGGTAAGCATAAAGAACGTAATCAGGAGAAACGCCAGGTCGACCATCGCAGTGAGGTCTACCTTGTTATTTTGCTTCTTACTCCTGACTTTCTTACTGCCTTTTTTGCCACCGCCGCCGTCGCCGGTATTTAATTCAGCCATTTGTGTATTTTTTTATATTAAAAGTCTTTACCTCTAAGACCAGTCACCAGGTTAAAACTGTTGATTTTCTGATCTTGTAAAATATCCATAATCTTTCTGATTTGCGGATATTCTTCTTTTGCATCGCCTTTGATCGCGATTTGCAGTTCAGCATCGTTCACCTCGATATTGGCGATACGGGAATTATAAATCCATTCTTTCAATTGGTTGTCCAATGAATCTTGCGGAATTCCCGGCTGACCTGCCTTGTTACGGTCCGTACTGGACATTGCGATGATTTGCTTGAGATTCTGGATCGGCACCCCGAAACCTTCCATCACGCCAAATCGCTCTGCCTCTTCCGGCGAAAAAGTAATGCCATACTTCTGGCCCATCAGCTCAAGCGCCTTTTTGCGCACTTCACGGCCTTTGAGGTCATAGAACACTTTCCCTTTACCTACGGTGATCATCGCCAAATCCGATTCCGGTAATTTGGTTTGAACCGTGGAAGCCGGCGTGTCGACTGGCAATGGCTCCTGCTGCTTAGCCGTTGCCGTCAAGATAAAGAACGTCAACAACAAAAAGGCAACATCACACATCGCAGTCATATCGATTGACGCGGCTTTTTTGGACATTTTTACGTTAGCCATAATTATTTTTTAAATACTGTTATTAATAGTATCGCGCGCGAACCACTAATCACAACGTATTAATTATTAGTTTTTCAAAGAACCTCTGAAGTGTCTGTACGTGTTCACGATAGTTGAACCTGCCTCGTCGATAGAGTACGTCAACGTATCGATCTTAGAAGTAAAGAAGTTGTAAGCAACAATGGCCAACGCAGAAGTTGCAATACCCGTAGCGGTGTTGATCAATGCCTCAGAAATACCGTTCGCCAACATCGCCTGATCCGGAGTACCCGCAGTAGCCAACGCGCCAAACGCCTTGATCATACCCGTTACCGTACCCAAGAGACCAGCGAGTGTTCCGAGGGAAACCAAAGTAGAAAGAATGGTCAGGTTCTTTTCCAACATCGGCATTTCAAGCGAAGTAGCCTCTTCGATTTCTTTGTGGATCGTTTCAGCAGCCTCTTCGCTGTTCAAACCTTCTTTTTTCACTTCCTGGTACTTAACGAGTGCAGCGCGGATGGCGTTGGCAACAGAACCTTGTTGTTTGTCGCAAGTGGCAATGGCACCGTCGATATCTCCATTTTTAATATTACCTTGTACATTTTTCATAAACTGGTCCAGGTTTCCTTTACCCGCCGCTTTGGTAATTACAAAGTAACGCTCGAACGAGAAAACGATAACCATCAAAAGTAAGCCCATCAGGACAGGTACGATTGGCCCTCCTTTATAGACCATCGCAAGGTAGTTGCCTGGCAGCGGGTGTCCTGTGTTCACTCCTCCTTCAAAGTTCGCTCCGTTACCCATGATGAATTGCCAGATAATCCATCCAACAAAGACGCATAACACTATCACGATACCCGAGAACATGCTTCCTCCTTTTGAACTACTTTCTTTTTTAACGTTTGCCATTTTTTTAATTTTTAATAGTTTGAATAATTAGAAAATTTAGTGTAAAATTTTTTGAATAGGAGCAAATTTAATTTATTAGTTTTAATAAAAAAACTTTTTTTAATTTTATTATGATTAATTTAATCCCCGCTAAACGCTGCATTGGCGCGGCTTCCGACAATATTTGAGAATTGTTAAATAAAAGCCTAGATTTACAAAGATTTAAATGACGAGATTCCATTTTAGGCTGTATTTTTTCAATGGCTGTCGATCAAAAACGTTGCAACCTAAATCCTACATTTATAACTTTAACCGATTTTTCGCAAAGTCCCTTAACGTTTCATTAATACCGATTCATCCGAAATTCCCATGAGCCAGAAAGACGCATTTCTCCAGCAAATTAACGACGGTTACGCCACCAAAGGCGACAACATCATCTTGGGCGCAGCTATTTTAGACGGTCAGCCGCTTGCGGGCGCGCACATCAAAATACCGCTCAAAACCCTCAACCGCCACGGACTCATCGCCGGGGCCACCGGCACCGGAAAAACAAAAACCATCCAGGTCCTTTCAGAACAATTGAGTTCCTACGGCATTCCGGTGCTGATGATGGACATCAAAGGCGACTTCAGCGGCATTGCACAACCGGGCACAGAACTGCCGTTTATCACAGAACGCCATACCAGGATAAACATTCCGTACCAAGGGTTGGGATTCCCGGTCGAATTATTGACATTATCGGAACAAAACGGGGTACGCCTTCGCGCGACGGTATCGGAATTCGGGCCGGTATTATTTTCGCGCATCCTGGGCCTGAACGATGTACAATCGGGCGTTGTGGCGGTAATCTTCAAATATTGCGACGACAACCAAATGCCGTTGCTCGATCTGAAAGATATCAAAAAGGTCATCAATTACATTACCGAGGAAGGTAAATCGGAAATCGAAGAACACTATGGCAAAATCTCAACATCGACCACCGGCACGATACTTCGCAAAATCATCGAGCTCGAGCAGCAGGGCGGCGATTTGTTCTTTGGCGAAATGTCATTTGACATCCGCGATTTGATGCGCATTGACGAAAATGGCAAAGGTTACGTCAACATTTTGCGGCTTACCGATATCCAGGACAAACCCAAATTATTTTCGACGTTCATGCTGAGCCTGCTTGCCGAGATCTATCAGCAAATGCCCGAACAAGGCGATTCCGGACAACCCGAACTGGTCATTTTCATAGACGAAGCACACCTTATTTTCAACGAAGCCAGCAAGGCGCTGCTCGAGCAAATCGAAAGCATCATTAAACTGATCCGGTCCAAAGGCATCGGCGTATTTTTTGTAACCCAAAATCCGATGGACGTTCCATCGGGCGTACTGGCGCAACTCGGACTCAAAGTACAGCATGCCCTGCGCGCCTTTACGGCCAATGATCGGAAAGCGATCAAAATGACTGCGGAAAATTACCCGATCTCCGAATTTTACAAAACCGACGAAGTGCTTACCAACCTGGGCATCGGCGAGGCGCTTGTCACTGCGCTTAGCGAAAAAGGCACTCCGACACCGCTGGCCGCCACCATGATGCGTTCTCCGATGAGCCGCATGGACGTATTGACCCAATCGGAAATTGACCAAATCAACGCCCGATCCAAGCTCGTCAAAAAATACAGCGAATTGATCGACCGCGAAAGCGCGTATGAAATGCTCAACAAAAAAATAGAATCGGACGAGCAGCAACAGGCCGCGCAACAAAAGCAAACCGAGGCCCGGGCAACCAGAAAGACCGCCAGCGAACCCATGAGCCAAACGACCAAATCGGTCCTCAAGGTGCTCACCAGCGCAACGTTCATTCGCGGCGCATTTGGCGTACTGACCAAATTGTTCAAGAAATGAAAAGTGCGCTGACCATCGGATTGCTGGTATTGTCCAACGTTTTTATGACATTGGCCTGGTACGGACACCTTAAATTCAAGGAGCTCAAATGGTTTGAGAATGCCGGGCTTATCACCGTTATCCTGATCAGCTGGGGACTCGCGCTGTTTGAATATTGCTTTCAGGTACCGGCCAATAAAATCGGGTACAACGGCAATGGCGGCCCTTTCTCGCTGATGCAGCTCAAAGTCATCCAGGAAGTGATCACGTTGGTCGTTTTTGTGATTTTCTCGCTTTTGTTTTTTAAAAATGAAACATTCCGATGGAACCATGCTGTCGGATTTGGTTTTCTGGTGCTGGCGGTGTATTTTATTTTTAAAAAGTAGGACGTGTGGCACCGCAAGTCGTTTCATCGGCATTGCAGTACAACATCAAATTCATCAGGCGATAACAAACCATACCGCCCGGAAAAAAACCCGACGGCCCTCCGCAATTAAATCAAGACGAATGAAAAAGTACCAAATCCAAAAAACGCCCTTCATCGTTCCCACCGACGATGGCAAACTGATCGAAGAACATCATGGCCGCGCAGCGACGAACAACCACGAGATCTCGATTGCGCACATGATCGCCCCGCCGCATTGGTCCGAACCGTTCCAGACGCCGGCATTCGACGAATACACCTACATCATCCGCGGCAAAAAACAGTTCATCATTGAAGGCGACACCATTGTGCTCGAGGCGGGCCAATCGATCCGGATCGAAAAAAATGCACGCGTACAATATTCCAATCCGTTCGACGAGCCGTGTGAATACCTGGCCGTTTGCCTGCCCGCTTTTTCTATAGAAAACGTTAATAGGGAATAATCGTAGCAATTTATGCGGTATCTTTAAGTGTCAAATACGCCACTATGAAAGAACGCAAATGCATTATCATCGTCGGCGCCGGATTCGCAGGATTGCGCCTGGCCCGACACCTCGAAGACACGCCGTACGACGTCCTTTTATTAGACAAATACAATTTTCACCAGTTCCAGCCGCTCATGTACCAGGTGGCCACGGCAAGGCTCGAGCCGGCCAGCATTTCGTTTCCGCTGCGCAAGGTGTTCCAGCATTCCAAAAATGTGCGCATCCGCATTGCCGAGGTGTTGTCGGTCGATACGCAGGCCCGCAAACTCCAGACATCGATAGGCAGTTTCGATTACGATTATCTCGTGCTGGCCATGGGCGCTACGACTAATTATTTCGGCAATGCGCAAATCGAAAAGTATTCCTATCCGATGAAATCGGTGCCGGAAGCGATCCAACTGCGCAACCGCATCCTGCAAACGTTCGAAGATGCACTGATTGTAGACCCGATCGATCTGCAGCCGCTGATGAATTTTGTGATTGTCGGCGGCGGGCCAACAGGCGTGGAACTGGCCGGTGCACTGGCCGAAATGAAAAAGAACATCCTCCCGAAAGATTACCCGGACAAAGACTTTTCCAAACTGACCATATATCTGCTTGAAGGCACCCCATTCACGCTCAATCCCATGAGCGATGATTCGCGCAAATGGTCACAAAAATACCTCGAAGAACTGGGTGTAATTGTCCGGACCAACACCATTGTGAGCGACTACGACGGCAAAACGGTCCAATTGCAGGACGGAGGCACGATCGAAAGCCTGAACCTGATCTGGGCGGCAGGCGTAACAGGCAATACCATCGAAGGCATGCCGCAACAAAGCATCACGCGCGGCAATCGGTTTACCGTCAACCGATACAATGAAGTAACCGGCGTTGCGGGCGTTTATGCCATTGGCGACATTGCGTGGATGCAAACGCCAAAATACGACAAAGGCCATCCGCAGGTTGCGGCCGTAGCCAATGAACAAGCCGATGTGCTGGCCAAAAATTTCGGGGCGATGCTCAAAAATAAACCGCTCGCCGAGTTTGAATACCACGATAAAGGCTCAATGGCCACCGTCGGGAAACGCAAAGCGGTAGTGGATTTACCCAAATTCCATTTTCACGGACGGCTGGCGTGGCTGACCTGGATGTTTGTACACCTGATGCTGATCTTGAACCACAAAAATAAATTGCTGATCTTTATCCAGTGGATGTTCAGTTATTTCAGCAACGATTCCACGCTGCGTATCCTGCTGATGGCATCGGGTAAAAAGGTCGACAACATCCCGGTGTCCAAACGGATTCAAAACTAAGGGGTTGCCCGATCGGTAAAAGGTTGGGTCGTCAAAAACGGCGGTTAACTGTGGTCCAACGGCGATTCGCTGAGCAATTCGAGGATTTTTTGTTCGACCTGCTCGCTGTCCCAGATCGCGAAAATATTGGCCATATCCATGACTTCTGCCATGATTTCGTTTTGTTTGTCTCCGATAGCGAGCGCCTCACTGTACGGACGATGGCTAAAGGTCACGCGGCTGTACAACGGCAACCATTTGTCGGGATGCTTGTCAGAAAAGCGCTTTTCGATTTTTTTGGCGAGCAGAAATTTCTCGTCGGCGGTCTTGGAACTCATTTCCATGAAATTGCGGTAGGAAAGTTCGGCAATCGCATCGGCATTGGGTTTGCGGCTGAATTGATAGTGCTCAAACACCGATTTCCAATCGTCGCCAAATTGCTCCATGTATTGGTTGAGCACGGTGATGTCTTCAAAGCCCGCGTTCATGCCTTGCCCGTAAAATGGCACGATGGCATGACAAGCGTCGCCAATGAGCGCTACTTTGTCTTCGAACGTCCACGGATAGCACTTCATCGTCACGAGCGTGCTGGTGGGGTTTTTGAAAAAATCCTCGGCAAGTTTGGGGATCACGTCGATCGAATCGGGGAAATTGTCAGCAAAGAAATCCTCGACTTTTTGGCGGTCGGTCAGCGATTCAAACGAATTTTCGCCTTCAAACGGCATGAACAGCGTGCAGGTAAAACTCCCGTCAAGGTTAGGCAGGGCGATGAGCATGAATTCCCCGCGCGGCCAGATGTGGAAGGAGTTTTTGTCGAGTTTGTGCGAGCCGTCCGCATTGGCCGGAATGTTGAGCTCCTTGTAGCCGGTCTGCAAAAATTCCTGCGAATAATTGAACATGCTTTGGCGCTGCATGCGGTGACGGATACGCGAAAAAGCGCCGTCCGCACCAAATACCATGTCGTATTTAAGGTCTTTCCATTCGCCGCGCTCGGTTTCGCCTATGTGGAGCGTCGCGTCGGCCAGCGTGACGTCCCATATTTTTTGTTCAAAAAAGAATTCGACTCCGGCTTCTTCGGCCAGGTCGATCATCTTTCGGTTCAACGTACCGCGTGAAATCGAGTAAATGCTCTCGCCGTCTTTGCCATAAGGCTGAAAATTGAGTTTGTCGCGCAAATGGATCGCGCGCTTGTCCATCGGAATGGCAATAGAGCGGACGGCATCGCCAATCCCAACGCCGTCAAGGGCTTTCCAACCGCGGTGCGACATCGCCAGATTGATCGAACGCCCGGAAAATTGAATGGTCCGAATGTCCGGACTGCGGTCAAAAATATGAACGGTGTGCCCGGCTCTCCTGAGGTAAATCCCCAAAAGCGACCCGACAAGTCCCGAGCCTACAACGGCAATTTTCAACGGTTTTTGCATGCGATTGTGGTAAGTGGCGCAAAATTACGCAATAATTATCGGGTGCGGGTCAAAAATGCGGAATAATTGGTTTTGGCATCCCGGTCAACCCCGTGCAAATTCAATTTTTGCACCCACAGGCAAGCCGTTGTTTTTGGCCCATACGCCACACATGTGAAACAACATGCGCGCACCAACGTTTCCGTCCCAATCATCCTCGCCGGGGGCTACTTCCACAAGGTCAAATCCGATGATTTCCTTTCCCGAATCCGCGAGCCGGCTCAACAGATAGGCTGCCTGTTCAAAGGAAAACCCGCCCGGGACCGGGGTTCCGGTATTGGGGCAATACCACGGATACATGCCGTCGATGTCAAAACTGATCGCAACTTTTTGCGGCAACGCAGCGATGATGGCGGTACACTGATCGGCCCATGTGACGCCGGTAAAGGTTTCGGCTTTGAGATCCATGTCGGTGTGGACCACGACGCGGTCATTCTGGGCCACTTGCACTTCCTGTTCGCAAAAATCGCGAATCCCGACCTGTACGATTTTCGAAATCTGCGGGATTTTAAGCGCATTGTACATGATGGACGCATGCGAATATTCGAACCCTTCGTAGGCGATGCGCAAATCCATGTGTGCATCCAGATGCAGGATGCCAAATTCGCTGTGGTGCGCAGCCAGCGCTTCGTAATACCCGAGCGGTGTGGAATGGTCGCCGCCGAGCAAAGCAACTTTTTTGCCCTGGGCCATCCAATGCAATGCGCGCTCGCGTACTTCATCGTGCAACTGGCGGCAAACGCGGTTGATTTCATCGAGGTCGGACTGCAATGAGGCGTTGTCAGCAATGACTTCACCGGCCTCGAGCGCCTCGATAATGGGCTGGGCCAATTGCTTATACCGATCGCTGTCCTGGTTCCAACGCGCGGTATCTTCATTAAGATCCAGGTAAATGCCGAGTTTCCACAATTCAGGAAATTCCTGGTGGTGCAGATCGACCTGGAACGATGCGTCGAGGATCGCTTCAGGACCTTCCGATGCACCCGCGCCGTAACTCACCGTTACTTCCCATGGCACGGGAAGGATAATAATTTCGCTTTCATCGGATGTGAACGGCAACCCGAAAATACTTTGGTCGGCCAATCCGGGCTGCGACGGGTCGAAAGTATTGATCTTCTCTTGTTTGGTCTGATCGAACATGGAACAGGATTTTAATGAGCTGCAAATTTACGATTATATCCTGAATACGGCGCGCGATTTACAAATTCTTGAACGAAGCATCGGTGCGTTGTAAAAAAATGTATTTTTATGAAACATTACCAAAAACACACTTCTAATCAATTAACATTCAACGCTAAACCACACAAAAATGACGAAAAACCTACTCTCTTTATTAGGGCTGATGCTCTTTAGTGGCGCCAACGCGCAGGATTATGTAACACTGCAGGTTTCTGCGGGTTTCAACGCCGATGTGATCGCAAACGGCGTCGGGCCGTCATTGCTGTCCACGAATTCCACGTTCGACAATGCGGGTTATGCCCTGATCTCGGCAGACTTTCAAACGTTTGCCGGCGATGTGACGCATCCCAACGCGCTGCCTGTGGGCGGAACCATCAGCGCGCCTGCACCGGGGATGACATTTCAACTCGCGCCGTACGATGCAGACAATTCGCTGCGGTTGCAGGAAGAATCCGACTTTGGCTCGCTCGCCATTGCCAACGGCGTTCCCGCTACGAAATTATACGTCCTGGCCTCGGCCGGCAGCGGGACGGCGTCGCTGGGCGGCACGATCCATTTTTCAGACCATTCGACCCAAGCCATTGATCCCACGGTCGTTCCTGACTGGTTTTACAGCAATGCGCTGCCTGTGGTCCTGTCCGGTTTTGGTCGCGTGAACACCCAGACGGATGTTGTCGAAAATCCGGACAGCGACCCAAGACTCTACCAATTTCAAATCGCAATTTGGCCTGAAAACCAAACCAAAACCATCACCGCCATCGATTTTACGAAGATTTCCCCGCAGGAAGGTGTGGCCAATATCTTCGCCATCAGCGCCAAACCCCTCGGGACTTGTCCGGCGCCTACTGTACTGACCGCATTTAACATTACCAATACAGGCGCGCAAATCAGCTGGGCCGAACCGGTCGTTGTGCCGGATTTCGGGTTTGCTTATCACATTACCACAAGCAGTGCGCCGCCGGCCGATGACGCAGAACCAGACGGCTATTTGTCAACAGGAGTAACGATGCTTTCATTGGACGCGCTGTCAGTGGGACAAACATATTGCGTGTGGATACGGTCTGTTTGCAGCGGGTCCGAACTCGGGCCGCTCAGCGATCCGGTTTGCTTTACCACAGGGCAGGTCCAGGCCATCCATCCCGATGATATCCCCACGCTGTTTGCCACTTTTGTCGATGTGAATGCTACGACTACGTGCCCAGGTGTGATGACCGTAAATGTTCCTTCCGGGTACGTCATTGCGTCGGTGGCA
Organism: Bacteroidota bacterium; assembly: GCA_023457535.1. Lineage (GTDB taxonomy): Bacteria > Bacteroidota > Bacteroidia > Flavobacteriales > Flavobacteriaceae > Flavobacterium. The sequence continues at coordinate 21,386 of JAEWLN010000086.1, forward strand.
ACGGCTTACGACATGCAGACGGCGGCCAACGGATGGATGTCCGAACAAAATTCAATACTCGTTTGCAACACCACCGGGCAAATGGAATCTGCGGTTTCGTCGGGCGTCGGCTCGATGAACGGAACCTATAGTTATTCGCGCAGCGGGCTTGATATTGCCAACGGCGCTACGGGCACGGTCGAATTTGAGCTGCGTGCCTGGCGCACTTATGGCGGAGCAGATTGCAATACCGATTACAACCGCGTTGTGGCAGGAACGTGGACCGTTACGGTGACGCTCTCGGAGGTGTTGCGCACCAGGGAATTCTCCCGACAAAGCGCGACGCTGTTTCCAAACCCGGCCGATGATGCGATCCGGATCGTGTGTGATGATGCCATTACCCAGGTAAGTATTTACAACCTGCTCGGACAAAAAGTGCAGGACCATCCCGTTTCCCCTGCCACAAACATTCAGGTCGATACCTCAGGATTGGCAGGCGGCAAATATTTGGTAAAAATCTTTTCGGTCAACGGTACGCAAACCCAGCCGTTGCTGATCAGATAATGTAACAACAACAAAAGAGTCCGTTTTACAGCGGACTTTTTCTATGTCGATAAAATGCCCTGCTTGAGGATTTGCCCAAAGGCGTACATGTCCTCAAACGAGCAATACAGCGGCACGGGCGCCAGCCTGATCACGTTGGGTTCGCGCCAGTCTGTAATGACGCCGTTTTTCATAAGGTAATCGAACAGCGCGCGGCCTTCACCGTGAAGGAATACTGAGAGTTGCGAGGCGCGCTGGCCGGGTCCTGTTGGCGTGATGACTTCGAATGTACTGTCTACTTCGCGGTCGATTTGCCCAAGGATGAATTCAAGATAGGCCGTGATTTTGTCGCGTTTTTCGATCAGCGCATCCATTCCAATCTCGTCGAACATTTCAACCGATGCCAGATAGGGCGCGAGCGACAAAACGGGCAAATTCGAAATCTGCCAGCCGTTGGCCCCATGCACCGGATCGAATTCCGGTTCCATTTTGAAACGGCGTTCCTTGTTGTGCCCCCACCAACCCGCAAACCGGATCAGCTCCTTGTTGCCGTGGTGCTTTTCGTGCACAAAAACCCCGGACGCATTGCCCGGCCCGGAATTCATGTATTTGTAGCTGCACCAGGCCGCAAAGTCAACGTTCCAATCGTGCAACTGCAATTTGATGTTGCCGGCGGCATGCGCGAGGTCCCATCCTACTTTGGCCCCGACTGAATGCCCGGCGGCAGTGATCTTTTCAATGTCGAAAACCTGGCCGGTGTAATAATTGACACCCCCAATGAGTACCAGGGCAAGTTCGTCCCCGACTTCGTTGATCCTGGCAATAATGTCTTCATGACGAATGTTGTGCTCGCCCTCGCGCCGCTGGATTTCAACAATGGCGTCTTGTGGCGCAAACCCGTGGTGGCGTACCTGCGATTGGATCATGTATTGGTCCGACGGAAAAGCCTTGGCTTCGCACAAAATCTTATAACGCCTGCCCTGCGGACGATAAAACGACACCATGAGCAAATGGAGGTTGACCGTGAGCGTGTTCATGACCGACACCTCTGACGGCATCGCACCCACAATCCTGCTCAGCGGGTCTGCGAAACGCTCGTGATAATCCCACCACGGCTTGTTGGCGTAAAAATGCCCTTCAACGGCGAGTTTGGCCCAGTCGTCCATGATTTCGTCTACGTAGGCTTTGGTGCGTTTGGGTTGCAAACCGAGCGAATTGCCCGTAAAATAAATGACGTCCTTGCCGTTGACCTGGGGGAATATAAATTCCGATCTGTATCTGGAAAGCGCATCCTGAGCGTCGAGCGACCGTGCGAATTCGAGTGTATTTTGAAAAGTCATGCTGTTTTTGTTGTGTTTACAAAAATAACCATGCGGGGTTACTTTACCGCAAAGTTCACGAAGTTTTTTTGAAAAGTCGCAAGGCTTAACCGATGGGCTTATTTCAAAAAAGCCGGAAGTCAGACAAGATGTGACGTAAAAGACAAACCCGATCGTACGCGTTTGCGTGAGCGATAGCAGCGAAAAGCCCGCAGGCCCCCGGCACGGCGGCGAGGACTTGCAGCGGATAGCGCGACGGCGATGCAAACCTCCCGCGGGCGCCAAAAGCTGTTCGCCGGCACGCCCAAAAAATCAAAAAAAATTCCAAATCCCAGCCGGATAAAACGCCTGGAATTTGGAACTATGATGTGGAAGTTTCCCTGTTAGAGGATCAGCATGGCGTCGCCATAGGAATAAAAACGGTACTGTTCCTTGATGGCTTCCTCGTACGCTTTTTTCATCAGGTCGTGCCCGACGAAGGCCGAAACCATCATCAACAACGTAGATTTTGGCGTATGGAAGTTGGTGATCATGCAATTGGCGACCGCGAAATCGTGCGGCGGGAAAATAAATTTATTGGTCCAGCCATCGTACGGATTCAGCATTTTATTCGAGGATACCGAACTTTCGATCGCGCGCATCGACGTGGTTCCCACCGCGCATACTTTTTTGCGCTTGGCTTTGGCGGCGTTGACCACATCGCAGGCTTGCTGGGTAATGACGAGTTCCTCCGAATCCATTTTGTGTTTGGAGAGATCTTCAACCTCAACGGGATTGAACGTTCCAAGACCTACGTGCAACGTGATTTCGGCAAAATTGACGCCTTTGATCTCAAGGCGCTTGAGCAGGTGCTTGGAAAAGTGCAAACCGGCCGTTGGCGCCGCTACAGCACCTTCTTCTTTGGCGTAGATGGTTTGGTAGCGCTCGGCGTCGTCTTCATTGACTTCGCGGTTGATGTATTTTGGAATCGGGGTTTCGCCGAGTTCCGTAAGTTTGTTGCGGAATTCGTCATACGAACCGTCGTACAGAAAACGCAGCGTACGGCCGCGTGAAGTGGTGTTGTCTATGACTTCGGCCACAAGGGAATCGTCGTCGCCAAAATACAATTTGTTGCCGATGCGGATCTTGCGCGCCGGATCGACCAATACATCCCACAGACGCTGCTCTGAATTGAGCTCGCGCAACAGGAATACCTCGATGCGCGCACCGGTCTTCTCTTTGTTGCCGTACAGACGCGCCGGAAATACCTTGGTGTTGTTGAGCACGAGCACGTCCCCATCGTCGAAATATTCGATGATGTCTTTGAACATGCGGTGTTCGATTTTTTTGGTATCGCGGTGGATGACCATCAGGCGCGATTCGTCGCGGTTTTCGGCAGGATATTCAGCAAGAAGCTCTTTGGGAAGATTGAAATTGAAGTGCGATAGTTTCATACAACGTTTTTGATGGGCGCAAATATACGATGTGCGCGGGGGCGTTGTCAAGTGTTTTGGAAGTTATTTAGCTTTAGCAGCCGCAATGGGTTGAATTTGCTCGTGCCGACAGGATACAGAACGCGCAGCAATCGCGGAATCGAGCGGTTTTGGGATAAATTAAAGTCACCCGACGCCGGAAAGCAAACGTCAGCGTCTTTTTTAATTGGATTTTCCGGGCGGGGTGAAATTTACAGATTTTCTGTAAGGAGCTTTTGATTGTAAATCGTAGCTTAGCTCCAGGGAAGGGGGCAATGAAGTTATACCCCAACGAAATAAAAATGACACTCTAATACAGAAAATCTGTATTTTTTGTTAAAGTTTTAAATCCGAATTGTAAGCATGATAATTAAATAGAATAATTTAGGTGTAGCGGTAATATATGGTGTTGCACCCTTTCGCGGGTGCCTCCCGGCCTCAATCGAATTGCTGCAATTCAAAACCAATGCGCGCCCAATCGTTCCAAAACTGCGGATACGACTTTGAAACCACCTCAGCCTGCTCAATGGCAACGCCGATCCTCACGCCAAGTGGCGCAAAAGCCATCGCCATCCGATGGTCGTCGTACGTTTTGATGAAACAATTCTCCACGAGCGACGGCCCCGGTATAAGCGCCAGATCGTCAGCTCCGATCGAAACACTCGCCCCGAGTTTCTGCAACTCGTTTTGCAGCGCGGCCAACCGGTCAGTTTCCTTTATTTTAAGGGTATGAAGTCCGGTCAGCCGGCACGCCAATCCAAGCCCGAGGCATGTAACGGCAATGGTTTGCGCAAGATCCGGCGTACGGTTCAGATCGAGTTCGATGGGCTTCGCGGGCACAACCGTCGATGTTTTTGCCAGACGGATCTCCTTGCCTGAAAAATGGGTTGAAACGCCAAACAGCGCATAGATTTGGGCCAATGCGCGATCGCCCTGTAAACTGTTTTGGCGGAAGTGCGCCAGCGAAATTTGCGTGCCTACCGGCGACAGCGCGACCACCGAGTAAAAATACGACGCCGACGACCAGTCCGATTCAACCGTAAGCGTTTGCGGCAAAGGCGCGCCGGCTACGGGTTTTACAGTAATGATGGAATTGGCGAATGTGGACCGGATCCCGATCTGATCGAGCAATGCGAGCGTCATTTCGATGTATGGCGCCGAGGTAACGCTTCCCTTGAGCGTGAGCTGCAAACCGCTTTCAAATTGGCCAGCCATGAGCAAAAGTGCCGTAATGTACTGGCTGCTGACATTGGCCGGGAGCGTCACGGTGCCACCGCGCAGTTTTTTCCCGTTGATGCGCAGCGGCGGAAAACCGTCTGTTTCGAGGTATTGGATATCGGCACCGAGTTCGCGCAACGCATCGACGAGAATTCCGATCGGACGTTGTTTCATGCGCGGCGACCCGGTGAGCACTACTTCCCGGTTGGGTACAATCGCAAAATAGGCGGTCAGAAATCGCATGGCCGTGCCGGCATGGTGAATGTCCACAACCGCATCATTTCCGGAAATGGCTTGTTGCATCACGCGCGAATCGTCCGAATCTGAAGTGTTTTCCAATCCGAGCTGCGGATAAAGCGCCTGCAACAGCAACAACCGGTTGGTTTCCGATTTCGATCCGCCAATGGTAACGGTCGTTTGGCTGATTACCGACGAGGGCGCGATGCGAATGTTCATGGGAACAATTACTTCAATTTTTGATTGTTGTGGTGCCGGTCGTGGTCGCGCCTGGTCTTGAGTTCCATTTTTTTGTCGAATGCAGCCTGCAGGTCCACGCCGGTTTGGTTGGCCAGGCAGAGCACGACGAAGACCACATCGGCCAGTTCCTCACCCAAATCCTTGGCCTTGTCGCTTTCTTTTTCCGATTGTTCGCCGTAGCGCCGGGCGATGATCCGCGCCACCTCGCCTACTTCTTCTGTAAGCTGTGCCATGTTGGTCAGTTCGTTGAAATAACGGACGCCGTGGGTTTTGATCCAATCGTCTACCTGCAGTTGCGCATTTTTGAGCTCCATATCGTGGGATTTGATACGCAAAAATAGCATTTTGGATCGACTAGGCCTTTTTGAGTACGATCTTTTGTTGTTGTTTTTCCACCATCTTGCGGTAGATTTCCCGCAACGCAGGATAAAACCCGGACGATACAAGCGCGCGATTGGTGTCCTGTGTGATGGTCAACTGGATGCGGTTGTCTGCGCGCGCAATGTTGAACGAGAAATCGCAAACGTTTTCACCCGTGGTGATCGTTGCGGCTTCAGGCGGGGATTCAACTGTATGGCGTTCCTTTTCCACCAATACGATCGCACGCGTTACTTTCTCCTGACGCACCTCCGGAAAGATGAACCCTTTTTGGGCGCTTTTGTAAATCGCTTCGTAGTTGGTGTAGGTATTTTTGATTTTACCCGATATTTTGCCTTCGAGTTGCAGCTGGGCGTTGACAAACGTGAGTTTTTTGGACATTCCCGACGGGATCAGATCGATCTGTTCCGATGTCCCGTTTTCGCGGATCAACCGGCCAAACCAATTCAAATCGCGCAACGGAAGAATGTCCGGGACCGAGAATTCTTCGGTCGCATCAAGCAGTATGAATCCCGTTGGCGTTTGTACCCCGACAATGACATAATCAAAGTTGCTGATGCTTGGAAACAAGACGATCCCGTTATCGCGCGTGCTGACCAGCACCGGACTGGCCTCGATTTCCAGATGGCGCAGCATGGCCGTAAGCATCAGATTGATATCGCTTCGGGCAATGCGTCTGTGCCGGCGAGGATTTTTTCGGAGTACCATTTTCCAAATTCGTTCCACGTCCGGGCCGATCCGTCAACGCCTTCGAGGTTAAAATGTTCAAGACCGAAAATCACGCGCGGAAACACTTTACTGTACGACGGACACATCGTTTCAGGCTTTTGCGCGGGGATTTGCAAAGCGGTATAAGTGACCCCTGCCGCCGTTTCCTGCCTGGAGACCGGAAACCCTTCGAAATTGAATTCCTTTTTGCGAAGCCCGAGTTGTTCCGCGCACATAATCTTAAAAACACTTTTCTCAACGCCTGTAAAGAATCCGTCGACCGGGGTCCAGGACATGATAAATGCGGTATTCGAGGTTTGGGTTTCACATTCAAAAACAAGCGTGAACGGGTATTGGACAGGTGTGTAATCCAGGTACAGGATCCGATCCTCGGAATAAAACATTGCGCCACCGCTCGAACTTACATCGCGAAAATCCTTCCGCCTGATTTTTTTGATCTCTTTGCCCGATGCATCGTACACCGTGGCGTAAATATTTTTTACCGACTTCCGTTTGCTGTAACTTTCAATGCCTTGTATGGTGGACAGGCCTTTTTCGTTGAACACCGTTACGGCGCGTTTGTATTTGGTGCGCATGTCGCGCTGGGACCCGATACTGACTTCGGTGAGGTCCAGGCGTACCACGGCATTGGCATTTTGCCTGAGGCTGTCAGGCAAAGACGCGACGCTATAGCCAGATTGCGCACGGGTTGCCGCTGCCACAAGGCATGAGCAAAACAAAAACAAAGATTTCATGGATGGCGAATTTGACCAAATATAATTTTTTTTTAGAAATCTTTAACATTTTCAGAATTTATTTTTGGTGTCGATCAGAATCGTCACCGGACCGTCATTGACAAGTGCTACTTTCATATCGGCACCAAAACGGCCTGTTTGTACCGGTTTTCCAAGCGCCGACGCGAGGGCGCCTACAAACGATTCGTATAAAGGAATGGCAAGTTCCGGCCGGGCCGCCATCATATAAGAAGGCCTGTTTCCCTTCCTGGTCGACGCGTGCAACGTGAATTGGCTTACCGCAATAATATCGCCGCCGGTTTCGCGCACAGAAAGATTCATCACGCCGCTGGGGTCGTCAAAAATGCGCAGGTTGATTATTTTTTGCACAAGCCAATCGATGTCCTCTGTCGTATCGGTGTGTTCAAACCCTACAAGCAGCAGCAAACCGCGGTCGATTTTCGCTACACACTGTTCCTCTATCGTCACCGATGCTTGCAGCACGCGTTGGATTACGGTCTTCATCAGGACTCGCGCGTTTTGTCGCTCGCCATGCGGTCCTCATTGTACGTATTGGTGCGGTAGTGCTCTTCGTCGCCTTCGAGGATCTGCAGGTAGCTGTTGTAGCGCGACCAAGCAATCTCATCGCGGTCGAGCGCAGCCTTTATGGCGCAATGCGGTTCGTCCTTATGCAGGCAGTTGTTGAATTTGCACTGGTCCTGAAGCTTGAAAAATTCCGGGAAATAACCCCCAACTTCCTCTTTTTCCATGTCGACGATCCCAAATCCCTTAATGCCCGGCGTGTCGATAATTTGCGCGCCGAACGACAAATCGTACATTTCGGCAAACGTCGTCGTATGCTGGCCTTGTTTGCTTTGCTGCGAAATAACCGAGGTTTTCAGATCCAATCCCGGCTCGAGCGCGTTGACGAGCGTCGATTTGCCTACACCCGAGTGGCCCGAAAACATACTTACCTTGCCGCGCATCAGTTCCCTGAGTTCCCCAACGCCTTTTCCGAGTGCCGCAGAAACGCGCAGGCAGCGGTAACCAATTTGCTGGTAAGTGTGCTGCAGGAACAACTGTTCATCCAGCGTAGCCTCGGTCAGGGTGTCAATTTTGTTGAATACGAGCACCGCCTCGATGCCGTAAGCTTCGGCAGTGACCAGAAAGCGGTCGATAAAGCTCGTCGTCGTGGGCGGATTATCGATCGTAACCAGTAAAAAAACACGGTCGATATTGGCGGCGATGATGTGGATCTGCTTGGACAGGTTCACCGATTTGCGCACAATGTAATTTTTGCGCTCATGGATGTGGTGGATCAAACCCGTGGTGGTATCGGCAGATGATTCCAGTTCAAAATCAACGTGGTCCCCGACGGAAATCGGGTTGGTACTTTTGATGCCCTTGATGCGGAATTTGCCCTTGATGCGGCATTCCACAACGCTGCCATCCGCCGTTTTTACGGTATACCAACTGCCGGTCGATTTGTAAACGGTGCCTGTCATGATGCAAAATTAACGTTTTCAGCCAAACATTCACGACCCGCCAACCATATTTGTCGGGATGGGGCGCGTTCGCTTTACCCGCACCAAACCCGGAGCGTCCCGATCGGGAGCCAACAAAACCCCAAAATAATTGCTGATTATCAATTATTTATATTATATTTAATACGAACAAACTGTAAAACTCCAGATTATGAAAAGTAAAATTTTTACCCCAGTATGGTGTTGTGTAGCCCTGGTGCTGTTTTCGTGCAACAAAAAAGGAGAATTGACCACCGCTGATCCGGTCGATCCGGCGCAGATCAAAACGGAGATCCAGGCGATGGAAAATGCATTCGCCTCGGCCCTGAGCATGGGCGAGATCGACGATTTGTCGTACTATGCAGACGATGCGACGAGCTACCCGTACGACCGCGCGCCGGCTGTTGGTAAAATCGCGATCCACAAAGACATGAAAGACGAATTGGGCGTGCGCCCGAAAGGCACCAAAGTGACGTACATCACCAACGAGGTGTTCCCTTCCGCCGACGGCAACCACGTGGTCGAACTCGGCAGCTACAAAGTTTCGGACTCTACGAGCACGCTGCTTTTTTCAGGAAATTTCATGGCGTATTTTGAAAAGCGCGACGGCAAATATTACTGCGTGCGCGACATGGCCACCTCGGACCGGCCCAAAGACGCCAGATAAACTCAGGAATTGATCACCTTGACCTGGTGCGTGATGCTTTCTTCGTGGATCGCCCTGAAAATGCGCAGGATAAATTCCTCGGTGAGCGCTTTCTGGCCGCCTTCGGCAATCATTTTATCGAGTACTTCATTCCAGCGTTTGTTTTGCAGGACCGCGATATTGTTGGCTTTTTTGAGCGCCCCGATCTGACGCGCAATCTGCATCCGGTGGCCCAACAACTCGAGTAGTTTGCTGTCGTCGATATCGATCTGCGCGCGCAACTGGGTCATTTGGGTATTGAAGTCGTCGGCCTCGGTGGAGCTTTGCCGGATACGCAATTCGGACAGGATTTCCCTGAGCCGGGCAGGGGTGACCTGTTGGGCCGCATCGCTCCAGGCATGCTCCGGGTCCGGATGCGTTTCGATCATCAAGCCATCGTAATTTAGATCCAGCGCCTGTTGCGCAATTTCGCCAATCATGTCGCGACGGCCCGTGATGTGCGACGGATCGCAAATCAGTGGCAAATCGGGGAAACGACTTTGCAAATCGATCGCGATCTGCCATTGCGGAATGTTGCGGTAACGCGTTTTTTCATACGTGGAGAACCCGCGGTGGATCACGCCCAGTTTTTTGATACCCGCGTGGTAAAGGCGCTCGACCCCGCCAATCCACAGCGCAAGATCCGGATTTACGGGATTTTTGACCAGGACAATTTTATCGGTTCCGGCCAATGCATCGGCGATTTCCTGCACCGCAAACGGATTCACTGTCGTTCTGGCACCAATCCACAACACATCGATGTCGTGATCTAGCGCCAAACGCACATGCGCCGCCGTAGCCACTTCCACTGCCATCAACAAACCGGTTTCGGCTTTGGCTTTTTGCAGCCATTTGAGCCCGATGGCACCCACGCCTTCAAATCCGCCTGGTCGCGTACGCGGTTTCCAGATCCCGGCGCGAAAAATCCTGACAGGTGACGCTTTTAAGCCGTGCGCAACGGCCAGCACCTGCTGCTCGGTTTCAGCGCTGCATGGGCCGGCAATCACCAATGGACGCTCGGTTTGCAAGTCGTCGAGCCAGGTTCTGAATGTTTTGTCGTTATCCATATCGTTTGCGATTTTAGGCGCATCAAAGATACCGCTTTCGCGCTTTTTCGCCTATTGGACCGTGCATAAAAAAATCCCGACTTTCATCGGGATTATATGGGGAGTGAATTAATAATTTTCAAATAACACCGGTGGCGTTTTGAATGTGCTTTTATATCGGCTAAAATAGCAAAATTATCCGCAGCGTGCCGTTAAATTTTATTTTTAACACTACTTTGGGTTATTTGGCCACGCGCGTAGGGGTTTGTTGACCCGATATTATGCCGGTGGCGCTCAACGCGATGGCACGGATCACGCGCGTCATGTTTTCCAGATCGAGGGTCGACACCTCATCGCTGGCCCGGTGGTAATTGGGTTCGGCGTCCATTTTTGAAGTGGAGATCGTGTGTGCCGGAACGCCCAGCTTGGCCAGTTGTGCATTATCGGACCGGTAGAACAATTGCTCGGCCGGATAAGGATCGGGGTAAAAGCGAAACGGTGAATCAGCGAGATTTTGTTGGAGTATCGGGCCAAAATCGGACTTTTCAAACCCGGTGATATAGGCCGAATCCACACCCCAATGGCTTTGCGTGCCAATCATTTCAATGTTGAACATGGCCGAGACCTGATCTGGATTTATTTGTTTTGCAAAATGGGCCGACCCAAAACCGCCTACCTCTTCAGCAGTAAAGAGCACAAACAAAACCGAGCGTTCGTTGTTGGCCTTTTGCGTAAAATATTGGGCCAGCGCAATGACCGCCGTTACGCCTGAAGCGTCATCGTTGGCGCCGTTATAGACTTTGTCCTCGCCGGATTCAGCAAGCCCGAGATGGTCGAAATGCGCCGAAAAAATCACGAATTCGTCCGGTTTGGATTTGCCCGGAAGGAACCCGACAACGTTATTGGCCTGCTTCCCCCGAACGGTAAATTCCTGCCGGTAACCCGTTAGATGGCCAAACTGCGCGAGGCCAATCTTGGCAAACTCGCCCTCGATAAACGCCGAGGCCTTGTCAATGCCCGGAGTGAATACCCTGCGCCCTTCCATGTCATCGGCGGCAAGGACGTTTTCGATCCGCACTACTTCGTTGTGATCGATGGCGGGGATTTGCGCAACCATCGGCGTACTCACGGCCAAAAGCCATATCCAGTTTTTCATCGTCATTGGTTTTAGGTTTGAAATATACGACAACATCGTTAATCGAAACAAAAAACGCGCACCTGCTTTATTTTTTTGGATTACATTTGCGGGAAATCCTTTGATATGTCCATAGCAGTCAGCCAAATTTCCAAGCATTACGGCAGCCAGAAAGCGCTCGATAACGTATCGTTTACGATCGAAAAAGGCGAAATCGTTGGTTTTCTGGGCCCGAACGGCGCGGGCAAATCGACGTTGATGAAAATCCTGACAACCTACCTCAGCGCAGACGAAGGATCGGCGACCGTAAACGGATTCGATGTGACCGAAAATCCAAAAGCGGTACAGCAATCCATCGGGTATTTGCCCGAACACAATCCGTTGTATCTCGATTTGTATGTGCGCGAATACTTGGGTTTCAACGCCGATGTGTACAAAGTAGGACCCACGCGGATCGATGAAGTCATCGCCCTGACGGGACTCACGCCCGAGTCCCACAAAAAAATCGGGCAATTGTCCAAAGGGTACCGCCAACGCGTCGGGCTGGCCAATGCGCTGTTGCACAACCCCGATGTACTGATCCTCGATGAGCCCACCACAGGACTCGATCCGAACCAATTGGTCGAGATCCGCACGGTGATCAAAAATGCCGGAAAGGACAAAACTGTTTTTTTGTCGACGCACATCATGCAGGAAGTCGAGGCGATTTGCGACCGCGTGATCATCATCGACCAAGGCAAAATCGTCAAAGACGAAAAAATCCAGCATATCGTCAAAGGCCAGCAGCAGGTCATTGAAGTGGAATTCGATTTGCGCATCGAAGAACAACTGCTTGCGCAACTGCCGGACATCGTTTCGTGGCAAAATACGCATGACATGATCTGGGAACTGACCTTTGAGTCCGATCAGGACAGGCGCCCGGCCGTATTCGACTTTGCGCAAACCAACGGACTCAAAACGCTGCAACTCAACCTGCGCAACAAAAATCTCGAAGCCGTATTCCGCGAACTGACCAAAAAATAGCAGATTTTACTCCAGTACGATGAGCCGCCCGTGATAATGCCCGGTCACGTCGATTTGCTGCGGACGCACTACCGAGATCACATTGCCAATATTGTAAATATCGCCTGTAAGCGACAACACCGGATGCACGTACAACGAATTGGTCCCGCGATGGTACACCTTTGCGTGTTGCGCCACGAGCTCCTGGCCGTAGAAAATCCCGCCCGATTCGTACACCGCCAAATCCAGGTTTTGCGTTTGGCCCGACAAATAAAACCGCGATACCGTATTGTTTTCCACCTTTAAATTTTGCGTGTCGAGGCTCAGGTAAAAATCGCCGGTTCCGGTTCCGGTATAATTGTCATAAGAATCCATCGACACAATACGCAGGTTTTCATAGCGCAGCACGCCCGATGAAACCACAGACAGTTCGGTCTTGGCGTAAATCGCGTTCAGGTCAGGCGCGGTGACATACACCACGGTTTGCCCGTAATCGCGTACCCAGTTGCACGTGGTTTGGTCTTCGAGCGTGAGCACGCCGTTTTCGACGCGTACGGAAATATCGCCGATCAGGTTCTCGCCGGCCCGTACATCGACTTTATAGCCGTCGCCTTGCGCAATGACGAGCGATATGCCCCGGTTGACCAGGATGGTGTGGAATGAAAAACCGTCGTATACCCTTGAGGTAGTTGCACCGGCCGATTTAAAACAGTCCGATGGTTTTTCGCAAGAGACGAACACCAGCAAACACGCGCAGATCAGGATTACTTTTTTCATGTTACAATCGTATTCCGACGCCAAATTCGAGCGCTTCGGCTAAAAATCCGTGCGTTTTGACCGCCAGTGCCCCAAAGACGTTCTTAGTAAAATAATATTTGATCCCGACGCGGTCGTAAAACGGAACGTCGAGCGCCGCCGGATCGTACACATAATAGCCGATCTGTGTTTCGATCGACAGCCGGTTGATAAACAATTCGTGGCCTATGAACACGCCGATGCGCTTATAATCGGTGTTGGCTTCGATCGATTGTTCAGGAAAGGCAATGGCGCGGTAGCGGATGTATTCTTTGTTGGAAGTGGTCAGGAACATTTCCGTTCCCAGCTGCAGCGCGCTTTTGCGTCCGAGGCGTTTATCGGCATACGCACCCATGTGGTAAAACGGCTTCTGGCCGCTCCCGATGACCGGGCTTTCGTTGACACCGCTGCGCAAAACCACATTGCAGCGCACCGGCTCGCGCCAATCTGCATGCGCTGACGTGGTGTCCGGCTTGCGGTACTGCACCTCGCGGAAATTGTAATTGACGCCCACATTTACCCCTATCGTATTGAGTCCGCTGTTGGGCGATTTGACCCGGCCCATCGAAAAATGCGTAAACACAAACCCGGCCTGCACGCCAAAATTGTCAATAAGGTTTTCTTTTTTGTAGTTGATCACAAAGTTCGTATTGGCCATGAACTTTGATCCAAATGCGGTGTTTTTGCTGTTGGAAAACTTGTGATACGGATGCGTCGTCATGGCCACACCCTGCGCAACTTTAACCATCAAATGCCGCCGGAGAAAGTAAAAGTGATAGTGCGCGCCCACGGCATAAACTTGTCCGGCCATTGCGTTTTGCAGGTCCTGATATAAAAAATACCCGCCATAATCGGGATAATTGTAAATGGATTCCCACTCCTGACTGCCATTGGTCTTTTTGGAAAAACTAACCAGCACGCCCTGCGGATGTCCCGTGATCAGCTGTGCCAGCTCAGGGGAATGAAGCATCACATTGCCGCGCAAAAAAGACACATCGACAGATTCGTATTCGGTGGTATCCTGCGCACAGAGACGCGTCCAACACAAAAGAAAAATGCCGTAAATCAGTGTTTTCATGATGACTGCGGCAAATATATTTCTTTTTGTCGAATGGTTTGTCCGTCGGATGGTTTATTCGAAACTTTCTTTAAACGACCGATCCGCGAACATGCGATCAAAACACTTCCGACGCAATGGCTTTGATATTGGCGGCTTTGCCCATCGAATAATAATGCAGCACCGGAATTCCGGCCTTGACGAGTTCTTTACTTTGGTTGATGCACCATTGGATCCCAATCTCGCGCACGGCGTCATTGTCTTTTGCCTTGACCACGGCCATGATCAGATCGTCGGGCAAATCCACCTTGAAACGGTGCGGAATCAAATTGAGCTGCTTCTTGGTCGCAATGGGCTTCAGACCCGGGATGATGGGAACGGTAATGCCTGCGGCGCGCACTTTGGCGACAAAATCAAAAAATTTCTGGTTGTCGAAAAACATTTGCGTAATGATGTAATCTGCGCCGTTTTTGATCTTTTGCTTCAAAAAGTAGATGTCACTGTCCATGCTTGGGGCCTCCATGTGCTTTTCCGGATAACCCGCCACGCCGATACAAAAATCCGTCTTGCTGGTGTTTTGCAAATCGCTGTCAAGGTAAATCCCGCGGTTCAGATTTGAGATCTGCGACACCAGTTCGGTTGCATACGCATGTCCCTCTTTCTCCGGCTTGAAATAAATCTCGCTCCTGATCGCATCGCCGCGCAATGCCACCACGTTCTGAATGCCCAGAAAGTCTATGTCGATCAAAAAGTTCTCTGTATCTTCCCGTGTAAAGCCGCCGCACAAAATATGCGGGATCGCATCTACCTCGTATTTGTTCTGGATGGCCGCGCAAATCCCCACCGTGCCGGGACGTTTTTTAACGACCTTGCGCTCGAGCAGCCCGCTTGGCAGCTCCTTGAATTCAATTTCCTCGCGGTGGTACGTCACATCGATGAACGGCGGATTGAATTCCATAAGCGGATCGATACTGTCAAAAATCGACTGGATATTCTGGCCTTTCATCGGCGGCAGAATCTCGAACGAAAACAGTGTTTTTTGGGCATTTTGAATGTGTTCGGTGACCTTCATTGTATTTTATTTTCTATTTTTTTGTCTGTTTTATGGCCTGGAATGATTGGGGCGTGCCGGCGGATCAAACTCCCCGCGCTAATTGGCCTCCTTGCCGCCGTCGCGCTGTACGCTGTATCTTTTGCCCGGCCCGGCAAAAGGATGCCGCTTCCATCGCTCACGCAAATGTTTGCGATGGGCAATCGCTCAATCGGCTATATTCGGCCCCAGCCACCGCATCGCTTCTTCAACCCCGATCCCGCGGCGGTTGGCATAATCTTCCACCTGATCTTTCTTAATTTTCCCAAGCCCGAAATATTTGCTTTCAGGATGGGCAAAATAATACCCAGAAACCGACGCCGCAGGCCACATCGCCATACTTTCCGTAAGCCGCACGCCAATTTGGTTCTCTACATCGAGCAAACGCCAGATGGTTTGTTTTTCCAAATGATCCGGGCACGCCGGATAACCGGGCGCGGGACGGATCCCTTTGTACTGTTCGGCTATCAGATCCTCATTGCTCAGCTGCTCGTCATGTGCATAACCCCAAATTTGCGTGCGTACCTGTTGATGCAGGTATTCTGCGAAGGCTTCCGCCAGTCGGTCCGCAAGGGCCTTGACCATGATGGCGTTGTAATCGTCGAGGTTTTGCTCCAGTGCGGCGGCCCACTCGTCTACGCCAAATCCGGTCGTAACGCAAAACGCGCCCATGTAATCTTGTTTGCCCGACGACTTTGGCGCGATAAAATCGGCAAGGGCGAGGTTTGGAGCACCCTGCGTTTTTTGCGATTGCTGCCGCAGGGTCAGGAACGTTGTGGGTTGCGGGTTGCCAGGCGTGGGTTGGATCTCGATGTCATCGTCGTTGATGCTGTTGGCCGGAAAAACACCGTAAACACCTTTGGCTTTCAGCTTTTTTTCCGATAAAATCTGTGCGAGCATTCGCTGGGCATCGTCGAACACGGATCGCGCCTGCTCGCCCACCACATCATCGGTCAGGATCGCCGGATACTTTCCGTGCAATTCCCATGTCCTGAAAAACGGCGTCCAATCGATATAAGGCACGAGCGTTTCAAGATCTGCTTCGATCGTTTGTACGCCTTTAACGTAAGGCTCAACGGGGTTGAAACCAGTCCAGTCGATTTGCAGTTTATTGGCCCTGGCCTGTTCGATGGTAAGGAAATTCTTATCGCGCGCACGATTCAGATAACCTTCGCGCAATTCGTCGTATTCGGCACGCAGATTCGAACCGTATGGAATTTTAAACTCGCTGCTGAGCAGGTTTCCGGCCACGGTGACCGCACGCGAGGCGTCGTTGACATGCACCACGGTGTGGCGGTATTGGGGCGCAATCTTGACCGCCGTATGGGCACGCGAGGTGGTGGCTCCGCCAATCATGATCGGGATCTGGCTGCCCACCTTGTCGAGTTCCTGCGCCAGATATACCATTTCGTCGAGCGAGGGCGTAATGAGTCCGCTTAATCCGATAATGTCTACGTTTTCGCGCAATGCGGCCTCGATGATTTTCTCGGGCGGCACCATCACGCCCAGGTCAATGATCTCATAGTTGTTACACCCTAAAACCACCGACACGATATTTTTGCCAATGTCGTGTACATCGCCTTTGACCGTAGCCATCAGGACTTTTCCGGCCGATGACGATTTTCCGTCCTTGTCGGCTTCTATGAACGGCAACAGGTACGCCACCGCCTTTTTCATCACGCGCGCCGATTTGACCACCTGTGGCAAAAACATTTTCCCGGATCCAAACAAGTCGCCCACGACATTCATGCCGTTCATCAAATGGTTTTCGATTACTTCGATGGGCCGCGTAACGGATTGGCGCGCTTGCTCGACATCCGCTTCGATAAATTCGTCAATGCCTTTTACCAATGCATGCGTGAGGCGTTCCTGCAAAGAAAGCGACCGCCATTGCTGAGCGGTTTTTTCGGCCATTTTGACCTCGCCTTTCAAGGTTTCGGCAAATTCAAGCAGGCGTTCCGTGGCGTCGTCGCGCCGGTTGAGCAGCACATCTTCGACGTATTCCAGCAAATCTTTTGGGATTTGGTCGTATACTTCCAGCATTTCAGGATTCACAATGCCCATGGTCATGCCGTTTTTGATCGCGTGATATAAGAACGCCGAATGCATCGCCTCGCGTACCTTGTCGTTGCCGCGGAACGAAAACGACACATTGCTGACCCCGCCTGAAACGTGCGCATGCGGCAAATTCTCGCGGATCCATTTGGTCGCCCTGAAAAAGTCGAGCGCGTTCAGTTTGTGCTCATCCATTCCCGTAGCGACCGGAAAAATATTGGGGTCAAAAATGATATCCTGAGCGGCAAAACCAACCTCGTCGACGAGAATATCGTAGGATCGCTTGCAGATTTCGATGCGGCGCTCATAATTATCGGCCTGTCCGGCTTCGTCGAATGCCATGACGATCACCGCTGCGCCATAGCGTTTGATCAATTTGGCGTGGTGGACAAATGCATCCTTTCCTTCTTTTAACGAGATGGAATTGACGACGCTTTTGCCCTGAACGACCTTGAGACCGGCTTCGATGATTTCCCATTTCGAGCTGTCGATCATGACCGGAACGCGTGCGATGTCTGGTTCTGAGGCGATCAGATTCAAAAAGGTGGTCATGGCGTGGACGCCGTCGAGCATGCCTTCGTCCATGTTGACATCGATGATTTGAGCACCGCCTTCTACCTGTGCCCGCGCGATATCGAGCGCATCCTCATAGCGTTCTTCTTTGATGAGCCGCAAGAATTTGCGCGAACCGGTCACGTTGGTGCGTTCGCCAACGTTGACGAAGTTCGTTTCGGAGGTAATGATGAGCGGCTCGAGGCCGGAGAGTTTGAGGTATCGGTTGGTAGTGAATGGTTGATAGTTGATGGATTGATCTGTCATCTTATAGCTTTTTGTAATCATTGATGAATCCGTTTACCATTTTTTTGCAGATTTGAATTTGCTCGAAGACCATATTAAAATTTTACTCGCTTATGTAATTTTGATCCAATGCTAAATAACATTGTGTTTAATTCGTATAGTGAACCACCCGAAATATGGAGGAAGTGAATGTTGTCTTTTGCCCAATTAACCAACAACCAACCTCCTTGGCTGGAATTCGGCGGCGACTTCAGCGATCAACCGGATATGATCTGGCGTTGTACCGCAGCAGCCACCAATGATGTTGATCAAATTGTCCTGTAAATACTCGCGGATCAACGCCTGCATTTCCGCAGGCGTCTGGTCATATTGGCCAAATGCATTGGGCAGTCCGGCGTTGGGATGTGCCGAAATGTTGAGCGTGGTGTTGCGCGAGAGTCTTTTGAGATACGGTTTGAGCTGGTCCGCACCGAGCGCGCAATTGAACCCCACGGAAAGCAGCGAAAAGTGTTCGACCGAAATCAGGAATGCCTCTACGGTTTGCCCCGATAACGTGCGCCCGGAAGCGTCCGTGATGGTGCCCGAGACCATGACGGGAATTTCGAGATTCCTGGCTTCTTTGACTTCTTCGATCGCGAACAATGCGGCTTTGGCATTGAGGGTATCAAAAATGGTTTCAACGAGCAAAAGGTCGCAGCCGCCGTCGATGAGCGCTTCCACCTGTTGTTTGTAGGCGATGCGCAATGCGTCGAAGGTGATGGCGCGGAAACCGGGGTCATTGACGTCTGGCGACATCGAAGCCGTACGGTTTGTGGGACCGATCGATCCTGCTACAAACCGCGGCTTATCCGGATTTTGGGCCGTGAACCTGTCCGCTACCGCACGCGCGATCCGCGCCGATTCATAGTTGAGTTCATATACAAGGTCTTCCAGATGGTAATCGGCCATACCGATGGTCGTGGAGGAAAACGTATTGGTTTCTGCAATGTCTGCGCCGGCCTCGAAATATTGTGCGTGAATGTCGCTGATGGCCTGTGGTTGCGTAAGCGAGAGCAAGTCGTTGTTGCCTTTGAGCGGATGCGGAAAATCTTTGAACCGCTCGCCGCGGAAGTCTGCCTCTGTGAATTGGTAGCGTTGCAGCATGGTGCCCATGGCGCCGTCGAGCACGAGGATTCTTTTTTGGATGGCTTTTTCTATTGACATTTTTTTTGTTTAAAGTTCAAAGTTTAAAGTTAGGGGCCTAAATAACTTTAAACCTTAAACTTTACACTTTTCCGATGTTCGAAAGTACGACGAACGTTTTTCCCTAGCCCCGATGGCAGCGGCATCCTTTTTCCTGCTTCTTTAGCAGGGAAAAGATAGAGCGTACAGCGGGACAAGACGTGATTGAACGAACAATCGTCTGCTCCTAAAAATAAAAATGTTACCAGAAAAAGTGAGGGAAATTCTCTTGGTTATCTGTCTTTGCGTGCAAAGTAGAATGTAGCACCTTCTTTAGGTAAAGGGTTGCTAAGGCATCAACGGGT
>JAEWLN010000087.1 GCA_023457535.1 Bacteroidota bacterium
TTGCGCAGGGTTTCGTTTTTGTCCTCGAGATCGGCGCGCAGCGCATTGGACGTTTTGAGCTCGCGGTAAATGGCATAGTACGAAGCAATGATCAGCAGTATCGAGGCCAGCGTGAGCAATGCAGCAAGAAACGGTGTCAGCGCACTTTCGCGAATCAGTGATTTTTTGCGGATGCGCAGCAAAACATCTTCCTCATTGAGCATTTTGTCTACCTGATTGCGCAGTTCCATGCGTGTGTGGCGGTATTTGTTGCGCACTTCGGCGGGCAGCTTACTTATATCACCCGCTGCAAGCAACGACGACATATTGGCGATGCGCCGCCGGGCAATGTGTTCGAGTATTTTGAGATTTTCGCGTTGGGAGTAATTGTCAGCAGTGCTTTTGCGCAGGCTCAGTATACGCTCAGAGGCGTGTTCGCGCGCCAGTACAAATTCGCGAACATACGCGCTGTCTTTGGTGATCAAAAAACCGCGCATCGAAGACTCCATGTCCTTCAGGCTTGAAAAATACGTTTCCAGATCGAGCTTTACCGTGGCCGTGTGGTTGACCCAGCCCGAAGTCTTCATCAGATTGCTGATTTTGACATACGAGTAAAAACACAGTGACAGCAAAACCACTGCGGCAATCAAAAACGAAATCTTGATTCGGTTGAGCCGGTTTGCTTCCATAGGCGCTAAGCGACGTTGATCACGAACCGGTCGCGTATGGGTTGTTGTTGTAATTGCACGGCATCCAGCGAAAGCACGATTTCGATTGTTTTTTTAAGGGTTTGGAACGACTGCGGTTTGCAGATGTAGTAATTGGCGCCCTGGCTGTAGGTGCGGTCCACGACATCGTTGTTGGAATTGGTCGAAAATACAACAATCGGAATGTTTTTGAGCTTCGGATCGCGCCTGATTTCGTCAAGACATTCAAACCCGTTTTTGCGCGGCATGTTCAAATCCAGAAAAATTACCTGCGGCGCAGCGTCAGGAGTTTGGTCGAGCGCCTGCATCAGTTTGACGCCGTCATGGGTAATGGTCAGTTGTGCCTGATTTGCCGGACATATTTCCTGAAGCGCCTCTGAAAACAGCAGGCAGTCGTCGTCGTCGTCGTCGGTTAAAAATATGTGCTTTGCTTCCATGGCGCAAGATCGGGGGTTTTGGCTGTACTAAATTAGCAATAATATTTGAGAAATAGGCCGATGGGCACATGGTGTTTTTCGAGGGCTTCATTTATCGCATACAAAAGTGGCGCACATGAGGTCTTTTTTGCGTAATTTTACGACCCAAACACACCACCCATGAGTCCAAAAGTATTGCTCAATGCCAAGGAAGTCCATATCATCCTGCATCGTTTGGCTTGTCAGTTGATCGAAAAACACCTTGATTTTTCCAATACGGTTCTCGTAGGCATACAACCCCGGGGCAGTTTTTTGGCGCGTCGGCTCAAACAGATGCTCGAACAGGATTACAATGTTCCCGACATTGCGCTGGGCTACCTCGACATTACTTTTTTTCGGGACGATTTCAGGCGCACCGATAAGCCACTCGAGGCCAGCATCACGCAGATCGATTTTCTGGTCGATGGTAAAAAGGTCATTTTCATTGACGACGTATTGTACACCGGACGCAGCATCCGTTCCGCGCTTACGGCAATCCAATCATTTGGGCGTCCGTCCGGAATCGAATTGCTGGTGCTGATCGACAGGCGGTTTGCCCGTCATTTGCCGATCCAGCCTGATTACCGCGGCAGGCAGGTCGATTCGATCAACGATGAAAAGGTCGTGGTGGTTTGGGAAGAAGGAAAAGACGGGGTTTTTCTCGTCAGAAGTTGATTTAAGCCGCCCGTTTTAAAGGATAATCGTTGGATGACAATGAAACAAAAAAACAATATATAAAGTAGTATGAACGGCTTGCCACTTATCGGCTAACCCATACAATCCAAATAAACTTACGGCCAAAACCGCCTTAGTCAAAATGAAAGAACTCAGCGTAAACCACCTGCTCGGAATCAAATACATCAACAGGGACGACATCGATCTTATCTTCGAAACCGCCGACCATTTCAAGGAAGTCATCAACCGCCCGATCAAAAAAGTGCCGTCGTTGCGCGATTTGACGATCGCCAATATTTTTTTCGAAAACAGCACGCGCACCAAACTCTCTTTTGAACTGGCGCAAAAACGGCTTTCGGCCGACGTGATCAGTTTTTCCGCTGCGCAATCATCGGTCAAAAAAGGCGAGACGCTGATCGATACGGTCAATAACATCTTGTCGATGAAGGTGGATATGGTCGTTATGCGGCACGCCCATCCCGGTGCGGCTTATTTTTTGTCCCAAAACGTCTCGGCAAGCATCGTCAATGCCGGCGACGGCGCGCACGAACACCCCACACAGGCGCTGCTCGACTCGTACTCGATACGCGAAAAACTGGGCCAGGTTGGCGGTAAAAAAGTCGTTATCGTGGGTGATATATTACACTCGCGCGTGGCTTTGTCGAACATTTATGCCTTGCAGATGCAGGGCGCCGAGGTAAAGGTGTGCGGCCCAAAAACGCTGATCCCAAAATACATTGAATCGCTGGGTGTAACAGTAGAGCCCAATCTTCGCAAGGCGCTCGAGTGGTGCGATGTGGCCAATATGCTGCGCGTGCAAAACGAACGCATGGATGTGAATTACTTTCCGTCGACGCGCGAGTATGCCCAGCAATACGGTGTAGACAAGGCATTGCTGGATTCGCTCAAAAAGGAAATCGTGATCATGCATCCGGGTCCGGTCAACCGCGGTGTAGAAATTACGTCGGATGTAGCCGATTCGGCGCAATCGGTCATACTCGACCAGGTTGAAAACGGCGTGGCCATACGGATGGCGGTGATTTACCTGCTGGCGTCCAAAATACGACAGCGGTTGTAAATTTGCCAAAATCTGTGTACATTTATATTTAATCTGATGAAAGTAGAAGCCCAAGGACATACGAACACGATCCAAGATACCCAGGCCGATCTCGCGGCATTTGTAGCCCGGTTGACGCAGGAATATCCGTCGTTGGAAAAACGCAACATTATCGTGGACCTGCTGCGGCATGAAAATCTGTCTCCAAAGCAAATCAACGCGCTGCTGCCGTTGTCGAAAACGCACAAAAAGTTTAAAAAAACGTTTGTGATCGTGGCCAACGTCGATTACAACAGCGTGTCTCAGCAATTGGTAGTGGTCCCGACGCTGCCCGAGGCAAATGACATCATCGAAATGGAGGAAATGGAGCGTGACCTGGGCTTTTAATCCAAAGGTTGCCAAAAAAAATACGATTACATCAACATTGAAACTCACGATTTTAGGCTGTTATGCGGCCACTCCGCGAACCCTGACCAACCCGACGGCGCAGGTACTGGAAATCAAAAACCATTTGTTCCTGATCGATTGCGGTGAGGCGACGCAGGTACAGTTGCGCAAAAACAAAGTCAAGTTCTCAAAGATCGAGCACATTTTTATCTCGCACCTGCACGGCGACCACATTTACGGGCTTATCGGGCTGGTGTCGACCTTTATGCTGCTCAACCGCGTTTCGGATCTGCACATTTACGGCCCGAAAGGCATCAAGGAAATCATCACGTTGCAGCTGCGGTTGTCCCATTCCTGGACCAGTTATGGATTGTTTTTCCACGAACTTGAATCGGACCAAAGCCAGGTGGTCTTTGAAGACGACAAGGTCAGGGTAAGCACCATTCCGCTACGCCACCGCATTTATACCAACGGCTATCTGTTTGAGGAAAAAATGGGCGAAAAAAAACTCAATGCCGAGGCGATGAAGCGGTTCCAGATCCCGGTATATCATTTCCAGAATATCAAAAACGGCAAGGATATTACCCTGGAGGACGGTACTTTTCTGACCAATGCACAGCTTGCGTTCGAACCCGTTGCACCCAGGCGTTACGCATTTTGTTCCGATACGGTATTTACAGAAACGATCCTGCCGTATATAAAAGGAGTCGATTTGCTGTATCACGAGTCGACATTTCTGGAATCCGAGGTGGAACTTGCGGGCAAAACGATGCATGCCACGGCAAAGCAGGCCGGCTCGATCGCGCGGATGGCTGCGGTGGGGCAATTGATGCTCGGGCATTATTCGACGCGGTACGACAACATAGAGCAGTTTCGCGACGAAGCAATGACCGAATTTCCGCATGTTTTGCTTGCCCGGGACGGTGCGCAATTTGAAGTTTAACGGCAATGAGAATGCCTTACCCACAAAAAAGATGAGCGATTTAGGACATTACAGGAAATCATATGAAAAAAGCCAATTGCTGGAGTCGGCCGTGCCTGAAGATCCGATGGCGCTGTTTAAGCAATGGTTTCACGAGGTCGAGGACTTTGGCGCCGAGTCTGAAGTCAATGCGATGACGGTGGCCACGATCGGGCTGGACGGTTTTCCAAAGGCGCGCGTGGTGCTGCTCAAACAATTTACTTATGAAGGGTTTGTGTTTTATACCAATTACCAATCGGAAAAGGGCAGGAGCATTGCGGCCCACCCAAATGTATGTTTGTCGTTTTTCTGGCATTCGCTCGAGCGACAGGTAATTATTAAGGGCGTGGCCGCGAAGGTGGCTGAAAACTTATCCGATGGCTATTTCGAATCGCGCCCTGACGGCAGCAAACTGGGTGCTATCGTATCGGAACAAAGCCAGGTGATCGCATCGCGCGATGTGCTCGAACAAAAACTTAAGGCCCTTGAAACAGAATATGCCGGCAAAGAGATTTTGCGCCCGTCGTATTGGGGCGGCTATCTGGTCCGGCCTGTGTCGGTGGAATTCTGGCAAGGCCGGCCTAATCGTTTACACGACCGGATCCGGTATCAGCTGAAGGCCGACGGTTCCTGGACCATTGAGCGGCTTGCTCCCTGACTCACTTTCTATTACCCCTTAACGGCCGCATGCGCGGTCTTTTTTTTGGCCAAAATTTTATCGACGAAATGCATTATTGTAAGAAAATTATTGTATCAAAATCATAATTGATGTAGTTCATCGATTTTATTTGTCAGTTAAACGATATTTTGCGTAATATTGTCATAACAAAACGACGTTCTTACACCCTTAAAGCATTTGCCCCACATCTACTTTAAGTATTAAACTCAAAATAATCATTAAAGAAGTTTGCCCCACAATCTACTTTAAACAAAACCTACTGTGACTATGAAAGCATATGTACTCAGAGCCGTTATGCCATTGGTATTGGTGCTCACTTTAGTATCTTGTTCCTCAGATTCAACCGAGGATGTAATAATGCCGTCCGAAGCGGCAACGGCCAAGTACGAATACAATAATGACGAGCTGGCTTTGTTCGACGCAATCAACACCTACCGCGAAAGCATCGGATTGACATCGCTCCAACCTGTAGAGTACGTTTCTTACAAATCCGAACAGCACAACGAATACATGATCTCCAAAAACGAAGTCAACCACGATTTCTTCCAGGAGCGTTCGCAAAACATCATGGCTGTCGTCGGCGCTTCCAAAGTTAACGAAAACGTGGCCTACAATTATTCCACCGCGAATTCCGTATTGCATGCGTGGCTCAACAGCCCGGGCCACAAAGCCAACATTGAAGGGAATTTTACGCACTTTGGCGCTTCGATCCGGGTCAATCCTGAAACGGGCAAGAAGTATTACACCAATATTTTTATCAAAAAGTAAATTGAGTTTAATTTAAATATGTTTTGTTTTGACTAAGAACCGCCTCATGGCGGTTTTTTTTGCTGCATAAATGCCGATTGTAGTTCATCGATAAAGTTTTTTATTTCGGCGGGAATTGCGTAATATTGGTTACTGACTCATTTAATCATCAAGTAGTTTGCCCCACATTCTGCTTAGGCCTAAACCAATCCCTATGAAAAAGTACACCGGCGCGCTGTTAACGGCGCTCGCATTGGTTTCATGTTCTCCCGAGACCACCGTAGAAAACACCCCCAATTTTGCAAAAGATGACAACCCGGCATTTTTGGTCGAGGACGCCGACGCCCGGCAACTGGCAAACGCGATCAACCAGCACCGCCAGAGCATCGGAATGCCGCCGCTGCGAACTGTGGGATTGCTGTGTGAGGAATCGGCCGCACATAATCAGTACATGATCGGGAACCGCATCGTCAGCCACGATGGTTTTGAATCGCGTGCCCGACTGATCATCGATGTAATGAATGCCGCCGAAGTCCGCGAGAACATCGCCTACAATTACCCGACGGCATCGGTGATCGGCGCATGGCTCGCCAGCAGCAATCACCGGGAGAATATGGAAGGCGATTTTACGCACATGGGCGTGTCGGTCCAAACCGATCAACTGGGTAAGAAATACCACACGGCCATTTTTGTCAAAGCCGAGGCGCTGTAAATGAAAATGTTATAAATAAAGTTTTGTAATTTGAAACGTCGATCGGGGAGCGGTTGAGTAACTTTACCCTATCGGAAAGACACAAACGTTTCAACATATAAGCACGATCCGCGGGTTGAGGAAGCAACTGCTACGTAAGCGGATAAATACACACAACAAAACTTTTAGATTAAACAAAAACGACCCTTTTAACGAGGGTCGTTTTTTTATGTCCTGTTGCCAATAAAAAAAGCACCCCGTCTGGAGTGCTTTCTGGTTATTTAATCGCGCGGTTATAATGCCGTGATGATGAACTCGCTGCGTCGGTTGGCCTGGTGCTCATCTTCAGAACACTTCACGCCGTCGGCGCAATGGTTTACGAGTTGCGTTTCGCCATAACCTTTGGCGCTCAAACGCGTATTGTCGACACCGTTTTTGATCAGCCATTCCATGGTCGATTTGGCACGTCGGTCAGACAATCTCTCGTTGTATTTGTGCGATGCGCGACAGTCTGTATGCGAACGGATGTCGATTTTCATCGTAGGATATTGCTTCATCACGTCAAGGATTTTCTCGAGTTCGAGCGCCGCATCAGGACGGATGTTCCATTTGTCGAGGTCGAAATAAATGATCTTGATGCCAAATGCCTTGGCCAGGTCGTCGCCCACGGTAACGGGTTTGACTTTTTTCTCGAGCTGGATCGGGAGGTCTGTTTTACCGTCGGTTTTAGAAATGGTGATTTTCTGTTCTTTGGTTTCGTACAATTCGTGCTCCCCGCGCACCCAGTACACTTTGCCACATTCGACTTCGCCCATGTCATAAAACCCTTTGTCGTCTGCGATGACTTCCTTGATTTTGTTGAATTTGTCATCCATCAGCGTGACTTTTGCCCCCGGCAACACATCTCCGGTTTCCAGATCGGTTACAATGCCCGAAAGCACTTGCTCACAAACGAGTTTGCGCGTTTCCAGGAATTTGTAAATGTCGTCATAGCCCTGTCCGCCTTCGCGGTTGGAGGATAAAAACCCGCGTCTTGTTTTGGTATCGATCAGATAAGCAAAATCGTCCTGCGGCGAGTTGGCCGGCGTACCCACGTTGAGTGGCGCCTTGAACGTGCCGTCTTCTTTGAGCCTGGCCATAAAGATGTCGAGTCCGCCTACGCCCGGATGCCCGTCGGTAGAGAAATACAGCTCGTTTTCATCGGTGATGAACGGAAATGTTTCCTTGCCTTCTGTGTTGATGGTAGGCCCCAGGTTGACCGGCGTGCCAAAGCTGTCGCCATTGATCGCTACTTTCCACAAATCGGATTGGCCCAAAGTACCCGGCATGTCCGATGCAAAATAGAGCGTTTTCTCGTCCGGGCTCAGTGACGGATGCGCTACGCTGTAGCTGTCGCTGTTGAACGAAACCTCGGTGGCATCGCTCCAGACACTGTCTTTGAACGTCGCTTTATATAATTTGAGCAACGTAATGCGGTTGGCATCTTTACCTTTTTTCCCGTTGTTGTAGTTGTTGCGCGTAAAGTACATCGTTTTGCCGTCCTTGGTAAAAATGGCCGACGCTTCGTGGAATTTGGTATTGATTTGCTTGGCGTATTTTTTGGCGTCGCTGAGCATGCCTTCCTCGCTCATTTCAGCCGAATACAATCCGGTGAAATACTGGTTGGTCCATTTGTGCTTTCTTTGGGCAAAATTTCCGGTGTCGCGCGATGACGTGAAAATTACCTGCTTGCCGTTGAACGCCGATCCGTAATCCGAGTACTTGGAGTTGATCCCCGCATCGGCGATTTCGTACCTGCCAGAATTGGCTTTGATCTCCTCCATGTAATTTTGCTTGTCCTTGAAATTCTTGCCGCGAAGATCTTCCGATGACTTTTGGTTGAACTGGACCATCATCTGGTCGGCCTTGACATAATCGCCCACCGATTTGAGCGTCTGGGCATATCGGTAATAATATTCTGGATCGATTTCACCGCCCATTGCAAAAAGTTCGCTGTACCATTTGTTGGCTTTTTCGAGCTCTGCATTGAAATAGTAGGCGTTACCCAGCTTCATGAACATATCCGGCGATTTGTAACCTTTGGCGGCAATGCGCTCGTAGGTTTGCGTCGCATCGATATAGGCGTACTTGGCATATTGCTTATCGGCCTTTTTGAGTCCGCTTTGCGCAAAAGTATTCGCCGTGAGCAGACCCAAAAACGATAAAAAGATGATTGCTTTATTTTTCATGATGTCTGGAGTTTAGAAGAATCTAGGGGAAATGATTTTGTTGAAGTTGTTCAGCAACTCAAAGCGCAGGAAAATTTCGTGCGATCCGGAATTGTACTTTCTCAAGTTGGTCGTTTCATGATCGTAGGCGTAACCGGCATACAGTCCGTCTGTGATCTGGAAACCCACCATGGCACTGAACGCGGCGTCCCATCGGTAAGCGGCACCCAGGACGAGTTTGTCGTAGAGCATAAAGTTGGCCGAACCGTCGATCTGCAAAGGTGCGCCTGCTACCACTTTGGTAAGCACAGCCGGCTTGAATTTGAGATTCGGGTTCAGATCGAATACATAACCGCCAATGAGATAGTAATTGAGCGCCTCGGTGTAAACGGCTACATTATTGGCATCAAATTCATTTTTGTTTTCGATGAAATTCGGCACCGATAAACCCACGTAATATTTGTTGCTGTGGAGGTAAACCCCTGCACCAATATTGGGTTTGAACGAACTGACGCTTTGCAGCGACGGGTCTGCACGGTTTACCACATCGAGTTTATTGTTCTCCAGATTAAAGAAATTTCCGGTTCCCTTGATCCCAAAGGACAGCTTGGTCTGCTCGCTTACCGGAACCGTATAAGACACATCCACAGAGATAGCCCTTTCCGTAGTCGGCCCGATTTCATCGCTCACAAACGACAGGCCCACGCCCAGATTGCTTTCGTTGATTGGCGTGTGGACCGATACTGCCGCGGTTTTAGGTGCGCCGTCCAATCCTATCCACTGGGTTCTGTAAAGCCCGAAAATACTCATAGCGCCCCTCGAACCCGCGTAGGCCGGGTTGATGGTAATCGTGTTGTACATGTACTGGGTGAATTGCGAATCCTGTTGGGCAAAACTGACCATTCCTGTCAACATCAGAACGAAGATTAGTATTCTTGTTTTCATTAGTCTTGGTTTTATTATCCCGGGAGTTTTGGCCACTCCCGGGAGTTAGATTTGAGTTTTATTATCGTGATAAGTAAAGGTATCCTTCTTTGTGGTACTCCTCATAAACGCCGTTACCGTCTTTGTCGGCAGTCCAGTTCAGGATGTAGAAGTAAGTTCCGGTTGGCAGCTCAGAATTGCCTACTGTGGTTCTTCCTTCTGAATAACCCTTGAACACGCGGGTCGAGTTGTCATACATTTTGGTCTCGAATACCAATACACCCCAACGGTTGTAAATCTCTACCGAGTTGGTCGGGATACACGCATCGCCAAAGTTGTCGATCTGGAACCAGTCGTTCTGACCGTCACCATTAGGTGTCAGCGCATTTTGAACAATAGGTTCGCAGGCACCGATTGGCTCAACCGGACAGTTATCGCCGACGGTCATCGTCAGCGCTACATTTCTTGTACAATCGCCATCTGCGATGCTGTAGGTGAACACATAATCACCCACGGCAAGACCAAACGGTTTAAACGTTGCATTGTTGTTGCCGCTGAGTGCTCCGGTGCTGGCCGGATCTGCCCAGTTGCCGCCCACAGGGATGCCTTGCTGCACAAGATACGTATTCAAGTTGAAAGTAGCATCTACGTCATTGTTACAATCTGCATCGGCGCTTGCCAGTTCCGTAATGCCCAGTGCAGTGACATGAACGATTTGCGTGGCAGTAGCCGTGTTTCCGTTTCCGTCGTCGAACGTCCAGGTGATGGTATAATCGCCCACCTGATTGTACTGCAATGGATCTGTCGTGGTTCCGTTGATCGGATTGTTGCTGCACAAATCAGTTGTGGCAGGCGTCGGAACCGTGACGGAACATTGTCCGGTGATGTCGGCCAGTACAGGTGTTACAGGAGCTGTAACATCGTCCACGATGACGGTTTGCTGTACGGTGATGCTGTTGCCGTTGCCGTCATTGAACGTCCAGTTAATGATGAACGATCCCTGCTGATTGTATGTTAATGGGTCTGAAGTCGATGCGGTCAGTGTTCCTGCACAATTATCGGTGGTGGTCGGTGCGACAGCCGTAGCAGAACATTCGCCTGTTACGTCAGCCAATGTTGGAACCGTTGGCGGCGTTACGTCGTCGACGATTACATTCTGGTTGGCCGATAAGATGATGTTTCCGGCACCGTCCACAAAATTCCAGTGGATGATATAGGTTCCCTGAACATCATAGAACAAAGGATCAGTGGTCACGCCGGTCAGTGTCACGCCGCAGTTGTCTACGATAGATGGTGGCGTTACCGTTACCTGACATTCGCCGGCTGCATCGAGCAGTCCAGGCGCTACCGGGGCAGCGTTGATCGTCAGGGTGACGGCCGTTCTGGTCAGCGAAGTACAAGCGGTTCCGTCCACATTTGCCTGTGCGTAATAGGTAACGGTTCCGACCGTATTCAAGATAGGGTTCGTCACAATATTACCACCTGTCGCAGCGTCATACCATACGATGGTTGCGCCTGTTGGAGCAGTAGCCGTAGCTGTCAGCGTCTGTACAGGGTTGAGCGCACACTCGGTGATGTCGCCGCCCGTTACAGGAGCTTCAATAGCCGGGTTGATCGTCAGGGTGACCGATGTCCTGGTCAGTGATGAACACTCCGTTCCTTCTACATGGGCCTGCGCCCAGTAAGTGACTGTTCCTACGGTGTTCAAAGTAGGGTTAGCGACGATATTTCCACCGGTAGCCGCATCGTACCAAACCACTACCGCACCTGCAGGAGCCGTAGCTGTAGCAGTCAGTGTCTGGATTGGCGATTGCTCACATTCGGTAATGTTGGCAGCTTCCACAGTTGGCGCTTCGGCAGCCGGGTTGATCGTCAGTGTGACCGCTGTTCTGGTCAGTGATGAACACTCCGTTCCTTCTACATTGGCCTGCGCCCAGTAAGTGACGGTTCCTACGGTGTTCAAAGTCGGGTTAGCGACGATATTTCCACCGGTAGCCGCATCGTACCAAACCACTACCGCACCTGCAGGAGCCGTAGCTGTAGCAGTCAGTGTCTGGATTGGCGATTGCTCACATTCAGTAATGTTGGCCGATTCCACAGTTGGTGCTTCGGCAGCCGGGTTGATCGTCAGTGTGACCGATGTTCTGGTCAGTGATGAACACTCCGTTCCTTCTACATTGGCTTGCGCCCAGTAAGTCACTGTTC
>JAEWLN010000088.1 GCA_023457535.1 Bacteroidota bacterium
GTCGGGTGCGATGACATCTTCTACGTCATGTCCGTTAACCGCCCCGGCCGCGAGCGGTCCACGCAATCCGGGTACGGCAGTGAACAATACCGGGGCGGGTTCAGTAGCCTGGCCGAATCCTGAGAACATCATCGCAGCAGGCACGCCTTATGCCACTGTAACGACAAACTTTTCAATTTCCAATTATCTGATGGCCACCGGTTACGGGTTCAACCTGCCGGCTAACGCGATCATCAACGGGATCAACGTGGCGATCAACCGTCAGGGTTCGAGCACTTCACTTTCCATCGGGGTTACCGATAACACGGTGCAACTGCTCAAAGGCGGTGCGTTAACGGGAACCAACAAAGCTTCTTCCACTGCATGGCCAACCGCAATGACTTTGGTCAACTATGGCGGCAATGCGGATTTGTGGGGAACGACATGGACCGCTGCGAACATCAACGCTTCGAATTTTGGCGTCGCCCTTTCTGTGGGAAGTCTGACCAGCAGAACGGCTACAGTAGATTATATCCGGGTAACGGTGACCTATCAGGTGCCGGGCGATCTGAGATGGTATACGGTGTCTTCAGGCGGAACGGCGATCGGAACAGGCTCATCGTTTAACCCTGTTGGCGTTCCGGGTTCGGGACTGGCCGATAGCAGTAACGATACCGGCATTCCCATCGTTACTACTTATTATGTAGAATGCGCTACAGTGGCGGGTTGCCGCACGCCGGTGACCTTTACGATCAATCCGCTGCCGGAAGTTTTATTTACAGAAATGGAAGATGCGTATTGCAACACGATCACGGCTGTGTCCTTGACAGGAAACCACGCGCCGGCCGGTTCGTTCTCGGGCGCTGGGGTGACCGATCACGGCAATGGAACGGCGACGTTCAATCCGTCGGTTGCCGGTCCGGGCTCGCACAATATTTCGTATGCGTACACCGATGGCAATACATGTCTGAACACAGCCGTGCAAACCGTTACAGTGATGGCGGCGGAAACCTATTACGCGGACGCTGACGGAGACGGTTTTGGAAACCCGTTGGTTACGGAGTTGAGCTGATACGGCCCGTCTGCAGGTTTTGTCGCCAACAATACAGATTGCGATGATACCGACGGCACCAAAAACAGCACCTTCCCATTCTATGCCGATGCGGACAGCGACGGATTTGGCGCGGGAACCCTTGTGTCGGTTTGCGCTGTGGATGCCAACACACCTCCGGCAGGGTATTCGCTTGACGGTACGGACTGTGATGATGCAGACGCCACCAAGCACGCCACGTTTGCTTTTTATGCAGACAACGACGGCGATACTTATGGTACAGGCGATTCGGTAATGGTTTGTGCTGTAGATGCCAACACACCGCCTGCAGGTTATGCGCTCAACAACACCGATTGTAACGATTCCAACAGCAACGTCTTCCAGATGGCGACGCTTTACATCGATGCTGATAACGATGGATATACCAACGGCAATACCGAAGAAGTTTGTTATGGCGCGACCATACCGTCAGGTTATGTGGCTGCGCTGACGGCAATCGATTGTAATGATGCCGCGTTTACCGTCAATCCGGGCCATGCTGAAGTGCTTTACAATGGTGTGGATGACAACTGCGACGGTTTGATCGATGAAGGACATTTGCTCACCACTACATTGTTGCCGTCTGCCTGCGGGACTACATTGGCTTCCATAGGATCCATCATAGGGATCTGGACCATTGCGGGGCATCCGATAACCGGATACCGCATCCGTTGCACCAATGGCGCAGAAGTTCAGACGATTGAAACCACAGCGCCGCATTTCACCATGCCGCAGTTTGCATCGCATGATTACGCGACTACGTACACTTTCGAAATCGAATTGCAACGCGCCGGAATCTGGCTTGGCTATTATGGTGCCTCTTGTCAGGTTTCAACGCCAGCTATCCTTGCTGAAGGCGGTGCAGCATCGGTTTCTCCTTCGCAATGCGGTATCACGCTCGACAAGATCGGGACACTTGTTGCAACATCAAGTTTGGCAGGCGTTACCGGATACCGTTTCCGGATCACGAATTTGACCGATCCGGCAGGCCCGAACGCGGTCCAGACCATTGATCGTACGCAAAACTGGTTTTCGCTGCAAATGCTGACACGCTATAACTACGGCACTTTGTACCGTATTGAAGTAGCTGTCAAAACCACAGGCGGTTTTGGTGGATTCGGTGCGCCATGTGAAGTTTCATCACCACTGGTTCCTTCGCTTACGGTTTGTGGCGGATCTGTTGCAAACCACACCAACCCGATCGCTACGACCAGTTTGCCGGGCATTACGCAATACCGTTTCCAGGTAGTAAGACAAATGGACAACGCAACGGCCACGATCGACCGGGGTACGAACTGGT
Source organism: Bacteroidota bacterium (assembly GCA_023457535.1). Taxonomy (GTDB): domain Bacteria; phylum Bacteroidota; class Bacteroidia; order Flavobacteriales; family Flavobacteriaceae; genus Flavobacterium. The sequence goes on from JAEWLN010000088.1 coordinate 2,370, forward strand.
TTAATTTTACCATGATCCCTTCCTCAGCGTATACGCCGGGCGCGTCCTACGCCGTCAGGGTAGCGGTTATGTCGTCGGGCCATTGGTCGCCATTTAGTGACGCTTGCGAAATTATCGCGCCGCCAGCCTTAGGAAAAGGTGTGGCCCAGACTACGGAAGTCGCAAGCGAGGTCGCCTTTAAGGTTGCTGCGTATCCGAACCCGTTCACCAGCGATTTTACCATCAGCATGACTTCACCGAGCACCCAAAAAGTATCGGTTAAAGTATATGACATGCTTGGCAAAATGGTGGAATCAAGAGAAGTTGACGCCGCTGACCTCCAAGCAGAGCAAGTGGGCGCGCAATTCCCTGCCGGGGTTTACAATGTTGTGGTAAGCCAGGACGGTAATGTGAGGACGCTGCGTGTAATTAAACGTTAATCCATATTAAACAAAGAAAGCCCTTCCAGTTGGAGGGGCTTTTTTTATTTTGTTTGGTTTTCATTGCGACCGATCCGCGAAATCACAAAGCATAAAAAAAGCCTCTCTTTCGAAAGGCTTGAATGTTTTATAGGAGAGCGTTAAGCTATTTTACGTCGCTTTTTATAAGTATATGCTGCATAGGCGATACCCAAAATCAACAGCCAGATAAGCTTTCCGTTGATCGGTGCCTGAGGGGTCTCGTCACTTTCAAGATCCCCTGTGTTGTTGTTGCTTCCAGGTTCTGTCTCGTCCTGGGCAAACATGATAAAATCTGATAATATAAAAAAACCGAGCAGGTATAATTTAAAAAAATTGTTCTTCATTTTGGCTTGAATTGGCTGTAAAGATAACAATGATTTTTAAAAACCGATACAACAAAACTGAATTTTTACAGAAAATTCACAAAATCCGATTTTGCTAACCCATTGAAAATCGGCTGTCCGCTAAAAATAGGCGCAAAATGCGAATCAATCAAACTCGGACGTAAAATACAATTTGACGCTTGGGTATTTGCTTTGCGTCATCTGGATCGTAAAGTCAGAATCGGCCAAAAATACCAGTTGGTCGTATTTGTCCTTGGCCAGAAATTTTTGCTTGATGCGGCGGAATTCTTTGAACTCTTCGTTTTTTGCGTCATCGGGTTTAACCCAGCACGCTTTGTGAACCGGGAAATTCTCGTAAGTACACTTGGCGCCGTATTCGTGCTCGAGTCGGTATTGAATGACCTCATATTGCAGCGCGCCAACGGTTCCGATTACTTTTCTGTTGTTCATCTCGAGCGTAAACAACTGCGCCACGCCTTCGTCCATCAATTGGTCGATGCCTTTTTCCAACTGCTTGGCTTTCATCGGATCGGCGTTGTTGATGTAGCGGAAATGTTCCGGCGAAAAGCTCGGAATACCTTTGAAATTCATGTTTTCACCTTCAGTGAGCGTATCGCCGATTTTGAAGTTCCCGGTGTCGTGCAAACCGACGATGTCGCCGGGATACGAAATGTCGACGATTTCTTTCTTCTCGGCAAAAAACGCGTTCGGGCTCGAAAATTTGAGGTTTTTGCCCTGGCGTACATGCAGGTATGGTTTGTTGCGCTCAAAAGTCCCCGATACGATCTTGACAAACGCGAGTCGGTCGCGGTGTTTGGGATCCATGTTGGCGTGTATTTTAAATACAAAACCGGACATTTTGGCTTCGTCGGGCTTTACTTCACGCGTGTCCGAATCCTTGGCGCGCGGTGCCGGGGCAATTTCGATAAAGCAATCGAGCAGTTCGCGCACGCCAAAATTGTTCAATGCCGACCCGAAAAAAACCGGTTGTAAATCCCCGGCCAGGTATTTTTCGCGGTCGAATTTTGGATATACTTCGTCGATGAGTTCGAGCTCTTCGCGCAATTTGCCGGCTGGTTTCTCGCCGATGATCTTTTCGAGTTCCGGACTTTGGACGTCATGGAACGCAATGGTTTCTTCGATATTTTTCCTGCTGTCGCCGCTGAACAGGTTGATGTTCTTTTCCCAAAGATTGTAGATGCCCTGGAAATCATAGCCCATCCCGATAGGAAACGACAACGGCGTTACCCTGAGCCCGAGTTTCTGCTCGACTTCATCCATCAAATCGAATGCGTCCTTGCCTTCGCGGTCGAGTTTGTTGATAAACACAATCATCGGGATGTTGCGCATACGGCACACGGCGACAAGTTTTTCGGTTTGCTCCTCGACACCCTTTGCCACGTCGATCACAACAATGACCGAATCGACCGCTGTAAGGGTTCGGAACGTGTCCTCAGCAAAATCCTTGTGACCGGGCGTATCGAGAATGTTGATTTTTTTATCCTTATAATTGAATGCGAGCACCGATGTAGATACTGAAATCCCGCGTTGGCGCTCTATTTCCATAAAATCGGACGTAGCGCCTTTTTTGATCTTGTTGTTCTTGACCGCGCCCGCTTCCTGGATCGCGCCGCCAAAAAGCAGCAGTTTTTCAGTCAGTGTGGTTTTTCCCGCATCGGGGTGCGATATGATGCCGAACGTGCGGCGGCGTTGGATTTCTTTTAAAAAGTTCATAGTATTGAAAATGGACTGCAAAAATACTACAATATTCAACAAATTGGTCCGCAACGTTATAAAACCCGATTTTTTGGGCATTGCCACGCGAAAATGTCGTAATATTGGGCGCTTAATAATTTTATGTTAATAGTATTGGCTATTCTTGGATTATGGAGTCGAATTGTTATTTTTGTTGGCCGATTTTTGTCGGATGAACCTGCAAAACAGAACCCTTTTTTAATAATTAAACTCATATTATCGTAATGAAAATGAAGCAATTGCTGTTCGGATTGTTCCTTTCGATGAGCGCAGCTACTTTTGCGCAGACGGTCAAAAAAGAAGTGCTCTTTACCATCAATGATAAGCCGTATTACACCGATGAATTTGCAAGGGTCTACAATAAAAATCTCGATTTGGTCAAGGACGAATCGCAAAAAGACCTGAACCAGTATCTCGATTTGTTCATCGGCTACAAGCTCAAAATCAACAAAGCCTACAAACTCGGGCTTCAGGACGGTACCAACTACCAGAACGAACTCAAGACCTACCGCGGCCAATTGTCCAAAAATTACGTAACGGATTCCAAAGTCACCAAAGAACTTGTCGAGGAAGGTTATCAACGCTCGCTCAAAGAAGTAAAGGCGTCGCACATCCTGATCAGCGTCGAGGAAAATGCAGCGCCGGAAGATACGCTCAAAGCATACCGCAAAATCATTGATTTACGCAAACGCGCGCTGGCCGGCGAGGATTTCGGCAAATTGGCGCAGGAAAATTCGCAGGATCCATCGGCCAAGGACAACAAAGGCGACCTGGGTTATTTTTCAGCGTTCAGAATGGTTTATCCATTTGAATCGGCGGCTTTTAAAACGCCAAAGGGACAAATTTCAAATCCGGTGCGCACGCGTTTTGGCTACCACATCATCAAAGTGGACGACATCCGTGACAACCGCGGCGAGGTGCAGGTGGCGCACATCATGATCCTGAATCCAAAGCCGGAAGAAACCGATAAGGACAAAGCCAGAAACACCATCAACGACATTTACAAAAAGTTGCAGCAGGGCGAGAAGTTCGAAGATCTGGCCAAGCAGTTCTCTGAGGATAAATCTTCGTCGTCCAAAGGTGGGCAGCTGACCAAATTCGGATCGGGGCAACTGAGCTCTGAGGAATTTGAAAATGTAGCGTTTTCCCTGACCAAAGAAAATCCGCTTTCGCAGCCGTTCCAGTCGAAATTCGGATGGCACATCGTAAAGCTCATCGAGCGTTTCCCGAACAAAACCTTTGACGAAGCCAAAGCCGATCTGGAAACTAAAATCAGCAAAGACGAGCGTTCGCGGCTCATTACCAATTCGCTGACCGGCAAATTGCGCCAAAAATACCAAATCAAGCGCGATGATAAAATGTACGCCAAAGTGGCCAAGGCGATCACGGCCGATTTTTATGAAAACAAATGGACGATGCCTGCCGATACCAAGCCTTATGACGGCAAGTTGTTCACCATAAACGGAAAAGCGTACTCAGGAACCGATTTCCTGCAAACGGTATACAACCGCCAAAAGGCCGGCAGCGGCGTGAGACCGGTAAGCAAAATGGTCGAAGATTTCTACCAGAAATACCTCGACGAACAACTCGCTATGTATTACAATGATAACCTGGAAACGGAATTTCCGGAATTTGCTGCCGTGATGGATGAATACCGCGACGGTTTGCTGCTGTTCGATCTGATGGAAAAAGAGATCTGGGAAAAATCTAAAACCGATACGCTTGGGCTCAAGAATTTCTACGATACGCGCAAGATGAACTATCAATGGAAGAACAGGGTAGATGTGATCATCGCCTCGTCTACAAATGAAAAAGCAGTCAAAGAAGCGCAAAAAATGCTTAAAAAAGGCAGCACGCCAGAGCAGATCAAAGAAAAGCTCAATACCAAGGACAAGGTCGAAATCATGACCAATGCGGGGACGTTTGAGGAAGGAAATGACGTTTTGCCAAAAGGGATGAAATTTGAAACAGGGGTTTCGGCAGTTACCAAGGACGGTCCGTATTATTTTGTGACCAAGGTCAATAAAGTATTGCCGGCCGGTGTCAAAACCCTCGAGGAGTGCAAAGGGAAATGCATCAACGATTACCAGCAATACCTCGAACAGGGTTGGGTGGAAAAGCTCAAAGGCGAGTTTACGGTAAAAACGAACCAGGACGCATTCGAACGGGTCAAAGCAGCGCTTAAAAAATAATGAAACGCTGGGCTTGCATAGCGCTGCTGGGGTGTTTTTCGTGTCAGTATTTCACCCCTGAGGCCAAGCCCGAGGCCGTCGCGCGAGTCAACGACAGCTATCTTTACAAGGACGAGCTCAAAAACCTGGTGCCGGGCGGGACCGCTGCGGCGGACAGCGTTTTGATCGTGCGCAATTTCATCGATCGGTGGGCGGCGCAAAAATTACTGATCGGACGGGCGGAAGTCAACTTGCCCGAGACACAAAAGGCGGAGCTCGATGAATTGGTCAAGCAGTACAAGATCGATTTGTACACCAAGGCGTACCTCGAGGAAATTGTCAGGCAAACTGTCGATACGGCTATTTCAGAGGCGGCGCTGCGCGATTACTATCAGGCCAACAAAGAGAATTTCAGGACGGGCGGAATGCTTGTCAGGCTGCGGTACATCAGGCTGGATAAAGACAATCCGCGGTATGAAGCGATCAAAAACAAGTTCTTTGATTACCGCAAATCGGATCAGAAATTCTGGGACACGTATGCGTTGCAGTTCAAGAGTTTTGCATTCAACGATTCGGTTTGGGTCGACATGAATCAGGTGTACAGCAAGTTGCCGTTCATCCATCCGGACAACCGCGATCAGTACATGGTGGCCGGCAAGAGCATACAATATGAGGATTCGCTCGGGTCTTATCTGGTCAAGGTGCGCGGTGTGATCGACAGGAACCAGGTATCGCCGTATGAATATGTAAAACCAACGCTCAAAGAAGTGTTGCTCAATAAAAGAAAGTTAGAATTAATAAAGAAATTTGAAAAGGAAATCACCGATGACGCCATCAAAGACAAAAATTATGAGATTTATAAATAAAACATTGGCGTTGGCCCTGATTTGCTGCTCGTTTGCCGTGCAGGGACAGGAGATTATCCGCGATACAACTGCCGTTGCGGCCGAAAAGCCGGTGACGCAGCAGCTCAGGAAAAAGATCGACGGGGTCATTGCGACCGTCGGGGATTACAACATTTTAGATTCGGACATCGATAAAACATTTCTCGAAATCACTTCGCAGGGCGGATCGGTAGCCGGAATCACGCGCTGTCAGATGCTCGGCAAACTGCTCGAGGACAAATTGTACGCGCATCAGGCCATTCAGGACAGCATCATTGTGACCGATGACGAGGTCAAGGGCAAAATGGAGGAGCAACTCGGGTATATGGTCGAACAGCTCGGATCGATGGACAAAGTGGTCAAATACTTCAAGAAGGCCAATGAGGAGGATTTTCGTACTGATCTGGCCGAAATCATCAAAATGAACCGGCTCACGGCCGAAATGCAGCGAAAAATTGTCGATGCAGTCGAAATTACGCCGGAGGAAGTGCGCAACTTTTTCAAGAAAATCCCGCAAAGCGAATTGCCGGTCTTTGGTGCCGAGATGGAAGTTGCCCAAATCGTGATTTCGCCAAAAGTCACGGATGCCGAAAAGCAAAAAGTCATCGACAAGCTCAAAGAATTTAAAAAGGAGGTTCAGGAAGGATCGTCGTTTGCGACCAAGGCGGTTTTGTATTCGCAGGACAAGGCATCGGTCCCGAACGGCGGCTTTTACAAAATGAACCGCAAAACGCCATTTGTCAAGGAATTCAAAGACGTGGCATTCAGTTTGGGCGAAGGCGAGATTTCAGAGCCGTTTGAAACCCAATTTGGCTATCATATCATTTACGTGGAAAGAATCCGCGGGCAGGAAGTGGATTTGCGCCACATTTTGCTTACGCCTGAAGTATCGGACGCCGCGCTCAAAGAAGCCAAGGAAAAGGCTGAGGCGATCCGCGCCAAAATCATCAACAAAGAAGTGACTTTCGCCGATGCCGCACGCGCTGAATCGGACGAAAAGGAAACGCGCAACAACGGCGGAATCCTCGTGAATCCAAAAACGCAGGACACCAAATTTGAGCTTACCAAAATGGATCCGGCGCTGTACTCGCAAGTATCGAACCTTAAAGAAGGCGATGTTTCTATTCCGCAGATCGACATCGAGCCATCGGGCAAAAAACGCTACAAACTGCTTACGGTGACCAACCGAATCGACCAGCACACGGCCGATTACGCCAAAGATTACATCAAAATCAAAGACCTTGCGCTCAAAGAGAAACAAATCAACGCGATCGCAAAATGGTTTGACGAAAAAATCAAGGAAACGTATATCAAGATCAATGGCGAATACCGCAGTTGTGAATTTACGAACAATTGGCTGAAAAAGTAAGCCTTACCTCGCCAGCCAAAAGCCGGCGGCAATTCAAAAGTAACCGTACCATTAGCCAAAACCAAAAACCTATGTCGGACGTAGCAGCAATCCAGAACCTGGTTCAAAAAAGAACCGAACTCAAAAAGGAAATCGCCAAAATCATCGTCGGCCAGGACGAGGTCGTAGACCAGATCCTGCTCAGTATTTTCTCAGGCGGGCACGCGTTGCTCGTTGGGGTTCCAGGATTGGCCAAAACGCTGATGGTCAATACGATTGCGCAGGCGCTCGGGCTCGATTTCAAGCGCATCCAGTTTACGCCGGATCTGATGCCGTCCGATATTCTCGGAAGCGAAATTCTCGACGAGAACCGCAACTTTAAATTCATCAAAGGCCCGATCTTTTCGAACATTATCCTGGCCGATGAAATCAACCGTACGCCGCCCAAGACGCAGGCCGCGCTGCTCGAAGCCATGCAGGAGCGCGCCGTGACGATTGCCGGGCACAACTACAAATTGGCCTTGCCTTACTTTGTGCTCGCGACGCAAAACCCGATCGAGCAGGAGGGAACCTATCCGCTGCCGGAGGCGCAACTTGACCGCTTTATGTTTTCGATCAAGCTTGATTATCCTACATTTGCAGAGGAAGTACAGGTGGTCAAAAGTACCACATCGGACGACAAACCCACCGTCAGCGCGTTGTTTTCCGCCCAGGAGATCATCGACTTCCAGCACCTGATCAGACGTGTTCCTGTAGCCGACAACGTCATCGAATATGCCGTTACGCTCGTCAGCAAAACCAGACCGGATAACTCCTTATCGACGGATTACATCAAAAACTACATCGATTGGGGAGCCGGTCCGCGCGCTTCGCAAAACCTGATCCTGGCCGCCAAGGCGCACGCAGCGTTCAACGGCAAGTTCTCGCCCGATATCGAGGACGTCAAGGCAGTGGCTACCGGAATTCTGCGCCATCGCGTGGTCAAAAACTACAAAGCGGATGCAGAAGGAATCACGATCGAAAAAATCATCACTTCGCTTTTTTAATTGCTTTTTCGCAACAGCGCGTCGAGTTCGGCGTCGTAAAAAAATAAAAACATGCTGCCCATCATGTCTTGCTGCTCCGGTGTCGTATTGTCGACTTCGAGCACGAGTTCATAATGGTGGTTTGCGTATAGCCAGACGCCCTGCTCTGAACTGAACGGCTCAATCTCAGCAAGCCCGATCCTGTTGTTGTGGTTAGTCACGCGACTGGTGAAAATCGTTTTTTGTGCCGATTTGTCCCACAGTGAAATGCGCGTCGCAAACGGATGCACATGGATTGCCGCGGCGTGCAACCGGAGACTGTCGGAGAGTTGCAACTGGTTGTCGACCGAACTGCGGTACACGTTGTGCCCCGGAGGAATGACCCAATGCCCTGATAATTTATTGCCGTGCCCGTCGTCGTAACTGTGGTTTTTGGTTTCCACCGGAATGCATTGGTTGGACGCCGGATCGAGCGGCCCTTTGAACGGATCGTTTTGATCGTAGGGCAACTGGATGAACACCGTGCGGCTCATCAGCGGCCTGGTGCGCGGATTGGGCTTTTCGTATTCGATCGTTACCTCGTGCTTGATCAGATAATTGGCCTCGGGCAGATTGTGATTGAGCGTTTGCGTGGTCACAAACAGCCAGTCGTTGCCTTTCATCGGGACGCCGTAGCCCTTTGGAAACCGGAAATCTTCAAGCCCGTGCGAGAGCGATGTCATGCGCGGATATTGCTTTCCGATGCGGTTCGTCAGGCCCAGATGGGCAAAATACGTCGCATCGTTAAAATCGACATTCGTATGGCAGATGAAATCATCGGACAATCGTTTTTTGGTTTTGGAATCGAGCGCGCGTACGTGAAAACCCGTGATCCACAACAGCGACGAGTCCTGGGAAAGTTGTACGTAATTTGACGCTTTTGGTCCTTCCATCGATTTGTAGATGCCGTCGATCAAAAACGCGGGCGATATCATTTTGTATTGTTGCGTGCCATTGGCGATGACCCAGTCGTTATCGACCAATCCGGTTTTTTGCAGCAAAGTAGTCTTGACGATCGCCTTGTGCCGCGTGGGTAGAAACACATACCACAATGCGCCGCAAATCAGCGCGAGCAACAGCACAACTGCTGAAATTTTGTATATCTTTGGCTTCCCCATAAGCGCAAAAGTACACAAATGTCAGATAATCAGTGGAAGGAACAACACAAAATCTTTGGGCTTGACCTGATGCGGGTGCTCGCGATTTTGCTTGTGTTGGCCGCTCACATTTTGTGGATTTACCACGATCACAGCAACCTTTTGACCAAGGCAATCAACTTCTCGGGGTTTGTTGGCGTGGAGTTGTTCTTTGTGCTTTCGGGGTTTCTGATCGGTCGCTCGTTGCTCAAATTGTTCCTGAACCCGGATTACGATTACCGCTACGCCTCGATTTTTTTGCGCCGGCGCTGGTTTCGCATCATGCCCAATTATTTATTGGTCCTTATATTGAACATTGCCGTGTTCAGTTATCTTGGATACCAGATTCAGGACGCGTGGAAATATTTTTTCTTTTTGCAGAATTTTATCCACCCGATGCTGCCGTTCTTTCCTGAATCCTGGAGCATGTCCATCAAGGAAATCCCGTATTTTGTATTGCCGTTTGCGTTTCTCTTGCTGGCGCGGTTTAAAAATATCAACCGCAACGCGTGGTTTGCCTGGACGATGGTAGCGCTCATTGCGGCGGTAACGCTGGCCAAAATCTCCTACCACCGGCACATCCATACTTACGGTCTGCAGGATTGGAACGTGTCGCTCCGGTCGGTGGCGATGTATCGTATCGATGCCGTGTTGCTGGGCATTCTCGCCGGTTGGGTGCAATATAATTACCTTGCCTGGTGGACAAGGATGGTGTGGATTTCGCTGGTTTTGAGCCAATTGTTGCTCGGTGCGCTGGCTTATCTGGTGGGTTTTTTAAAATTGCCGATGGCGGACTATCCGGTATTCTGGAATTTATTGTTCCTGCCGCTGATCTCGATCGCATCGGCGCTTATGCTGCCGTTTTTCTCGCAGTGGAAGTCGGGTCCGGACCGGCTGCGCAAACCCGTTCAGTTCCTGGGCGCGATTTCGTATTCAATTTATTTGCTGCATTATAGCTTTGTGCTCTATCTGATGAAGTATTTCATTGACACCTATTATATGGATCTCTGGCAGCTGCATACGTTTACCTTGCTGTACCTGGCCGTTACTTTTGTATTGAGCTGGTGTCTGTACGAATTTTACGAGCGACCGCTGATGAAGATCAGAGAAGAAAAAATATGACGCCATCCCAACGCTTTCCCGGACTCGACCTGTTTCGCGCAGCGGCCATCTCGATGGTGCTCGCGGCCAATACGATCTTCTTTTTTCAACTCCAGTTTCCGGCTGCATCGGCGCTGGCCCCTATCGTCGGTTTTCTGGGGCTTGAGGCCTTTTTTGTGCTGAGCGGATTTTTGACGGCTTGCGGATTGTATCCGCTATTTGTCTCGCCCGATTTCACCTGGAAAGCCAGTGCACGTTACGTTGGACGACGTTTGTGGCGCATCGTGCCGTTGTATTTTGTGGTGGTTCTGCTCAATATCGGGATGGCCGCCGCAATGGATTACCCAACGACCCACGCGTGGAAATACTTTTTGCTTGTTCAGAATTTTTCCGCGCCAATCCCTTCATTTTTCCCGGAATCCTGGGGGTTACCCGTGATCGTTTTTGCTGCAATGTTCTTTGCGTTTTTGCTGTCCGGATTGTCGCGCATCATTCCGCAGCGCTATAGATCTTTGGCTTTTGGCGGTGCTGCGCTGTTGTTGCTGTTGATTTTCCTCTGGACCAAGGTGGTGCATTTTCAGGTAAAACCCGCCGCCGATATCGCCCAGTGGGAAACGTCATTGCGCACCGTCGTGTTGTATCGCATCGATTCGGTCATGGTGGGCGTTTTGACCGGATGGCTGTTTTTAAAGCGGCCGACGATTTTGCGGCAATGGCGATGGGCGTTGTTTGCCTTTGGCGTGTTGGGCATGGCGTGGCTGGGTGCGGGCATCGGCTTTTTTCAACTGTCGATCGAACGCTTTCCGATGTTCTGGCATGTGATTTATCTGCCGATGACTTCGCTGATCCTGGCTTGTTTGCTTCCGGCACTCGTATTTTTGACGCGCCTGCCAAACGGGTTGCGTTTCAATGCCCGGCTCAGTGCAATGGCATTCAGTATTTACCTCACGCATTTTTCGCTGGTATTGCTGCCGCTTGAATACGGATTGATGCGCGACGCGGTGATTGGGAACAATTTGCTGGTGCTGGCCGCTGCTTATGTAATTTTGTCGGTGGCCGTGGGTTGGCTGTTCCATACCTTAGTGGAAAGCGTATTTGAGCGCTTCCAACGCTAATTTAGACGGGTTCTAAAGCTATTTCTGCTGATCGGTATTTCGGAATCGCCAAAAATTGTCGGTTAAATTAACAAATAGACAAAATTTTAAGTTCTATTGCTATTTTGCGCAAAAAAAAGCAGCAAAGAAGACAATTTGGAAATAATAATCGTTCAAAACGTTTGTTTTGTTCAAAATCTTTCATCGGTTATCGGAATTCCGTAAATTTGCAGCGACAAAACACAAAACACCTGATTATGGCTTTTGATATTGAGATGATTAAAAAAGTGTATGCGAACATGACCACGCGCGTAGATGCTGCGCGTCAGATTGTCGGAAGACCGCTCACACTGACCGAGAAAATTTTATACAACCACCTTTGGCAGGGCACGCCTACGGAGGCGTTCACGCGCGGAAAAGATTATGTCGATTTTGCACCGGACCGCGTAGCCTGTCAGGATGCCACGGCGCAAATGGCCCTTTTGCAGTTCATGCACGCCGGAAAGCCAAAAGTTGCTGTTCCCACCACGGTGCATTGCGACCACCTGATCCAGGCCAAAATAGACGCCAAGACAGATTTGGCACGTGCCAAGCAACAATCCAATGAAGTATTCGACTTTTTGTCGTCGATTTCTAACAAGTACGGCATCGGGTTCTGGAAGCCGGGCGCCGGAATTATCCACCAGGTCGTGCTCGAAAACTATGCGTTTCCGGGCGGCATGATGATCGGAACGGATTCGCATACCGTAAACGCGGGCGGGCTCGGGATGGTGGCCATTGGAGTTGGTGGCGCCGACGCGGTAGACGTAATGTCCGGCATGGCATGGGAGCTCAAATTCCCGAAACTCATCGGGGTAAAGCTGACCGGGAAATTATCGGGGTGGACTGCCCCTAAAGATGTTATTCTTAAAGTGGCCGGCATCCTGACCGTAAAAGGCGGAACCGGTGCCATTGTCGAATATTTTGGCGAAGGCGCAACGGCCATGTCGTGTACCGGAAAAGGGACGATCTGCAACATGGGCGCTGAGATCGGGGCAACTACCTCTACGTTTGGATACGATGATTCAATGGACCGCTACCTGCGTTCTACGGACCGCGCCGATGTAGCGGACGAAGCCAACAAAATCCGCGAGTACTTAACGGGAGATCCTGAAGTTTACGCCAATCCTGAGCAATATTTCGATCAGGTTATCGAAATCAATCTCTCCGAGCTCGAGCCGCACCTTAACGGACCGTTTACGCCGGATCTGGCCACGCCGATTTCAAAAATGAAAGAAGAGGCGATTAAAAACAACTGGCCGCTTAAAGTAGAAGTGGGCCTGATCGGATCGTGCACCAACTCTTCTTATGAGGACATCGCGCGATCGGCATCGCTTGCCAAACAGGTCGCCGACAAAAAACTCAAGACCAAGGCGCAATTTACAATCACGCCGGGTTCCGAGCAGGTGCGTTACACCATCGAGCGCGACGGGTTCATCGATACATTCGATAAAATCGGCGCGACGGTTTTTGCCAATGCGTGCGGACCGTGCATCGGGATGTGGGACCGCGAAGGCGCTGAGAAAGAAGAGCGCAACACCATCGTTCACTCGTTCAACCGCAACTTTTCCAAGCGCGCGGACGGTAACCCCAATACGCTGGCATTCGTCGGATCGCCTGAACTCGTGACCGCATTGGCCATTGCAGGGGATTTGTCGTTCAATCCGCTGACCGATACGCTGATCAACGAAGACGGCATGGAAGTCAAACTCGACGAACCCACAGGTGCTGAACTGCCACCGCGCGGTTTCGCGGTCGAGGACGCCGGTTTCCAGGCCCCTGCGCAGGACGGTTCGGGCGTTCAGGTCGTGGTCAGCCCGACATCGGAGCGCTTGCAATTGCTCGCACCATTCGAACCTTGGGATAAAAAGAACATTCACGGAGCCAAATTGCTGATCAAGGCATTCGGAAAATGTACCACCGACCACATTTCAATGGCCGGACCTTGGTTGCGTTTCCGCGGGCACCTGGACAATATTTCGAACAATATGCTCATCGGGGCAATCAATGCGTTCAACCAAAAGGCCAATTCGGTCAAAAACCAGCTCACCGGTCAGTATGATGCGGTTCCGGCGGTACAACGCGCGTATAAAGCAGCTGGGATTCCGTCTATTGTCGTCGGCGATCACAACTATGGTGAAGGATCGTCGCGCGAACATGCAGCAATGGAACCTCGTTTTCTGGGCGTCCGCGCGGTATTGGTGAAATCGTTTGCACGCATCCACGAGACGAATCTGAAAAAACAAGGCATGCTCGCCCTGACATTCGCCAATGAGGCAGATTACGATAAGATCCAGGAAAATGATACGATCAATTTTACGGACCTGACGCAATTTGCGCCGGGCAGGCCACTTACGCTGGAGTTTGCCCACGAGGATGGATCGGTCGATATCATTATCGCAAACCATACTTATAATGAAGGCCAGATTGGCTGGTTTGTAGCGGGTTCTGCATTGAACCTGATCGCGGCCGAGGCTTAAAAATTTAAACTTATAGTGTTTGAGCTCCCGATTCGTCGGGAGTTTTTTTTTGGTATAACGAAAACGTTTGCGTGTAAGTTGTTGAAGTGCAATCTGTAACAACTTTTTTTGCCAAATCGACACTTGTGGCTGATCGAACTGAATTTTAATGGATTATGGTCATATTTGCCCTGTTAAATAATTCTGAAACAGGGTGTTCAGCTGTTAAATCACATGCCGTAATTTTAAAACTATACTTACAAATTTGTGTTAATTGGTGCACTTCACCGATTTATTTGTTAAAAATACCCGTTCGTCGATGAAATAAGTACTTAATCGTATAATTTGCACCCAAGTTCGAATGACAGCCCCTACCATTCAACTTGATTATGCCAAATCTTTTTTTTAAACATTAAATCTTAACCTACTAGTATTATGAGAAATTATTTCTTGATGGCGCTGCTGTTTGCAGTAGGGGCCTATTCTCAAACGCAGACGTATACGGCCAGCACCGAAATCTTCGCCAATCCGGAACGCGGATTTTACCACTACCGCTCTTCAGGTTCCGGAACCTACAAGCCTTTAAGCCAGTCTGAGTTGACGGGTTTTCGTACCAATGAAAAGGTAACGTTGATCTGGCGGGAATTTCGCCTCGATGCGTTTAAGAACGCGCCCATCTCATCCGACTTTTTGTCTAAAATGCAAGCCGATTTCAACGCACTGCGCGCAGCGGGCGTCAAGGCGATCATCCGCTTTAATTACACGAATTCTGACGGAACCGATGCCCCAAGATCGCGCGTCATTGCGCACATCGACCAACTCAAACCCGTCATCCAGGCCAACGAAGATGTGATTTCATCGGTCGAAGCCGGATTCATCGGAAATTACGGCGAATGGTGGTTTTCCAACAACTATGGAACGGATGACCACACGGCCACCAATACCGCAGACCGCATCGCCGTAGGGCAAAAAATCATGGAACTCGCGCCAAACAGAATGGTGGCATTCCGTACGCCGGTGATCCAGCGTCAGATTGCGGGAGCTACACCGGTATCGGCAGCCAACGCTTACAATGGCAGCCTTGTCTCGCGGGTTGCCGCACACAACGATTGCTTTTTGTCGAGTTCCGATGATTGGGGAACATACATCAACACCACCACAGATCCTACCTATCTTGAAAACCAAAGCCGCTATACTTTTGATGGCGGTGAAACCTGCAGCCTGACAACGTTCTCTGCCTGTACAAACGCGGTGGCTGCAATGAAGCGTTTCCACTTCAATTACCTCAATGCCGATTACAACCAGGACGTGCTCAACAGCTGGCAGTCGAGCGGCTGTCTGGACGAAGTGAAGCGTAAACTCGGCTACCGTTTTGAATTGCTCAACGCCAGTATTGCAAGCGGATCGCTTACGATCAATTTGCAGAACGTTGGATTTGCCAATATGTTCAATGAGCGCAAAGCGTATCTTGTTTACCGCAATACCGCAACTGGGGCAGAAACCTCGCAAGCCATCACGACCAACATCAGGTTGTGGAATGCGGGTCAAACCACGCGTGTCGTTCATCCGCTTAACACCGCATTGCCGGCCGGAAATTACCAATTGTTCCTGCACTTGCCGGATTCAAAAATGCCGTCCAACGCGATTTATGCCGTTCGTTTTGCCAACAACAATACCTGGGATGCGGCCAAAGGCTACAACAACCTGAACCTGACGTATACCGTAGGCTCGGGTGGAGGAACTACGCCTCCGGTAGTGACCAACCCAACGCCTACCAACCCGACGCCAACCAACCCAACGCCGACCAACCCGGCATTGCCTGTTCAGATCGTTTTGGGTGCCGACGGAGTCATTCAGGTGAGCAATCTGGCTTGTACGACAGGAAACTTTACCGTAGCGGTCTATAACACCATGGGGCGTCTGAAAGCCACAACGCTCGATATCTCGCACCTGAAACGCGGTTATTGGATCGTCAAGATCACTTGCAACGGACAAACTTATACCAAAAAGGTATACAAGTCTACCGGCAGTTTCTAAATGAACTAAAAATAAAAAGCTCCCGAAAGGGAGTTTTTTTTTGCAGTAAAGTGGCGCTGGTTCAGAATTCGTCAGGATACAAGGTGATCACTTCTGTCCCGACACCCGATTCGGTCAATTCGATCAGGCGGTATCCAAAATAGCTCGCATCGGATTTTACTTTGGGGGTTCCTTTATTGATCTGGTAAGAAATGGCTGGGGTCACAAATTGCGTGATATTGCCTTCCGTGGTGTGGTCGGCAATGTGGTAATGTCCGCTGAAAACATATACGGGCTGCGCATGCTGCCGCAACAATCGCCCTACTTCTTCACGGTTCTGCATCGGATATTTGCGGTCGACGAACGTATCTACACGCAATATCGGATGGTGTACAAATAACAGCACGCGTTTTTCGGTTTCCAATTGCTGCGCGAGCCACCCGAGCTGATCAGGTCCGACAATGCCCGTCGATGAGTCGAGAAAGATCAACCGCGAGTCGCCCATGTCACAGGCTTGGTAAAATCCGTCGCGCGCGATGGTGGCATTGGGAAAAAATTCCGCGATCTGCGCCGATGTATCGTGGTTTCCCGGTGTAACAAACAATCGGTAGGATGAAAGTGCCTCGAAAAATTCCGCGTACGCCGAGGCCATCCCGATGTCACCGCCAAAGACTACCGCGTCGATTTCGCGCGCCGACAAATCCGCCAGTACGAGTTGCCAATTGCGGCGTTCATCGACGCCGTGCCGTGCCGGAGCAGGTTCATCTAGGTGGGTGTCGGTCAGGTAAGCAATTGTTTTCATAATTTTTTTATTGAGCCAGGCGACGCACTTCAACGCTGTTTCCTTCGCCTTGCAACACCGGGCAATCTTTGGCAAAACCGGTGGCTTCCTCTATGGATTCGGCCAGTACGATCACAAATCCGCCAATGGTTTCGGCCGTGTTTCCAAAAGCGCCTTCGGTCACATTGCCGCCTCCATGCACCACGCGCGCCTGATCGAACAACAAGCCTTTGCCGTCCACGAATTTATTTTGCGCGGCGATCTGGTTGATCCATTGCATGGTTTGTTGCATCCATTGTTGCATCTGCCCGGTGGAGGCGATTTTGCTGCCGTCTTCATGCCTGAAAATGATGATGTATTGGTCCATGTGTTGGTTTTATCGGCCGGTCTTATAAAGTTACGCAAAAATAGCCGGACCAGCGGCATTATATTTCCGTTTTGGCTTTGCAACTTTTTGTTATCTTTAGCCCCATCTCTAACCAAACCAACATGCAAGACCACGATAACGAACAATTTAAACGCGAATTAGGCCTGCTGGACGGCACGATGCTGGTTGTGGGATCGATGATCGGATCGGGTATTTTTATTGTCAGTTCAGATATGGTACGCCATGTAGGATCGGCAGGCATGCTTATCCTGATGTGGGTGCTCACCGGCGTAATGACCGTTATTGCCGCGGTCAGCTACGGCGAGCTCAGCGCCATGTTCCCAAAAGCCGGCGGGCAATATGTCTACCTCAAAGAGGCGTACGGAAAATTGATCGCTTTTTTATACGGATGGAGTTTCTTCGCCGTCATCCAAACCGGTACTATCGCGGCGGTAGGCGTGGCGTTTTCCAAATTTGCCGCTTATTTGTTTGAACCGTTCAGCGATGAAAATATTTTGTATCAGCTGGGTGGATTCAAGCTCAACGCCGCGCAGCTCGTTTCGATCGTGACCATTATATTATTGAGCTATCTCAACAGCCGCGGTGTCAAGAACAGCAAAATCCTGCAAACGGTGCTTACCATAATCAAAATTGCGTCGTTGCTCGGACTTATCATTTTTGGATTGTTGCTCGCCGCCGATGCCGAAATATGGCAGTCCAACTGGGCCAGTGGCTGGTGCTCGCGCAACTATATAAAAGACACCGGAGACTGGGTATCCATTGGCGGGACGACGATACTGGCCGGTATTTCTGCGGCGATGGTGGGATCTGTGTTTTCGAGCGATGCGTGGAATGGCGTGACGTTCA
This sequence comes from Bacteroidota bacterium, assembly GCA_023457535.1. GTDB lineage: Bacteria > Bacteroidota > Bacteroidia > Flavobacteriales > Flavobacteriaceae > Flavobacterium. Next base: position 20,236 of record JAEWLN010000088.1, read on the forward strand.
TTGCGGGCGAGATCAAAAATCCCAAGCGCAACGTGGGATTGAGCCTTTTTTTAGGGACGATGATCGTCAGCGTGCTGTACATTCTGGCCAATCTGATGTATCTGGCAGTGGTGCCGATTGACGCCATTGCATCTGCCAAAGCCGACCGCGTGGCAGTCGTCGCGTCGCAGTACATTTTTGGCGCAATGGGCACGTACATCATCGCCATCATGATCATGGTGTCGACCTTTGCGTGCAACAACGGACTCATCATGGCCGGTGCGCGCGTTTATTATACGATGGCCAACGACGGGCTGTTTTTCAAAAAGGCAGGTTTCTTAAACCATGCCGGGGTTCCCGCCTGGGCTTTGTGGGCGCAGTGTATCTGGGCCTCGGCGCTTTGTCTGACCGGTAAATATGGCGACTTGCTGGATTTTGTGGTCATTATCGTATTGATCTTTTACATTCTGACCATTTACGGCATCTTCAAACTGCGCCAAACCATGCCCGATGCCGAGCGTCCGTACAAAGCGTTCGGTTATCCGTTGCTGCCCGCGTTGTACATTGCATTGGCCTCGGCATTGTCTGTAGGATTGCTGGTGTTCAAGACCAGCACGTGCGGTTGGGGCGTGGCCATTATGCTCGTCGGGATCCCGATTTATTACCTGACCAGAAAAGCGTCGTCTGAATTGTAATCAGTCCGGGGCGTGTTTGGCAAGCATGGCGATTTGTCCCAGATGATAGGCGTCGTGTTGCAAAATACCGTGAATGTGATCGGCATAAGACATTTGGTTTGCGGGATAAGAGAGCTCCAGCGTTTCGCGGCCGATCGCATCCAGAAAGTCGCGCCATTGCCGTTGCGATTCCTTTAATTTTTCCAGCGTATTTTTCCACGCCGCTTCCGAAGTGTCTTGTACCGGCCGGAAATAATTATCCTGTGGCGTTTGCGGTGTTTTGCCGTGGACGCGTTCGAACACATTTTCGCGCCAATGGATGATGTGGTTGGTGATTTCCCATATCGAATTCCATTTTTGGCCATGCCGGTGCGCTGCCTGTTTGGCGCTGAGTTCTCCGAGCTGTCCGGCCAAAGTGATCTCGAGCCACGGCTTGCCATCGTAAAGATCGCCGAATAATTTGCTTAGTCGTTGTGTTTCGTCCATCGCGTTAGTTTTCCTAAAGTTAGGCAAAATGAGCGAAAAAAAAACGCCTTCCGTTTGGAGAGGCGCTTTTGCTTGATCCTAGTAATACGTGTATCGTCTGACCTTTGCGATGTATTTGGCCAATCGGATGACCTGATGGCTGTATCCGTATTCGTTGTCGTACCAAACATACATGACGATGTTTTTGCCGTCGCCCGAAACGATGGTCGCATTGCTGTCGTAAATCGATGGGGCAGAGGTGCCGACAATATCGGACGAAACCAATTCATTGTTGAGCGAATATTTGATCTGCTCGACCAATTCGCCTTCGAGCGCATATTTTTTCATGATCGCATTGATTTCTTCCACCGACGTTTCACGGCCTACTTCGAGGTTGAGCACCACCAGTGAACCATTGGGAACCGGAACGCGGATCGCATTGGAGGTCAATTTGCCCGCAAGCGACGGCAACGCTTTGGCCACGGCGCTTCCGGCACCGGTTTCGGTGATGACCATGTTGAGCGCTGCGGCACGTCCGCGACGGTATTTTTTGTGCATGTTGTCGACCAGGTTCTGGTCATTGGTATAGGCGTGGATCGTTTCGAGATGGCCTTTTACCACTCCGAGCGTATCTTCGACTGCTTTGAGGATAGGCGTAATGGCATTGGTTGTACAAGATGCTGCAGAAAAGATCGTGACTTCATCCGGATTGTGGTCCGTCTGGTTAACACCGTGCACAATGTTCGGAACGCCTTTCCCGGGCGCGGTCAACAATACTTTGTCGACGCCGTTGGAGGTGAGGTGGCGCTCTAACGCTTCCTTGGTCGTAAATGCACCGGTATTGTCAATCACGAGCGCTCCGGCAATGCCGTATTGCGTATAGTCGATGTCTTCCGGGGCGTTGGCCGTAATGATGTGAACCGTTGTGCCGTTGATGATCAGCGCCTGGTTGTCCACATCGGCGACCACAGATCCCTGGAAATCGCCGTGGATGGAGTCGTATCGCAGCAAGGATGCGCGTTTTTCCAGCGATACCGCATCGTTTTTGTCGCGTGTAACGATAGCACGCAAACGCAATTGCGTTCCTTTTCCTGTTTTGGACATCAGTTCGCGGGCCAAAAGGCGTCCGATACGGCCAAAACCGTACAAAACCACATCTTTTGGTTTGTTGCCTTTATAATCTTTGGCGTTGCTGAGCTTGTCGATCACAAAACGCTTGGCGTCGTCGTGTTTGTTGTCATCGAGTCGGAATTCATACGTGAGTTTGCCCAAATCGAGCTTGGCCGGCGGCAAATCCAGCGAGTAGATCGCGCGCGCAATTTCAACGGAATCAAAAATCGAAATCGGCTTGCCAACAAATTCGCCCGCATATTCGTGCAGGTTGATGATGTCGCTGACGTTGCGGTCAATCAATTGGTTGCGGAACAGAACCATTTCTATCGATTTGTCATACCATAAATCGCTGATAATCTTGATCAGCTCGACACCGGCACGGCGGCGTGCAGCTTGCGACGAAATTTCCTTTTCGTATAAAATCGTGTTGCTCATTGCGTGAAAAATTAGTGTGTTATTTGATTTGGCGCAAAAGTAAGCCTTTCTTCTCGAATCACGAAAACGATTTCGTTGTTTTTTATCAAATATCGGATGAAATGCAGCACAGGTTGTCTGGCGTTCAAAAAATGGCCAAACGCCAAGAATTTTGGCTTCAAAACTAAGGTCATCGCCACAAGTTTGGCCAAAAAAAAGCCACCCTGAGGATGGCTTAAACATGATATAATTAAGATCAGATAATAATGCGGATACGCTGTCCCTGCTTGTTGATCATTTCGATGCTGACGCTTTGGTTCTCGTTTTTGCTTCCGAGGATTCTGGAAACGGTCTCCACATCGGTTGCGCGAACGTTATCCACGCTCAAAATGATGTTGCCGATAAGCTCGTCGTAATACGGCTTTAAATTCTCGTTGGTGATTTCGCGAATGCGTACCCCGGATGTAATGCGGAATTTCTTTTTGTCCGATACATCGATGTTCTCTAATTGCAAACCTTTGAACTCCGTGGCGACAAATTCGTTTTTGGTCAGGGCAACCGGCACTACATAACGTTTGCCGTTGCGCACATAAGTGACATTGACCTTGTCGTTCGGGCGTTTGGTGTTGATGTAGGACGCCAGATCGGAATAAGTGGCAATATTGCGCTCGTCTAATTTTACGATGACATCACCCTTGACAAGCCCGGCCTTTTCAGCGCCCGAATTTTTGGTCACGCGGTTGATGAAAAATCCCGAAGTTTCCGTCGTGCCGAGCTCTTTTGACGCTTTTGCATTGAGCTCGCCGCCTTCAACGCCCAGGATGCCGCGCTGGACATTGCCGTATTCCATAATGTCTTCGATGATTTTGCGTGCAATGTTCGACGGCACGGCAAACGAATAGCCTACATAAGACCCTGTCATCGAAGAAATCATCGTATTGATGCCCACCAGTTCGCCCTTGGTGTTGACAAGTGCACCGCCTGAGTTGCCGGGGTTCACCGCCGCGTCGGTTTGGATAAAGGATTGGATACCGCTTGAATCCAGGTTTCTTGCCTTGGCCGACACGATTCCCGCCGTTACGGTCGAATTCAAGTTGTACGGATTGCCCACTGCCAGCACCCACTCGCCGACTTTAACGTTGTCGGAATCGGCGAAAACGGTGTATTCGAGTTTGGTGTCGGCGTCGATCTTGAGCAGCGCGATGTCCATTTTGGAATCGGTCCCGACGAGTTTGGCCTTGTACGTTTTGTTATTGTTGAGCGTGATTTCAATTTCCGATGCGTCTTTGATCACGTGGTTGTTGGTCACAATATAACCGTCTTCAGAAATAATAACGCCCGATCCGGTACCGATTTGTTCCTGCTGCTGTCCGCCGCGGTATCCGTAAAAAAATTCGAGCATCGGATTGGTAACGGTGCGGTATGATACGTTTTTGACGTGGACTACTGAGTGTACGGTTTTATCGGCTGCGGAAGTAAAATCGACCGATTCGGCGCCTAATCCAACCGTTTTAGCATAATTTGGGTTTGCAACAGTAACCACCCCTTGGCCGGCGCGGTCTTCTTCAACAAATAATTTGTATGCCCCGAGCGTTGTCGCACCGCTCAGCAATGACACTAAAAATAAGCTCGTTAAATTTTTCATTTTGAAATTATTTGGGTTTAACAATGTTTGTTACAGTTTTTGGTTTGCGTAAAATTAGCAAACATTGTCCAATGTTAAAAAACAGTTTAACGCCCGTTTAACGCAGATTAACTTTTTGTTTGCAAACGTTGCCTGCCAACGACTTGCGCGCGATTTGGCTCCTTAATGCCGTGTGTGATTTATTTGTACATTTGCTGCAATTCAACCTGCTATGGAACTGACTTTTTTTAAATACGAAGGTACCGGGAACGACTTTATCATGGTCGACAACCGCAGTGCGACATTTCCCAAACACGACGTAAAATGGGTGGCGCGATTGTGCGACCGTCGGTTTGGCATTGGCGCCGACGGGTTGATCCTGCTCGAGCCGGACGATCAAACCGACTTCCGCATGGTGTACTACAATTCAGACGGCAACCCGAGCTCGATGTGCGGCAACGGCGGACGCTGCATCGTTGCATTTGCCAAAAAGCTCGGGATCGTAGAAGACCGGGCGGTTTTTATCGCTACCGACGGCCTGCATCACGCCACAATAGCGCAAGACGGTACGGTGTCGCTGCAGATGAAAGACGTCGATACGGTCGAAACCCACGGCGGATTTACTTTTTTGGATACCGGATCGCCGCACCACGTTCAGTTGGAGGAAAACCTGGGTGATCTGGACGTGCGCTCTTCAGGGGCCAAAATCCGTTACAGCACGCGCTACGGGCAAGCGGGGACCAACGTCAATTTTGTCCGTCCCGAACCCGATGGCACCTTTTCTATCCGAACCTACGAACGCGGGGTCGAAGACGAAACGCTGTCTTGCGGCACAGGTGCTACGGCCGCGGCTATTGCGATGCACGCTACGGGCAAGACGGACCACAACGCCATTATAGTGCACGTTCAGGGCGGCCGCCTTGGTGTTTCTTTCGAGGCCGCGTCCGGACGGTACGCCAATGTATGGCTGACCGGTCCCGCACAATTTGTATTTAAAGGAATGATTTCATGCTGACGCTCTCCGGCCAAAATATTTACCTGCGTGCGCTCGAGCCTGAAGACCTCGAATTTGTTTACGCCATTGAAAACGACGAAAAAATCTGGGAAATCAGCAATACGCAAACGCCCTATTCTAAGTTTTTGATTCGGGAATACCTTAAAAATGCGAGGCAGGATATCTTTCAGGCGCGTCAGTTGCGCCTTGCGATATGCATGCAGCGGTCGTTTCAGCCTATCGGGCTTATCGATCTCTTTGACTACGACCCTAAGAACAACCGTGCCGGAGTGGGCATTTTGATCCGCGATGAAGCCGACCGCAATACCGGAATAGGCAGTGAGGCGCTCGGACTTTTGATCGATTATGCGTTCAGACGCCTGGCGCTGCATCAACTTTATGCGAATATTGACACCGGGAATAGTGCGAGTTTAAAGCTTTTTGCTAATTTTGGATTTGTGCAGGTCGGGGTCAAAAGAGACTGGAATTACACAAGCGGGGGTTATCGCGATGAAGCGTTATTCCAACTGATCGCACCGCAAAAAACACAATCAAATCCTTAGTTTATTGAGAGCAAAGAAAATCATCGGCATTTTATCAGTGGTCATTGTGACCGGACTTATCGTGTACGGCTACATGATGTACCGCAACATTTTCGCGGGCAATACCAGGTTTACTGAAAAAGAAGTTTACGTGACCATTCCTACGGGATCGGATTACGATGCGGTCAAAAAGATCATGGCGGCGTACGTAGATGACATGGAGCGTTTTGAAACCGTGGCCGAAAAGAAATCGTATCCGCAGCGCGACCACAAATCCGGGCGCTTTCTGATCAAACGCGGTATGAACAGCAACGAGATTGTCAATGCGTTGCGACAGAATGTGCCGGTAGACCTGACGTTCAATAACCAGGAACGCATTGAGGACCTTGCCGGACGCATCTCGCACCAGATCGAAGCCGACAGCCTGAGTCTGCTGAGCGCGTTCAAAGACCCAACGTTTCTCAGCGAAAACGGATTTACCGAGGATGACGTATTGGCCATGTTCATCCCGAATTCGTACGAATTTTTCTGGGATACCGATGCGACCAGGTTTCGCGAGCGCATGGCCAAAGAGTTCAGAAAATTCTGGACCGACGAACGCATCGAAAAGGCCAGGGCGCAGAACCTCACCCCGATACAAGCCACGGTGCTTGCGTCAATCGTACACAAAGAAACGGTCAAAAAAGACGAGCGGCCGCGCGTGGCTGGGGTTTACCTGAACCGATTGAACAAAGGAATGAAACTCGAAGCGGACCCTACGGTGATCTACGCGGTCAAAAAGAATTCGGGCGATTGGAACCAGGTCATCAAGCGCGTACTCAACAAAGACCTCGCGACCGATTCTCCATACAACACCTATATGTATGCAACGTTGCCACCCGGACCCATTGCCATGCCGGACATTACCGCCATCGACGCCGTACTGAATCCGGAAAAGCACAATTATATCTATTTTTGTGCGAGCGTGACCAATTTTGGGTACCACGAATTTGCGGTCACGGCCGCCCAACATGAGGTAAATCGCCAGAAATACGTGGCATGGATTAATGGTCAGGGCATTAAGCGATAAGTGAAAGGCAGGGCATACATAGCGCTGTTGTTGCTCGCAAGCCTGTCGGTGGCGGGCCAGAGTGGTTTGAACCGGTTTTTGACACCGTCCGATTCGCTTCATAAACCCCGTCGCACCGGCGTACTGATCGCCGAAGGTGCATTGGCAGCCGGAGCCCTTTTTGCACTGCACCAATCTTGGTATTCCGATTACAAGCAAACCGATTTTCATACGGTAAACGACAACGCAGACTGGCTCCAAATGGACAAAGCAGGTCATGTCTTTTCGTCCTACCATCTTGGCAGGCTCGGCAAGGAAGCCCTCGCGTGGAGTGGTGCCAGCCGTTCCCAACAGCTTATTTACGGTCCGGGCGCAGGATTTTTATTCCTGACCGCCGTTGAAATCATGGATGGCTATTCATCTGGGTGGGGATTTTCAGGCGGCGATGTAGCGGCCAATTTTGCAGGAACCGCGTTCTATGTAGGGCAGGAGCTTTTGTGGAAGGAGCAGCGCATCGTTCCTAAATTTTCGTTCCATACCACTGAATATGCTTCGGCGCGGCCCAACGTGCTGGGTCAAAACCTGCCCGAGCAAATCCTAAAAGATTACAACGGGCAAACGTATTGGCTGTCGGCCAACGTTCACTCATTTTTTAAAGGGACAACAATTCCAAAATGGCTCAATGTGGCCGTCGGGTATGGTGGTGAAGGCATGCTGACCGGGCGGGACGTGCTGGTCAATACGGTGTTTTTGCCCGAGAGCGGACGCGTGCGGCAATTTTACTTCAGTTTGGATGCCGATCTCACTAAAATCGAGACCAAATCACATGTGCTCAAGACCCTTTTTGCTGTTTTTAACACCGTAAAAATCCCGGCGCCAACGGTGGAGTTCAGGAACGACGGCATCGTAAAATTCCGCTACCTCTATTTTTAGAAAACTTTAACTGGCTGATTTTCAGCATTAGTATATTTGTCGTATCTTTGGCCCTCAGAAATTTTCGCGGAGTGACAGTCCCGGAAGAAAACCAAAGTATGATTAAGAAATGGACATTTTACATTGCAATTTTATTTTCAGTTACCTATTTGAGTTCGGGATTTAAACCTTTCCGGATACAAGATCACCAATGGTCCCAAACCCAAATCGAGGCAGGGGCGTATGCATTTCCATCCCAGGAAAAAAGCGATTACATTTTATCTTCGATTCCGTTTACCGGAAAATACTTCATCGGATTTAAAGAAGCCCTTGCGTTCAAAGAGTCGCAAGGCAAATACCACAAAGTAAATACACTCGGCTATCTCGGGAAATACCAATTCGGCCGTGAAACTTTAAAATCCGTCGGCATCCATGACAGCCTCGCGTTTTTGCGCAATCCAAAGTTGCAGGAAAAGGCATTTGTTGCGCTGCTGTCCAAAAACAAATGGGAATTGCGCGATGAGATCAAAGAATATTCTGGTAAAATCGTCGACGGCGTCAAAATCACCGAATCCGGATTGCTTGCCGCTGCGCACCTCGGCGGGGTAGGGTCTGTCAAGAAGTTTCTGTGCAGCAACGGCGCGCGCAAATGCAAAGACGATTACGGTACGTCGGTTAAAAGTTACATGAAATGGTTCGGCGGATACGAAACTTCGGCCATTGTCGCCGATGCGAATGCCAAAGCAAAATAATAGCTCCTCTATATTGTTGAAAACCTGTCATTTGGCAGGTTTTTTTGCTTGAAGCAACTTAATTTTTGTGGATCGCGAACAGCGCCGGACGGTTGTGTAAATCAACAGTAACCTTTTTCCACTCGCGAACGCGCAACGTGCGGATGAATTCCGTGGGAAGCGTCAAATCGGCGGCCACACACAAAAGGGTATCGGGTTGCAAAGCCTGGAGCAAGTCTTCGAGCATTTTGTTGTTGCGGTACGGCGTTTCGATGAACAATTGCGACTGGTTCTTCTCGTGCGACAGTTTCTCAAAATGCCTGAGCGCCGATTTTTTCTCCGATTTTTCGATCGGCAAATACCCGTTGAACGCAAAACTCTGCCCGTTCATGCCCGCGCCCATCACGGCGAGCAATATCGACGATGGTCCTACAAGCGGCACCACCTGAATTCCTTTTTGGTGCGCCAGGGCCACCACGACCGCCCCCGGATCGGCGACGCCGGGACAACCCGCTTCGCTCATCAGTCCTACGTTCTTTCCTTCCAGGCACGGTGCGAGCAACGCGGCATGGTTTGAAACATCAGTGTGTTTGTTGAGCGTTTGCAGCCGCAGCGATGATTGTGCTTTTTCAGGTAAAATGGCTTTGATGAAACGGCGCGCGGTTTTTTCGTTTTCCACGATGTAGTCGTCGATAAAACCAATGGTGCGTGCGATGGTGTGTGGCAAGACCTCGGTCGGGTCGTTGTCGCCGAGCGGAACCGGAATCAGGTAAAGTTTGCCCGATGCATTCATGGGTGTTGGGCAATGAGTTTTTTGGCAATAATCCCGCACGCTTCGTCGAGCATCGCATAAACAGTGTCAAAACCGTTGGCCAGCCCGAAATAAGGATCCGGAACATCGACATTTTCGCCCGGAAACAATTCGTTCAGGATCATTTTGACCTTGGCTTTGTGTTCAGGGGTTTGGGCCAGCCGGATCACATCGTCGTAATTGGTCGAATCCATCACGTAGATATAGTCGAACGCGTCAAAATCGGCTTTGGAAAACAGCCGGCCGCGCTGGCACGAAATGTCGATCCCGTTGCGTCGTGCTACGTCAATCGACCGGTTGTCGGGTTGTTTGCCCACATGCCAGTGACCCGTGCCGGCAGAGTCGACGGTGAATTTGTCGGCCGGAAGTTTAGATGCCAACAGTCCTTCGGCCAGAGGCGAACGGCAAATGTTACCCAGGCAGACCATTAATATCTTGATTGGCATTACAACGAAAGTTTCTTGTTGATGTCTTCTACGAATTTCTTGAACTGTTTGTCGGTGGCCACGAGGTTGTCCACGGTTTTGCATGCGTGTAATACCGTCGCGTGGTCGCGGTCCCCGATTTGCGCCCCAATGTTGGCCAGCGAAGCCTTGGTAAACTTCTTGGCAAAAAACATGGCGAGCTGACGCGCCTGTACCACATGGCGTTTGCGCGTTTTGGACTGCAGCGTTTCAAGGTCGAGCTGGAAATAATCCGAGACGATTTTTTGGATGTAATCGATCGAGATTTCGCGTTTTACATTTTTGACGAATTTCTCAACCACGTGCTTGGCCAGTTCGATGGTCACTTCTTTTTTATTGAACGACGATTGGGCGATCAGTGAAATGATGGCGCCTTCGAGCTCACGCACGTTCGATTTGATGTTGCGCGCGACATATTCGATGATTTCCTCAGGCATGTCAACACCGTCGCGGTACAAAATGTTCTTGAGGATCGAAATGCGCGTTTCGTAATCGGGCTGGTGCAGTTCTGCAGACAGGCCCCATTTGAACCGCGAAAGTAAGCGCTGTTCGATGTCTTGCATGTCCACGGGCGCTTTGTCCGAGGTCAGGATGACCTGCTTGCCGTTTTGGTGCAGGTAATTGAAGATGTGGAAAAACACATCCTGCGTTCCCGATTTTCCGGAAAGGAATTGCACATCGTCAATGATCAGAACGTCGATGAGCTGGTAAAAGTGAATGAAATCGTTTCGGTTGTTTTTCTTGACCGAATCGATGTATTGTTGGGTGAAAATCTCGGCCGAAATATACAGCACCGTCTTTTCAGGGTATTTGTCCTTGATCTCCACACCGATCGCGTGCGCCAGGTGCGTTTTTCCGAGTCCGACGCCGCCAAAAATCAACAACGGGTTGAACGACGTGCCGCCGGGTTTATTCGCTACAGCCATGCCTGCCGAACGTGCGAGCCGGTTGGAATCGCCTTCGAGAAAATTGTCAAAGCTGTAATTGGCATTGAGCTGCGATTCGATCTTCAGATTGCGGATGCCCGGAATCACAAACGGATTCTTGAGCTCGGGATTCAGGTTCTTGAATGGAGCGTCGACTTCCTGCGACTTCACAGGCGAGCGGTGCGCACTGGGCAACTGCTCCGTAAACGGTTGCTTGTTGCCGTAAGTGTTTTCCATTTTGATTTTATAGAGTAACTTTGCATTTTTCCCGAGTTCCTTGGTGAGCGCTACTTTGAGCAATTTAACGTAATGCTCCTCGAGCCATTCATAAAAGAATTTACTCGGAACCTGAATATAGAGGGCGTTATCAGTGAGCTCAACAGACTTAATCGGTTCGAACCAGGTTTTATAGGCCTGTTCCTGGATATTGTCCTTTATGAAAAGCAGACAATTTTCCCATACTGATTGCGCAGTTTTGCTCATAAATGGTGTTAAATTAGTGTTTTATTAAAGGTTCTCTTACAACGGAAAAAAGACTGTTTTCCTTTGCATTTTGGGGAAACAAATATGTGAACAAAAATCGTTAAAAAAAAATAAAAAGCGGGTTGATTTTTTAAAATTATTATTGTACGGACACCCGTTTCGACCCTTTGCTAATGTACTAAAAAGCCATACAAAATCCAATATGAAAACACATGAAATCCAGCTGCGCGTAAGGTATTCAGAAACAGACCAAATGGGGGTCGTTTACCACGGGAATTACTTGCCATACTTCGAAATCGGGCGGGTTGAATGGCTCAGGAGCCACGGCGTATCCTATAGGTGGATGGAGGAAAACGGCATCGGTTTGCCCATTGCTTCACTCACGCTGAATTACAAAAAACCTGCGCGTTATGACGAGCTGCTCACCGTGCGCACGACGTTCAAAAGCCAGACATCGGTCAAGATCGATTTTGACTGTGAAATCCTTAACGAAAACGGCGAATTGCTGACCACGATGTACATCATGCTCGTATTTGTCAACTTTGCGACGGGCAAGCCCATGAGTCCGCCGGACTACATCAGGGAAATTATCGACAAACTGGAAAGCGCGTCGTAAAAGCGATTAAGCCGGTTTGACCGCGACGCCAAAAATCGCCTCAAATGATGCAACGACCGCTGCGGCGTCTTTTTTTCGCGTTGCGATTTTTATTTCGCAATCGAGTTCCATTTTTTGATCCACGATGACAAGGTTTTTTTCCTTGATCACGCGCATGACTTTGTTCATGTTTTTGTAATCGAACGATAACAGGTAATGCATGTCAATGGTTCGCTCGACGATCTCCGATTGCTCAAGCGCCATTTGCGCAGCGGTGCGATAGGCCGAAATGAGTCCGCCTACGCCCAGTTTAACACCGCCAAAAAAACGGACAATTACTATCAATACATTCGTCACATTAAAGGACTGGATCTGGCCGTAAATCGGCATGCCGGCGGAGTTCGATGGTTCGCCGTCGTCGTTGGCGCGATGCGTGGTCTTATCGGTGCCCATTTGCCACGCATAGCAAAAGTGGACTGCGCCGGGGTGTTGTTTGCGCAATTGTTCCAGGTGGTTTTTGACTTCGTCCTCCGTAGTGACCGGGAACGCATATCCAAAGAATTTGCTGTTTTTCTCTTTGTATAAAATTTCGGCAGAAGGCCGCGCCAGGGTTTGATAAATGTCGTCGGGTCTCAAGGAATTCAAAGCAGTTTTTTGTCGAACAAATGTACGACATCTTCCACGCCCGGCTGCAAATTCCAAACCTGTAATCCGCACTGGGCCGCTGCATCGCAATTTTCTTTTTTATCGTCTACAAATAAAGTACGCCCTGGCGAGAGATCGTGTTTTCGGATGATGTAGTTGAAAATCTCGCCATCGGGTTTGCGCATGCCCATTTCATACGAATAGTACACTTTTTCGAAACACTGGTAGAAAGCCCGGGCGAAGGATTCCCCGACGAGTTCCTCGAATTGCCGGATGTGGATCGCATCTGTATTGGTCAGCAAAAACAGCCGGTATTTATGCGAAAGCAACTGCAGGAATTCGAGCCGTTCGAGCGGAAAGTCGCCTATGATCGCATTCCACGCCCTGCGTATGGCATCAATGTCCGCGTTGGGCAAATGTTTCAAAAAGCCGTCCATAAACTGGTTTTCAGTGATCCGGCCGCGCTCAAATTCGTCGTTGAGCGCAATGAGTTCCTCAGTCGGGGCATCGAGTCCGAGCGTGCGGAACATCTCGAGGGATTTTTCCTTTTCCAGGTTGACAACACATCGCCAAAGTCAAAAATAATGGTGTTGATCATGGTTCCTGAAGATTAAAAGTTCGTCATCGTGCATCGTCTGTCGTGTTGCCGGGCCATTTATCAACGGCGCCTGCACGCCCTGTGTCAAAACAGTCTTTCCGATAAAAACCCGAGCCTCGTCCCACAAACCTGCGTCGATAAAAGTTTGCAATGTAAGGGCGCCGCCTTCCACGATCACCGATTGCAGTCCGTACCCGTATAATTTTGTTAAGATTTGGGCAGCCACAGCGGTATTAAAGTCCACCGTCAGCGTTGGCAAATCGCCAAATGCACCGGTTCGACCGGGACTTGTAACGACAATGGTGGGCGTCTGATTATCAAATATATGACTTTGGAGTGGAATCCGTGCGCTTTTGTCGATAACTATCCGAACAGGATTTTCGCCTGTCCAATGCCGAACGTCCAGTTTGGGATTGTCGTCAATGGCGGTGCGCGTTCCCACGAGTATGGCCTGTTCCTCGGCGCGCCATTTATGTACGAGCTGTTGTGAATAACTGCCCGAAATCCAAACCGGCCCGCGCGCATTTTTGGTCAGTGGTGTGATGAATCCGTCTGCAGACTGCGCCCATTTCAAAATCACATACGGACGCCTTTTGTTGTGGAAAGTAAAAAACCGCTTATTGAGTTCGCGGCAATCTGGGGCAAGTACGTCCACAGTTACGTCGACCCCTGCGTCGCGGAGTTTGGCAATGCCGCGTCCGGCCACTTTTTCATTGGGATCCACCGTTCCCACCACGACGCTGGGAATTCCACTTTCAAGAACCAAATCGCAGCACGGTGGGGTTTTGCCAAAGTGCGAACACGGCTCTAGGCTCACGTAAAGGGTCGATCGGCAAAGCAGGCCAGGGTCTTTCACCGATGCGATTGCGAGCACTTCTGCATGCGGACCACCAGCCTTTCGATGCCAGCCCTCGCCAATGATTTTGCCATCGGCTACGATTACCGCGCCCACCATCGGGTTCGGATACGTCAGGCCCAGGCCGTTTTTGGCCAGTTCGATGCATCGGCGCATGTAAAACTCGTGGTTCATATGCGCAAATTTACTAAAATCGGCAGCTTTGGCCGATGCTTTGGCTTTTAAGTTTTATTTTTGGGAGCGATTTACTGCGCCAGTCTCGGCCCCGCGCCCGTTGGTGGTTGTCCGTGGCGGAGCGACGCAAAAGGATGCCGCTCCCATCCCGGTCCGGCCGTTTTGTAATCCACATGTCAGATGAAAATAGTTGATTACCGTTCCCGTTTTACCCATGCGCTCGCACCGCATTACGACGCCGATGAAGCAGCAAGTTTTTTTTACCTGCTGCTCGCGCATTTTACCGGGCTCAAACGCATCGACCTTGCGCTCGACCGCAACCTTGAAATCCCGGAAAGCCAGCTGCAACAGTGGGAGCAGGCCGTGGCGCTATTGAAATCGCACGTTCCCATACAATATATAATAGGTGTCACTTCTTTTTTTGGACTTGATTTCGAAGTGTCGCCCCACGTATTGATTCCGCGGCCGGAAACCGAGGAATTGGTGCAATGGATTTTGTCGGATCACGCGGCATTGCAATTGGAAAACCTTCGCATCCTGGATATTGGGACAGGTTCGGGATGTATCGCCATTTCGCTCGCGCACGGGTTGCCGCATGCACAAGTTTGGGCGATGGACGTTTCCAATAATGCACTTTCAGTGGCCAGGCGCAATGCAGTTCGCAATGGCGTTTTTGTTAACTGGATTTCCCAGGACATTTTAACCACCGATGATCTGCACGCCCGGTTTGACGTCATCGTGTCCAATCCGCCCTATGTAAGAAACCTCGAAAAAAGGGAAATCCGGCCCAATGTGCTCGACCACGAGCCGCACCTGGCGCTGTTTGTGGACGATCATGATGCATTGCTGTTCTACCGTAAAATCGCCGATCTGGCCCTTAAAAGCCTTTCTTCCAACGGCCGGCTCTATTTCGAAATCAACCAATATCTGGGCAACGAAACCACGGATATGCTCAGGCAAAAAGGGTTTTCGCAAGTTGAGCTGCGCGCGGATCTGTACGGCAACGATCGAATGATTCTGGCGCGGGTGTAATTATTTGAACCGCTCGGGATGGTCCTTCATGTGCTGGATCATTTTGCTGATTGCCGCACACCGCTCCTGCATAGGGGCAAGAGTTTCCTCGTCGATGTATTTGCAATTCGCCGCCAGTTCGAGCCAGGTTTGGGTCTGGCCGTTGGCAGAATCGGCGTCCACCAGCGTGGTTTGGTAATATTTGACATATTTGCGCCGCTGCATGGCCTCGGACAAATGCACACATACGTTTCGCGAGGAACGCCTGATGGGTTTGGTAATCATCTCCAGTTCCTCAGTCGGAAATTGTTTGGAGATTTCAAAAATAGAATGGGCCAGTTTAAAAGCCGATCGGTACGCGGGTAAATCCTGAACTGTCATCGTATAAAATTTTACGGCCAATTTCAGCAATCGCCGGGACTGTTCATTACAGATTTTCTGCCGTAAATGTTAAATTTTTATGGAACTACTCATACCGAAGCGCTTCGATCGGATCCAGCCGCGAGGCCTTTACCGCAGGATAAGATCCCGATACCACGGCGACGACAAAGGTAGTGACCACGGCCGAGAAGATGGCCATCCACGGTGTCGTAAACTGGAATTCAAGCAAACCCGCAATGGCAAACCCGCTTGAAATCCCGAGCAAAATCCCGAGCAATCCGCCCAATTGCCCAATGACAAGTGTTTCAATAAAAAACTGCGTAGCGATCGTGCCCCGTTTGGCGCCAAGGGCTTTGCGAACACCTATTTCGCGCGTGCGTTCGGTCACGGAAACCAGCATGATGTTCATCAGCGCGATCGACGAGCCCAATATCGTAATGATCCCGATGATCCATGCAGACCAACCCAGGTATTGCGTAATGCCAAGGATTTTATTGATCAGATCGTCGCTGCGCGAAACCCCGAAATTGTTTTCCTGCACCGGACTGAGCTTGCGTACGCGCCGCATCGTGGCCGTAGCGTTGTCGATCGCCTGATCGAGCAGTTCCTTTTTGGCGATCATTGCGCTGATGGTGTAATTGATATTGGGAGCGGTGAAGAGCGAACGCGCCACCTGTATCGGGACCAGTACGCGCAGATCGCGGCTGTTGCCAAATGTAGACCCTTTTTCCTTGAGCACGCCAATGACTTTGAACCGCGCGCCACGGATCGAGATGATTTTGTCCAGCGGATTGGTATCTTTGAAAAGGTCCTTCATAAAATCCGATCCCACCACGCACATATAGGCATTGTTCTGGATGTCGAATGCAGTAAAGTTCCGCCCTTGATCGATTTCAAGTCCTGAATTGGGCGCAAAGTGTTCATCCACACCGATAACCGAAATTTTGGGATCGGTTTTCCTGGACTCGAATTTGACCTCTGCGGTAGAGGTGGCCGTGAATGACAGCGATGTCTGCGTGGCCGGATACTGGAATTTTTGCTTGAACGCGACGGCTTCCGGATAGGAAATGATCGGGTTTGCCTTTTTGTTGCTGCGCCGGTCCATCTGGTCGGAAATGTTGTACTGCTGGATGTTGAACGTATTGGCGCCCATCGACGCAAAGTCGCCTGAAATCGTATTTTCGAGCGCGGCAACCACCGTCAGGATGCACACCAATGCCGTAATGCCGATGGCAATAATGAGCACGGTCAGGATTGTGCGCAGCAATTGTGTCCTGATCGACCCCATCGCGATGCGGATGTTTTCTTTGAGCAGTTTAAACATGGCACTAAAATACGAAAAATCGGTGGCGGACATTCAAAAATCGGTGTGAAGGTGACCACGAGGTGGCGGGATGGCAAACTGCACGGGTTCATCGGCGTAACGAAATTGCGTTGCGGCTTTCAACTTCGCTTAAAAAGAAGGATATTTGCAAAACGAAGTTACTGCCGGGCCCCATGCGGCGCATCGGCAAATGATTTGCGCAGATCAAAATCAGGATTTTAAATTTAGAATATACGACAGCAATGGCCCAAAAACCATCCCTACCCAAAGGAACCCGCGATTTTTCACCCCAGGAAGTGGCCAAACGGCAATACCTGATGCAAATCATGCGCGCCAATTTTGAGAAGTTCGGGTACCAGCCCATCGAAACCCCGACATTCGAAAATTCAGAGACGCTGATGGGCAAATACGGCGAAGAAGGCGATCGTTTGATCTTTAAAATTCTCAATTCGGGCGATTATCTGGCCAAAGCCAATGAAACCCATCTGGCCAATAAAGACAGTTTACGGCTCACGGCGTCGATTTCGGAAAAGGCGCTCCGATACGATTTGACCGTGCCGTTTGCGCGTTATGTCGTCCAGCATCAAAACGAGATCGAGTTTCCGTTCAAGCGCTATCAGATCCAACCGGTTTGGCGCGCAGACCGTCCGCAAAAAGGGCGTTTCCGCGAGTTTTACCAATGTGATGCCGATGTGGTGGGTTCGACAAGCCTGTGGCAGGAAGTAGAGCTCGTCCAGTTGTATGACGCGGTTTTCAGCGCCCTGGGGCTTAAAGGCGCGACGATAAAGATCAACAACCGCAAAATATTATCGGGTATCGCAGCGGTGATCGGTGCCAGTGACAAACTGATCGATTTTACCGTCGCGCTTGACAAACTCGACAAAATAGGCGAGGACGGCGTAAAAAATGAAATGATCGAAAAGGGCATTTCGTCCGATGCGATCCAAAAAGTCCAGCCATTATTCCAATTTGCCGGTACGGTGGAGGAAAAGATCGGCCAACTATCCGAACTGCTTGCTTCTTCGCAGGAAGGTCAGAAAGGGATCGAAGAACTGCGGTTTATTTGTGAGAATATCCGCGCACTGGGGCTTAAAGATTCCCGTTTGGATCTGGACGTAACCTTGGCGCGCGGGCTTAATTATTATACCGGTGCGATTCTCGAAGTGGCGCCGCCGGAGGGCGTTTCGATGGGTTCGATTGGCGGAGGCGGCCGCTATGACGATCTTACAGGCATTTTCGGACTTAAAAATATGAGCGGTGTGGGAATTTCGTTTGGGCTCGACAGGATTTATCTCGTCCTGGAGGAACTTGGCTTGTTCCCGGAAGCCGTCGCCTGTTCTTCACAAGCGATGTTCATCAATTACGGGCCATCGGAAGCGCTGTATGCCATGAATGCATTGTCGGCTTTGCGCGACGCAGGAATTCGTGCCGAGTTGTATCCGGATCAGGTCAAAATCGGAAAGCAATTTACGTATGCCGAACGCAAAGGCATTCGGTATGCGGTCATCGCCGGAGAAACGGAAATGGCATCGGGGAAGTATGGCCTCAAAGACCTGTCTACCGGCGAACAAACCGCGCTGGATCTCGCCGGATTGATCGCGAAACTCAAATAGACAAAAAAAAGGCTTCCATAACGGGAGCCTTTCCTGCTTTTGGGGAAAAAGGGTTTATAAAATCAAGATCTTTTTGGCCAGATCGCCATTTTTAGTGTGGACCTTTACAATATAGGTTCCGGGCGCGGCATCAACAGGCAAGCGCAGTTTTTGGGCATTGAGCTGCGCAGCGTCCCAGATGTGAACTTGTTGTCCGAGCATGTTATACAATATAAGGTGTTGCATGGCTGCGTGCGATGGATTCTCAATCACGAGCATGCGGTCCTGGTTTATAAATGCCACCGACATGCCGGCCGGGTCGAATTCCGCCGACGACAGCGTTGGATTGTGGAAACGCAGCGTAAACCGCGTCGTATTCATGCCAGCGCCAACCGATACGGCAATCGGGCCCTGGCGCAAGTCGTGATAGGATTGCGTGTCCGAATCGTACAGGTACACCGCTTGGTTTTCGTCAAAATTCTCGGTACCGTCCAGCATCAGGCGTACGGTGCTTTGAACGGCGCTTTTGATTCCTATCGGATAAACGGCCATCGGATTAAAATAGCCTTCACCTGCAATCACGAGGGCGTTGCTGCCATTCATCAAAAACATATCATATGGCTGTGTGTCGATGTTGGGCGCGTCATACCCCGGATTCATGCCGCTGTTGGCATAGCTTTCCATGAAACCGATCAGCACTTGCCTGTGGAAATCATTGGGCGATTCAAAACCGATGCGCAAACGGGCAAATGTGTCCTCGATAACCTCGTCGTTGGCGTTGTCCTCCGATTCCAATGCGTCGGCGGCCATTCTTTGCCGAAACAGCGGATTGGACAAAGGCGCATTTTCTTTCATAAAGGCACGCTGGCTGTTTGAAAAGGTTACAGTGCCCCCGGTGGAGCTTCCGCGTACGAAAAATCCCTGCCCAACCGGAATAAACCGTCCAGGCGTTTCGTGCAGAGCCGGATTTTGCGGATCGCGCAAAGCAAATGTGGGTGTACCTCCTACGAGATTCCGCGTGGCATAACCGCCTTGGTAATCCACAAGCATGTGCGTGTTGTTTGCCGCATCGTGCTCCCAGAAGTAAAGCGTTCCGTTAATTTTGCCGTGGTTGTCTTTGAGAAATTGATTGGCGTCAAGCGCGGACGGATAGGGATTTCCGGTCAGGTTTAAATGTCCCGGGGCAATGATGGTGGTAATGGTGCCATTGTTGGGTTTGCCGATAAACGCCAATTGCTGCTCCCCTGATTCCGGGCTGCTGCCTTTGAGCGTAAATCCCTGCGCCGGAAGCAGTGTTCCATATGCGCCCACGCTGGACCAATTGGCATAGGTCGGGGCCATGTTCTGGAACTTGAAAATCCAGTAGGTACTTAGTGTGATGGGCGTAGTGGGTTCGCCGTCGAGCGATGTGGTCCAGGTAACTGGCTGCGGATTGTGCCAATCTGTAGCGTCGCGCAGCACCGCATCCACCGTATACGGATTGTTGTTCGTCTGGGCGTTTACAGCGCCTGCCGGTGCGCACCAATAGTTGTAGTTGTACCGGTTGGACTGGCCCGTCTGCATTTTTTCGATCCATCCGGAACTCGTTGGGTCGAGTTGGCTGTCAACGGTTTGGACCAATTGGGATTTACCGCGCAGCTCGAGTTTGCCGTCCAGTTTCAGATACCAGGTGTTTTCAAGTTTGTTGTCGTTTGTCAGTGCTACTGTTGTATTGGGGTCGATGACCATTCCAAGTACGGTGCGGTTTGCCGTGAGTTCCACATGGTGTGAGACCTGCAGGATGGACCATGGATATAACGCCGGGGCATCGAGTTGCGCTGTGAGTTCCAGGGCATCGTCGAGATTTCCGGAGCTGATGGTCCTTAGGGGCATCGGAGGTTGCTGTGGCGTAAAAGCTACGTTGTGTACCAAGGCCGGATTCGCGCTGCTGGCATTCGGGGCGCGGTCGAGCAAAATGTCCGCTGTCGGCTCCATTCTGAAATAGGCCAAAAGCGAATCCCAGTTGGTATTGGGAATATCGCGTGGAATGACCTCGCCGCGGATCGCATTTGCATTGTCATGGATTTCCTGGAAAACGGTTTTTTGGATCACGTCTTCAGGCAACGCGGTGTTGAACACGCGGACCTCGTCGATGGCGCCTTTGAAAAATTCGGATGCCGATAGGGGGTGTCTTCCCATCGTAAAACGCACATCGCTTGGCGCCAGTCCGTCATGCAAAGTTGCCGCGCCGGACACTGCAGCCTTTTTGCCATTGATATACATCGCGAATTTTTCAGCCGACGTGGCATCGTAGCACACCGCTACATGGTACCAACGTTCGCTGACAATTGGGTGGTCCCATACCAGGGTTTGGTTTTTTGCCGTTGCCGTCAGGCGTTTTCCTTCAGCGCCCGACACGAGTCGGATTTGAAAGTTGTCCTGGCCGACTAAAAACGCGGTGGTGTTGAGCGTGGCGTCGGCTTTAAACCACGCCATCACAGTGGCCTGCGTAAGTCCGCCAAGCATAGGGGCGGCCTCGGCATAACCCTGGCCGCTGAGCCAAAGGGAATGTTGGGACGGGTTCGCGGTAATTTGCGCGCGCAAAGAGAGTTGCGGCGCGAGTGCCATTGCGCAAACTGTAACCCATGAGGCGGCCGTGTTGACAAACAGATTCAGGGGATTTGTTTTCATAACTGGTTCAAATGCTGTCCGATACAACGGAGGTTCGGAGGGTTTGACGGCTCGAAATTAGATTATCCCAATCAAACAAAAAAATATTTTGTCGATAAAACGCATAAAACATCGACAAAATACATGTTTTTGATTTTTATGTAAAAATAATATTACAATAAAAAAAGCCTCTCCGAGGAAAGGCTTTGGTATGGATTGGGGTAAAAGGGGGCTATTTGATCAATACTTTTTTCGACAAATCGCCTTGGTCGGTGATCACTTTTACAATGTATGTTCCGGTGCTCATCGGCTTGACCGGCAACTGGATCAGCTTTTGGTTTTGACCTGAAGTCTCCCATTGCGCGACCGGCTGGCCAAGCATGTTGAACAACAGCACTTTTTCGACCTTGGCTTGCAGCGTTCCGTTTGTAATGGTGATCATGCGGTCGTTGCTCGTGTACATGGTGGCGATTGCGGCCGTAGCGTCGAATTGGTTCGCAGCCAGTGCCTCATCGGTTTTGAAACGCAGTGTAAAGCGATCGTTGGTGATGCCGGCCGGCGCCGATACGGTAAAGACCTGCTCATTGCGGATCGAGTGGTAGGTATCAGTAGCATTGTCGTGAATATAGATTTCCTGATTTTCGTCGAACGCTTCAGTGCCGTCGAGCGTGAATTTGATTGTTCCGGCGGCGGCGAGCTTGATGCCGATCGGGTAAATTGCATCCTCGTTAAAGTAGCCTTCGCCCTGAATGTTCAGTAGCGTGGTTCCGTTCAGGAAATACATGTCGCTCGGCTGGTTGTCGATGTGCGGTGCGTCGTAACCGGCTTCTATGGCGCTTGTCGCGAGCTCGTTCATAAAACCAAGCAATACCTGTCTGTGGAATTGTTCCGGCGACGTAAATCCGATGCGGAGCTTGCCGTACTGCGATTCAGAATAATCGTCCTCGTTGTTTTCAAATGCGCGGTTTGTATTTTGCGCAACCGGCCCTGCCTGGTGAGCGGCTTTGAACATAAAGTTAGAATTGGCATTGTCTTCCTTGATGAACAAGCGCTGTGCGTTGCTGAATGCAATGTTACCGCCCGATGCGCTGCCGGTCAGGAAGAAACCTTGTCCCACCGGAATGAATCGGCCCGGGATACGCGTGCT
>JAEWLN010000089.1 GCA_023457535.1 Bacteroidota bacterium
AATCTGTACATTTTGTTAAAGTTTAATACCGCGCTGAAGTTTCTTATTCATTTGTTCGACGTTCGACAAAAAAGTTTAAAGTTTGAAGTTGCGTTCGTTCGACGTTCGACATTCGACATTCGACAAAAAAGTTTGAAGTTTAACGTTGCGCTCGTTCGACATTCCACGTTCGACATTCGACAAAAACACCGTTCGTCATTCGTCATTCCGACCTTCGTCAAAGTTTAAGGTTTAAGGTTTAAAGTTGCGCTCGTTCGACGTTTGACGTTCGACATTCAACTAAATTTACAGATTTTCTATAACAGACTAAGTTTTTAAAATTGTATTTTAGCTCTAGGGAAGGGGGCATTGGAAGTATACCCCAACAAAATTTACAAATACCACGCAAGCAGAAAATCTGTACATTTTGTTAAAGTTTAATACCGCGCTGAAGTTTCTTATTCATTTGTTCGACGTTCGACAAAAAAGTTTAAAGTTTGAAGTTGCGTTCGTTCGACGTTCGACATTCGACGTTCGACAAAAAGTTTAGGCTTTAAATTGGCTCTCGTTCGACGTTCGACATTCGACAAATAAGTTTAAAGTTTAACGGCACGCTCGTTCGACATTCGACATTCGACAAAAAGTTTAAGCTTTAAAGTTGCGCTCGTTCGACGTTCGACGTTCGACATTCGACAAAAAAAGTTGACGTTCGACGTTCGACATTCGACAAATTTTTTTCCGACTTTCAAAAATCCAAAGACCTGATCACCGATGCCGCGATCTCATAAGACCGCAAACGATCTTCATGGTGATAGACCGGCGTGGTAATCATGATTTCATCGGCTTGGGTGCGGCGGATGAAAATCTCGAGTTCATCAGCGATCTTTTCCGCATCGCCAATAAACGAAAACCGGATCATTTGCTGTAACGCCGCTTCCTCGAACGGATCGATATAATCTGAATCCGGATCTACAGGCGGCTGCATTTTCTGGCGTTTGCCGGTCAAAATCCCAAGAAACAGCCGTTTGAACGATGTGGCCAGTTGGCGTGCCTGGTGCCGGGTGTCAGCCGCGATAACATTGACGCACGGCATAAAATATGGGGCAGCCAGTTGCGCAGACGGCTTGAAATGCTCGCGGTAAATGGCGCCTGCCTCAAAGAGTTGCGCGGGCGCAAAATGACTCGCGAATGCATACGGCAGCCCCAGTGACGCGGCAATGTAGGCGCTGTCTGTGCTCGACCCCAGAATCCACATCGGAATCCCTAGACCTTCGCCCGGAATCGCGCGCACGCTGCTTTTTTTGTTTTCCTCCGACAAATAGCGCTGCACTTCGCGGATGTTACTTTCAAAATCCATAACCGCACCCATATCGCGTCGCAACGCATTGGCAGTGAGTTGATCGGTTCCCGGTGCCCGACCGAGTCCCATGTCGATACGGCCCGGATACAGCGTGGCCAGTGTACCGAATTGTTCGGCGACCACCAGCGGCGCATGGTTGGGCAACATGATCCCACCAGATCCCACGCGCATCGATTTGGTGTGGCCCGCAATATGCCCGATCAGCACTACGGTAGCCGTACTTGCAACGCCCTCCATATTGTGGTGCTCGGCGAGCCAGTAACGCGTAAAGCCCCATTCTTCTGTGTGTTTTGCAAGTGAAACGCTGTTGCTAAAGGCATCCGTGGGCGTGCTGCCATCGGGTACCATGGCCAGGTCGAGTACGGAAAAAGGAATCTGTTTTGAACTCATGGTGCGGTAAAAGCACAAAATTAGCCACAAAATCCAGCGCGCTCAAGCATTTTAACGCCAGGTTTGGAAAATGCCCGCTTGTGATACCCGATGCAATTGTTTAATTTGCACCATCAATCATTTTCCGACATGAAATCACTGTTATTACTCCACGGAGCCATCGGCGCCCAAGACCAGTTCCATTCCGTTGTTGGGCCATTGTCCGATGGGTTCGATGTGCATGTCCTCAACTTCAGCGGACACGGTGGCGCACCGTTCGAAAACGGATTCGGCATCGCGCAGTTTGCTTCCGATGTGCTGGCCTATCTGAATTTAATGTCCATTAACCGTACAGACATTTTTGGGTACAGCATGGGTGGCTACGTCGCGCTTTACCTTGCCCGGCATTATCCCGAGCGCATTGGTCGCATCTTTACGCTGGCCACGAAATTCGAATGGACCCCTGAGGTTGCCGCACGTGAAACCAAGATGCTCGATCCGGCATTGATCGCGCAAAAAATTCCCGCCTTTGCATCGGTGCTTGAAAAACGGCACGCGCCGCAGGATTGGAAGCAATTGCTGGAGCGCACCGCCAATATGATGGTGGGCCTGGGCCAAACCAATGCGCTTTCATCATCCGATTATGCGCAAATCATTCATCCGGTACGTCTGGCCCTCGGCGATCGCGATACGATGGTCACGATAGGGGAAACCCTGGACGTGTTCCGCCAGCTGCCCGATGCGAGCCTGTCGATCTGGCCCGATACCCCACATCCGATCGAAAAGGTAAACCCCGAACGGCTCACACGCGAAATCAAGGATTATTTTCATTGAAGCGGAATTTTGAACTGCTCGCGGAACCCGAGGTGTTTTTCTGACATAAGCTTGCGCAATACCAACACTTCAGTACAATGCCATTGCGCGCTGTAGTTCCAGTCGCGCAACCACGGGCGCAGCTTTTCAAATTCGGACGGCGGCAGCTTTTTAAGCAGGCTCAGGTGCGGAAAACCGGATTTCTTTTTGACCAGATTCATCAGTTCGAGTATCGGCTGGTGCGGCGCGACATTGACAAACACAGACTTTTTTGAATGATGGTCGAAAAACCCGTGACCTGAAATCTCAATCGGGAAGCTGCGTGCCGTTTGCAGCAATTGGGCTACGGTGGTTGCGAAATCGGCGTCATCGGTAAGTTTTTCTGTCAGCGTAATGTGTGGCCTGGAATGTAAGTTTGCCTCGCCAATGTCGGCCAATGCGGCCATTTGCAGCTTGACATCGGAAAGTTGTGCCATTACCCCGGGTGGCGGCGACAGCACGACCAGGTACGCGTACAGCGGTCCGAACAAAGCTTGCTGGGTGTAATTGCGCTTGGCCATGGTGTGGATATTACGCAAATGTCGGCATTCCATCCGATGTGGTTTTTACAACTTTTTGCCGCACACTTGCACGATTTGACAGCATGTGCAAATGCTAAACTTGTCGTAAATCGGTTGTCCAATATTTTGGGAGTCAGTAACTTTAAGTAAAAAACAATGAAAAAGACATTTTTACTATTGATGCTGGTGCCGCTGCTGTTATCGGCCCAGAAAAAAGGAGGCGGGAAACTTCCGGCCCCGTATGCGACCCCATCGGTGACAAAATATTCCAACGTGATCGGGTGGAAGGACGGTGCCAGGCCACAGGCGCCTTCCGGTTTTACCGTCACGAAATATGCGGCCGATTTCGACAATCCGCGCTGGATGTACGTGGTGCCCAATGGCGACGTGCTCGTGGCCGAATCCAATTCGAATTACAGCGTTCCCAAACAGGTGGGCGCGGCCATCATCGGAGCCGGAAAATCGAACAACCTGAACAACAGTGCAGACGTCATCACGATCCTGCGCGATACCAACCAGGACGGCCAGCCGGA
This sequence comes from Bacteroidota bacterium, assembly GCA_023457535.1. GTDB lineage: Bacteria > Bacteroidota > Bacteroidia > Flavobacteriales > Flavobacteriaceae > Flavobacterium. The sequence continues at coordinate 3,615 of JAEWLN010000089.1, forward strand.
TTTCCGCGTCAAATTGCTTACCCGGGAAAACGGGCTCAATCAGCCATTTGGGATGCTCGTCATCGGCGATGGGTTCTATGTGGCCAACACCGATGCGCTGCTGCGGTATCCGTACGACCGCAACGAAAACCGCATAACAGGCGAACCCGTCAAACTCACCGATCTGCCGGCCGGTAAGCACAACCAACACTGGACGCGCAACATCATTGCCAATGCGGACAATTCCAAGATTTACATCGCCATCGGGTGCGGGAGCAATGTGGCCGAGCACGGTATCGAAGCCGAAAGCGGGAAAGCAGCCATTTACGAAATCAATCCCGATGGAAGCGGGCTCAAATTATACGCTTCGGGATTGCGCAATCCGGTAGGAATGGATTGGGCGCCGGGCACGCAAACGCTGTGGACGACAGTCAATGAACGCGACGAACTGGGCAATGAATTGGTACCGGATTACCTGACATCGGTCAGGCGCGGCGGATTTTACGGATGGCCTTACAGTTATTGGGGCGGCCATGTCGATCCGCGGATCAAAAAAGAAGACATGCGCCCGGACCTGGTCAAAACGGCTATCGTCCCGGATGTTGATTTGGGCGCGCACACTGCGTCGCTCGGACTTTTGTTCTACACCGGCAAATCGTTTCCGGCCAAATATAGGAACGGTGCGTTCATTGCACAGCACGGGTCGTGGAACCGCGAGCCGCTCTCGGGTTACAAGGTGGTGTTTGTGCCGTTTAAGAATGGGAAACCTACGGGCAAATATGAAGATTTCCTGACCAATTTTATAGTCGATCCGGATAAAGGCGAGGTGCGCGGACGTCCCGTTGGGCTCGCGCTGCTTCCCGACGGTTCGATGCTTGTAACCGATGACAAGACCAATACCATTTGGCGGGTTGCCGCCGATTGAAATTACCGGCGTTCGCTTACGAGTTTTTCGCGGTGCTGTTCACCCCAATGGCTGAGCGCGCCGAGCACGCTATTGAGCGAATCGCTGTAAGGCGTCAGCACATATTCCACCACGACGGGCGGTCCCGGATCCACATTGCGCCGGACCAGGCCGTTTAGTTCCAGTTCTTTAAGTTCGCCAGAGAGTACTTTGGCCGATATGCCGTCGATGGTGCGTTGCAATTCATTGAAACGATGGTGGCCTTCGCGGATGGCGATGATGATGCGCAACCGCCACTTTCCGCCGAGTACGTATACCGCGTCACCCACAGCGTTGAGCTTTTGCCTGCAGGTTTGTAAAGAATGATTTTCGTCCATAATGCTAACTTTTAGGTAACTGCTTACCTGTAGTAAACTACTAACTTTTGAAAACCGAATGTACGTAATTTTGATGGAAATAAATCCATCACCATGAAAAATATCCTTCATATCATGTCCAGCCCGCGCGGCGAAGTTTCTTACAGCATCCGTCTGGGGCGCGCCATTGTCAGTAAAATCGCCGAAGCGCATCCCGGAAGTATCCTCGTGGAGCGAAATGTTGCCCAACACAATCTGCCGCATTTGTCTTCTACGCATCTGGAATCGTTTTTTACACCGCCGGAATTGCAAACGGACGCCAATCGTGCGGCTATTGCACAATCGGATCAGGCCGTTGCTGAGGTCAAAGCCGCTGACATTATCGTCATTGGCGTACCGTTGTACAATTTTGGAGTGCCTTCCACATTGAAGTCATGGATCGACCACATTGTGCGCGTCGGGCAAACATTTCGGTATGACCCAGACGGATCCAAAGGGTTGCTCAGCAACAAAAAAGTATATGTAGCGCTGGCTTCGGGCGGCGTGTATTCCAATGGGCCGATGCAACGGTTCGATTCGGTCACGCCCTATCTTAAAAATGTGTTTTCGTTCATCGGTATTCCGGATGTCGAGGTGGTTCGCGCCGAGGGTACCCAAATTCCCAACCTGGCCCCCACGGCGCTCGAAAAAGGAATTGCTGCGATCGCGGTATAAAAAAAGCGGAACTTTGGGTTCCGCTTTTGTTTTAATGGTGTTCGGGTTGGTGTTTGCCCTCCCTGATTTCTTCGGCCATCTTCTTGTTGAAGGCCGGCAGGTCATTGGGGGTTCGGCTGGTGACCAATCCGTTGTCGACCACCACTTCGCGGTCGACCCACTCGGCGCCTGCGTTCATAAGATCTGTTTTGACCGATGGGAATGAGGTTACCGTTCTTCCCCTGAGCACATCGGCTTCGATCAGGACTTGCGGCCCGTGGCAAATGGCGGCCACCGGCTTTCCGGCGTCGAAGAAAGCGCGCACAAAATCCACGGCGGTTTTCTCCAGTCGCAATTTATCGGGATTCATCACACCGCCGGGCAAAACCAGCGCGTCATAATCTTCATGGCGTGCTTTATCGAGTGTGATGTCTACCGGATAATCTCTGCCCCAGTCTTTGTCCGCCCAGGCGCGAATCGATCCGGCTTCAGGACTTACAATGTGCGTTTCCCATCCCTGTTGTTCGAGAAATTCTTTAGGCGATTTGAGTTCACTTTCCTCAAATCCGTGTGTGGCCAAAATGGCAATTTTCTTTTCCATGATTTTTAATTTTGGTGAAACCTAAAGTTAAGGCGGCGAAAGAAATTTTATTGCCAAATTCATTTTAAAATTTGACGGCTTGTTGTTAAAGAAAATTGTAATCGTAAAACAATGGTTTGCAATCGTATAAGGCGTAAGGTGCGACAGTCAGGCAACTTTGTAAAAAGACATGTTATGAAAACGATTTTGATAAGCCTGGCGTTGCTGACCTTTGGATCAGCCGCCGCGCAAACGGACAAACCAAGCAACGCCACGCCCCAACCGACAAGCCCGCCCGTGATGACGGCGCCTGCAAATCCTTCATCAACGCCAACGCTCGATACAAGAAAAGGCACACAGGCAAAACAAAAACCAGCGGCGCCTGTGGGGCAACCGCCGGTCGATCAGACGCGCGCCGCCTCGCCATCGGGGGTTGAACGCCCTAAAACGGGAAATCCTAACAATCCAGCTACAGATCCGGTCCCGGCAAATTGATCGGTCTTGAAAAATCGAACGCCCATGAAAAAACAATTGATCTATTATTTGGACGACGATACGGACGACCTGCATTTTTTTGGCGAAGCGGTCGAAGCGCTCGGTCATGACATGCGGCCATTTGTCAACGGCAATGTGATGCTGCGCACGCTCGAAAAGGAAAAGCAATTGCCCGATGTGATCTTTCTGGACATCATCATGCCTGTCTTCAACGGCGAACAAATTCTCGACATCATCAAAAAGTCGCCCAAGTGGAGCCATATTCCGGTCGTGCTGATTTCCGGGGCTTACGCCAAATCGGCAGTCGGAAAATACCTGGACGCCGGAGCGAATTACCTGATGAAAAAACCTGCTGATGTAGCC
>JAEWLN010000090.1 GCA_023457535.1 Bacteroidota bacterium
GCCAGGGTGCGGTCAAACGTTGGACCGAAAGCCATGGAATAACCTTGTGTTTTGATTTCGGCGATGCGGTTTCTGATGTCTTTCATGATGTTAAAGCCACTTTAAAAGTTGTCGTATGGTTTTGAATTTATGGGTGTAAGGCGCGTAACGCATCGTTAAATCGAGCCAATTGGCCTTTTTTACAACGGGTTTGCGATGTGAGAACGTCTCAAAACCGGCGCGACCGTGATAAGCGCCCATGCCGGAATGCCCGACACCGCCAAACGGCAGCCGCGCGTTGCCGAATTGCACCACCGTATCGTTGATGCAGCCGTTGCCGAATGAAAATTGCTGGATCACCTTTCTGGAAAATGCATCGTCCTGGCTGAAAACGTACAGCGACAGCGGCTTCTCATAACGCCCGATGACATTTTCTATATCGGTCCACGTTTCATAGGACAGTACCGGAAGGATCGGGCCAAAGATCTCGCCTTGCATGACGGCGCTTTCCGATATCGGTTCATCGATCAGCGTGGGGGACAAATAGCGCGTTGGGGCATCGGACTGGCCGCCGTAAAGTATTTTTTCGCGATCGATCATCGATACGAGCCTTTGCCAGTGTTTGTCGCTGATGATGCGCGCCAAATCTTGTGATTGCTGCGGATCCCTACTATACGCTTTTTCAATTTCCGCGATCAGCAGCGGGATCAACGCCGATTTAATTTTCTGTTCGACGAGCAGGTAGTCCGGCGCAATGCATGTTTGGCCCGCATTGAGGAATTTTCCCCATACGATGCGGCGTGCAGCAAGGGCAAGGTTTGCAGATGCCCCGACAATACACGGATTTTTGCCACCCAGTTCGAGCGTTACCGGCGTCAGATGCCGTGCGGCGGCTTGGGCCACGATTTTGCCGACCGCCACGCTTCCGGTAAAAAAAATGTAATCCCACCGGTGCGTTAGCAGACGCTCGCTGACCGATGCATCGCCCTGATAGACTTCTACGTGGTTCGGGCCAAAGGTTGCCCGGACAATATCGGCAATGATTTCCGATGTGGCCGGGCTGAGTTCAGAGGGTTTGAGCGTCACGGCATTCCCGGCGGCCACCGCTGCAATAAGCGGACACATCGCAAGTTGGAACGGGTAATTCCAGGGCGCAATGACCAGGACGTTGCCGTAGGGTTCGCGGTAAATGCGGTCTGTGGATGGGAAATTCAGTATAGAGGGCCATACGCACTGCGGTCGCGACCAACGGCCTATATTCTTGATGGTTTGCCTGAGATCAGAGAGGACGATAAAAGTTTCTGTGACCAGACCCTCGAACGCAGGCTTTTGGAAATCCCGTGCGAGCGCCGCAATAATGTCATCTTCGCGCGTGACAATCTGGTGGAGCAGCGCGGTCAGGACTTGTTTGCGATAGGCGACGTCATTCTTGAAATTCATCTCGGGGCGGTAACGGAAACCAAATGTAGTAAATTTAATCCAATTGGAAACCGTATCCGATGTACGCATCGGCTTGCTTGGCGTCGGCCAGTAAGGCCGTGATGACCGATCCAGATCCGATGAAAAATCCGTATGCCCTGAATCCGACCCCGGTCGCAAACCCTGAGATTTCGCTTGACGATACCGGCAGATAGACCTCGATGTTGCGTGTAGTGTAACGCGGCGTGAGCGAAAACACATTCTGGCCGGCGATTTGTCCGTTTTCGTCGTCTTTGCGCATTTTGAGTTGCGTAAACGCGGTAAGGTAAAACGAGGGAACAATTTTCACATCGGCATAAGCTGTAAAATAAGTGGGTGTCACGACTTTGAATGATTTGCGCTCGTTGACGGCCTTGTTCAAAAATCCCGTCCCAAGCAGGATGGCTTCGACTTCCTTGAGGCTTTTGGCATTCTGGAACTGGTTCAGGTTCAACGTATCATTGCCCTGGACCGAAAGAACATAATGCGTGTCCGCGTTGTCCCTGGATTTGAATGTCATCGCGCCGATGTTGCGCACAGCCACCCCGACGTTGAGTTTGTACTGTTGCTCATCGGTGTCTTTCCATTGGTAATTGACCCCGATGTCCGCCGCCAGGCCATTTGGCTTTCCAAACAAGGCGCCAGTATAATCGCTAAGCTGGCTGAAGTCGTCGCCGAGGTTTCCCGAATAGGCGATGTTCAGGTTTGCCTGCGCATTGGTCAGACTGACCTGCCCGAAATCGTTGGTGATGGTCCCGCTGAAACGCTCGGCACCAAAGTTTGCATACGATCCCGGAAACAGTATTTTGACCGATGCGCCAAGGTTCAGCTTGTGGCTGGAGTCTTCATATAAAATGCGCGCGCCGGACAACGCAATCTCGCCCCAACTCGTACCGGCAAGGCGCTGGTTGTTGGCGTTGCTGAGGACCGATGCGCCGCTGTAAAACGCATCGATCGCGCTGTTGGTCAGTGCGTCGCCAAGGTTGGCATCCACAGCCACAAGGTCGAGTCTGGCGTATGCCTTGGTCGTAAAGGCAAAGCCCCATTTATCCATTCGCCAGGCAATGCCCGGTCCGGTAATTTCGCCGTCCAGTCTCAGATCAACCGATGTGTTGCCTGCAAAGAGTTTATCGGTAAAATTGCCGCCGCCAACCAGATCGCCAAAACCGAGTTCGCTGTTCGAGGCTTTAACGCTGGTAGAAATCACATGAATATCGAATTTGGAATCCAGGTTGGCCAATTCGGCAGGATTGACCCCGGCATTGATGATGCCTTTGCGTTGCGACGTGCTGATGCCCGAATAGTGTTCCTGTGCGGCGGCGTTCAGACTCAACCATCCGCATGCGAGGCAAAATAACTTTTTCATGATCGATTTTTATTCAAAAGTAAACCGTCCGGATCATCCGATGTTATACAATTGCCTATCGTAATTAAGTGATTTCCATATCAATGGCGCGCCACAGCGGTTCGTCGGGAACGGGCGCCACAAGCATCATTTGGATTTTTGACACCGGATGGATGAACCCGAGCCGCCGGGCGTGAAGATGGATGCCGCCGTCAGGGTTGCTGCGGTCTGCGCCGTATTTGAGATCGCCTTTGATCGCGCATCCGATGGCTGAAAGCTGGGCACGGATCTGATGGTGACGGCCCGTGTGCAAATCAACCTCAAGGGCAGTGTAATGCTGAAGTTGCGCGATCACGCGGTAATCCAGGCTGGCGTGTTTGCTCTCTGGCACTTCCTTGACGTGGGCTTTGGAAGTGTTGTTCTTTTCGTTGCGCCTGAGGTAATGTTCAAGCCGGTCCGCGGTTTTTGGCGGCGGATTTTTAACCACGGCCCAATACGTTTTTTGCGTTTCGCGGTTTTTGAACAATTCGTTGAGCCGCGAGAGCGCTTTGGAAGTTCTTGCAAACACGACAATCCCTGTGGTGGGCCGGTCCAATCGGTGTACAACACCCAGAAAAACCTCGCCGGGTTTTTGGTATTTGTCTTTGATGTATTGTTTGACAACCTCGCTGAGCGGCTCATCGCCCGTTTTGTCGGCTTGTACGATATCGCCCACGCGTTTGTTGACCACGATAATGTGGTTGTCTTCGTGCAGAATCTGGAGGTTGTCTTTGGTGGAAAGCGTTTTCAAAAGAATTGGGCGTTAAGCGGGGAACCTGAGGATTGGGTTGGCTTTAAATAGGGAAAGAGTTAGGCTTTGCTTAAAGTGCGTGACTGGTTAATACTGTTCGCGCTCGCTCGGGAAATCCCCGGATTTCACATCGCCCACATACCTTCCGATGGCGTTGGTCATCTGCTCGTACAAATCCAGATAGCGCCGCAAAAAACGCGGGCTGAATTCGTTGTTCATTCCCAACATATCGTGAATGACCAGCACCTGTCCGTCGACGCCGCCGCCTGCACCAATGCCGATGACCGGAATTGAAATGCTTTGGGCTACGCGCCTGGCCAGCGCGGCGGGAATTTTTTCCAAAACGATTGCAAAGCACCCGAGCCTTTCGAGCAATTGGGCGTCTTCAACAAGCTTTTCGGCTTCTGCCTCTTCTTTGGCGCGAACCGTATAAGTTCCGAATTTGTAAATCGATTGCGGGGTAAGCCCGAGGTGTCCCATTACCGGAATGCCGGCTGCCAGGATGCGTTTGATCGATTCCTTGATCTCGCTGCCGCCTTCGAGTTTGACCGCATGGCCGCCACTTTCCTTCATGATGCGTATGGCCGATCGCAGTGCCTCTTTTGGATCCGATTGGTAGCTTCCGAACGGCAAGTCTACCACGACAAGAGCGCGGTCCACGGCGCGTATCACCGACGAAGCGTGATAAATCATCTGGTCGAGTGTAATAGGCAAGGTCGTTTCGTGGCCTGCCATGACGTTTGACGCCGAATCGCCTACGAGAATCACGTCCACACCGGCCATATCAACGATTTTAGCCATCGTAAAATCATAGGCCGTAAGCATCGAGATCTTTTCGCCGTGGGCTTTCATCTCGATCAGCGATCGGGTAGTGACTTTTTTATAATCTTTTTTTGCGACAGACATATTTTTCGATTTTGGAATGTAAAAGTAGTAAATGCGATCGGGATGGGTAACATCGGACGACATTTTTGTACTAACTTGGCGGCAATCCAAACCGAATTATATGAAGAAGCTGATCACAGCGGCATTATTGGCCATAAACTTTGCGGCAATGGGCCAGGAATCGCAGGTGCGTCAATCCATTGACACTTTTTTTGAAGGGCTTCACCAAAAGGATACCGTGAAGATGCAATCGGTGCTGGCCAAATCGGTGGTCCTGCATTCGGTGGCTGAAGGTAAAGACGGCGCAAAACGCTCTGAAGAAAACATAGGGCAGTTTTTCCGATCGATCTCGCAAGTGCCCAAAGAGATCACGCTGCACGAAAAATTACTATCCTTCACGATCCAGATCGACGGCAGCCTGGCCCATGCGTGGACACCGTATGAATTTTACGTCAATGGAAAACTGAGCCATTCGGGTGTCAACTCGTTCCAATTGGTCAAAGAGGCGTCCGGATGGAAAATCGTGTACTGTATCGACACGCGTCGCAAACCTTAATGTTGGGAAGTTCGCCGATTGTTGCTAAATTGTACCGATGAAAGTAATTGTAATCGGGGCAGGTGCAGCGGGTTTGATGGCTGCATACGAGCTCTCGCGCAAAGGCATCGGCGTCACCGTTCTGGAATCCGGGCAGCGCATCGGCGGGCGCATCCACACGCTGGTTCCGCCGGGGTTCTTGAACCACGTGGAAGCCGGGGCCGAATTCGTCCACGGTGAATTGCCGCTTACGTTACAGCTCGCACGCAAAGCGCGGTTGCCCCTGGCCGAGGCATCGGGTAATAGCTATGCGTACCAAAACGGACGGTTGCGCGCAGTCCGGCAAGGCAAGGCGTGGGACGAATTCTATGCGGCGCTTGGATCGGTGCGCCAAGACCTTTCGATGCGCGAATTCCTCGACCGCCATTTCCCAAACAAAAAATATGAAGCGTTGCGGCAGCAAGTGGCCGACATGGCCCAGGGACTGGACCTGGCAGATGTCGACAGGCTTAGCGTGAAAAGCATCCAGGCCGAATGGCTGTCCGAACAAACACAATACCGGCTGGTGTCGGGGTACGGGCCGTTGCTGGAGTTCATCGGCAAACAATCCCTGGAACATTGTGAGTTGCATCTGGGGGTGCGCGCGCGTAAAGTCCGATGGAAAAAAGGCGCCGTCGAGGTGCTTTGTGATGTTGGCTCGTTTGCGGCCGATGCGGTCATTGTGACGGTATCGCTTGGGGTGTTGCAGCAACGACAGATTCAGTTCGATCCGCCTATCGCGCGGTTTGAGGAACTTTTTTCAAATATCGGATTTGGCTCGGTGATCAAATTTGCGCTCGAATTCAACGATCGGTTCTGGGAGCAAAAGCGTCCGGACATCGGATTTTTGTTTGCCCAGGGCGGGCTGACGTTCTGGACGCAGCGATCGATCAAAAGCCCTGTGCTGACCGGATGGATCGGCGATGCTTACGTTCATGAAACCTTGTCTTTTTCCGATGACGAGCTGATCGACCAAGCACTCGGAGCACTCGAAGTAATCTTTAAAAAGGCGTCCGTTCGCCAGATGTTCCGCGCAGGTGCGGTGTTCCGATATACCTCAGACGCGGTTTCCGCAGGAGGCTATTCATGGCGTATGCCGCAGAGCTTACCGGCCATTGAAGAAATCAACAAAGGCATCGCGGAAACGGTTTGGTTTGCCGGCGAGGCGTTCTGCGCGAATGAAGTGGGAACGGTGGAGGCGGCGTTGCGGTCGGGGAGTGAGGTGGTGGAAAGGTTGGGGGAGTTTAAGGTTTAAAGTTTAAAGTTTGAGGTTAAATTTTGGTTTGGGTTGGAGATGGGGAATACTGGTCAGATCGGCCCTGAATATTAAATGTACAAATCAGCAATCCGCCATATTTACTGCGATGGCCAATCCGCCCTCGGACGTTTCCTTATATTTTGAATTCATGTCCTTTGCGGTTTGCCACATGGTGTCGATGACTTTGTCAAGTGGGACTTTGGCGTTTTTGGCATCGGTGGACAGCGCGAGTTCGGCGGCGTTGATTGCCTTGATCGCACCCATTGTATTGCGCTCGATGCACGGAATTTGTACCAGCCCGCCAATCGGGTCGCAGGTCATGCCCAAGTGGTGCTCCATGGCGATTTCTGCGGCCATCAAAACCTGTTCGGGTGTGCCGCCCATCACTTCGCACAGGGCTGCCGCCGCCATAGCCGACGATACGCCGATCTCTGCCTGGCATCCGCCCATGGCTGCGGAAATAGTAGATCCTTTTTTGAAAATACTGCCGATTTCGCCCGCCACCAGCAAAAATTGCCTGATCTCGTTTTGGCCCGCGTTGTGGTTTTCGATCACGCAATAATACATCAATACGGCCGGAATGACGCCGGCGCTGCCGTTGGTTGGCGCCGTGACCACGCGACCCAGGGCGGCATTGACTTCGTTGACCGCAAGCGCAAAACACGAAACCCATTGCAGGATCTGCCGGAATTTGACCTCCGTTTTTCGGATCGTTTCAAGCCACTGCTGTGGATTGGCGTAATTGGACAGTCCGATCAGGTTCTGGTGCATGTCAAAAGCGCGCCGGCGAACGTTGAGCCCGCCCGGTAAAACGCCTTCCGAATGGCAACCGATGTACATGCACTCGAGCATCGTGTGCCAGATGCGCATCAGTTCGCGGTCGATTTCCTCGTTTGAACGCATCGATTTTTCGTTGTCGTATACGATTTCAGAAATCTTGCGGTTTTGCGCTATCGTATATTGTAAAAGTTGTTCGGCATTCTGGATCGGATACGGAAAAGCACATTTGATCGCTTCCTTTTTGCGCGCGTTGGTGCGCTCTTCCTTGACGACAAACCCGCCGCCGATCGAATAGAACGTGGACGAGTAGCTCGGGGTATCGGCAAAAAAAGCCGTAAACATGAGCCCGTTGGCGTGGAAAGGCAGGAAATCTTTGTGGAATACAATGTCCATCAAAAAGGAAAACGGAATTATTTTTTCGTTGCCCAGATGGATTTGCTGATCTTCTTCGATCGACTTAATGATGCCCGAGATGTTCTCTACAGGGATGTATTCAGGATCTTGTCCGGAGAGTCCGAGCATAACGGCCAGATCGGTCGCATGGCCTTTGCCTGTAAGCGACAGCGAGCCATATAAATCGACTTTGATGCGTTCGACTTTGGCCATCAAGTCCTGACCGCGCAATTCACCCAAAAAGCGTTCGGCGGCGCGCCAGGGACCAAGCGTGTGCGAGCTCGACGGCCCGACACCAATTTTGAGCATGTCGAAAACAGAAATGCACTCTTCCATAGCAAGCAGATTTGCTACAAATATAGCAGGATTGTTGGTTTGTCATTGTAATGTGCCGTTAAATTTAAATGCGCATCGAATCATCGCGGGCGGTTTGGAACGGTTGTTGGTTTAAGAAAGTTTTAACTTTTTGCCATGCACCGTAAAGGAATCAGATTTTTAGCTGTTATTTCGTTTTTGCTATTGGTTGCGCCATTTTATGACCAATGTGCCGGCGGGATGCAGGAAGAAACCCAGGCTGAGCAGCCGCCCCTCGCCGTTATAACACAACATGGTGCGGCGGGAAGTAACCCCGTTGATTCGAATCCACGCGCACTTGAGCCCGATTCCATCGCAGCGGCCGGAACGTGGGGCTCCATCTCCAAATACAAGCCTTTTGAGCGAAAAATGTACGATTTGATCGATGATCCCAGCAATGACAATGCGTTCGAACTGGCCGCCGATGGATGGAAATGGTGGGGTTATTTACTCAATGAGCCGCATACGTATCGGGCCGAAGCCCGCAGTTGTGCCGATAACTGCCGTTACACCTATATTTCAAGACTTATTTTGCTGGGTGCGTTCACCCCCATAATCGTGCTGACATTTGTTGGTTTGGTTTTAAGCTTTACCCGATACATACGATTGGTACACCAAACGGCGATCACCACGGCCATTTTACTCTTTTTTGCGATGATCTGCATTTTACTGGATTGTCAATTTGAGGAGTTTGGCCAAATCAAATGGGGTTACTGGACCTTTAGTCTCGTTCAGCTAATCCTTATTGCGGCATCAAAAACAAAGCGCGGTAGCCGCTGATTTATGCACAACACATTATCTTTGCACCCAATTTTGTACGATGCAAAACCGCAAACACTTTCTTGCTGCCATCACCGCATTCATTTTGTGGGGATTTTTTAGCCTGGCGCTCAAGCCGTTGCGCGATTATCCGTCGCTCGACATTTTATTTTACCGGATTTTTTATGCCGTGCTGCTGCTGTTGTGCATCAATTTGACGATGCGAAAAAAGGCAGTCAAAGCCGATTATAAAATGTTTCGCAGTCTAGACCCAACCCAGCGCAAACGCGTGCTTGCACTTACCGTTGGTGGCGGTTTCCTGCTTGTGGTCAACTGGTACTTGTTCATTTATGCGATCAATCACGTGAGTCTCAAATCGGCGTCTTTTGCGTATTTGATTTGTCCTATCGTGACCACGATACTGGCTTATCTGATCCTAAAGGAACGACTTACGCGATGGCAGTGGGTGGCCGTCGGAATTTCGGGCGTCAGCTGCTCGCTGCTCGGATTCGAAAGCGCCAAGGATTTGGCCTACAGCCTTGTGATTGCCACGACATTTGCATTTTATCTGATTACGCAGCGCAAAAATGACCAATTCGACCGCTTTGTAATTCTTACAGTGCAGATGTGCATTGCCGCGGTGGTTTTGTTGCCGATGTTTCCGGTTATGAGCGGTCCCCTGCCCACAGAACCTGTTTTTTGGGAAATGCTCCAGTACATCGTCGTTTTTTTTACGATCGTACCGCTGTTCCTGAACTTATATGCGCTTAAGGGCCTGAACTCGGCTACGGTCGGGATATTGATGTATTTAAATCCGATGATCCACTTTTTGCTCGCGGTCTTTTATTTTCGCGAACGTGTCGACCAGTTGGAAGTGGCAGCTTATCTGCTCATCGTGGCATCCATTGTCGTTTTCAACGCCCGTTTTTTGTTTGGCAGATGGCGCACCAGCACACCATCATAGCCCGTATACTGGCATGAATCGCGTCGCTTCGTGTCATCTTGTCATATTTTTTACGCGCACATCCTGACAATTGTAACACTTTAGCCGCGTGGCACAGTCATTGACTATGGCCGCCCGAAGTTTAAAAAAACAATCAACAACAATATAATTAATTAAAAAATGGGTAAAATAATCGGAATTGATTTAGGTACTACGAACTCTTGTGTGGCCGTAATGGAAGGCTCAGAGCCGGTCGTGATCCCTAACTCAGAAGGAAAAAGAACAACGCCGTCGGTCATCGGATTTGTCGAAGGCGGCGAAATTAAAGTAGGGGATCCTGCCAAAAGACAGGCGGTGACCAATCCTACCAAAACGATTGCTTCGATCAAGCGCTTCATCGGACACACCTTTGCAGAAGCACAGGAAGAAGCCTCGCGCGTACCTTATAAAGTGGTGAAGGGCGACAACAACACGCCGCGCGTGGACATTGACGGGCGCGCTTATACGTCCCAGGAATTGTCTGCGATGACGTTGCAAAAGATGAAAAAAACCGCTGAAGACTACCTCGGAACAGCCGTTACTGAAGCAGTCATCACCGTTCCGGCCTACTTTAACGACGCACAGCGCCAGGCTACCAAAGAGGCGGGCGAAATTGCCGGATTGAAAGTAATGCGCATCATCAACGAGCCAACAGCGGCGGCTCTGGCTTACGGACTCGACAAAAAAGGCCACGACCAGAAAATTGCAGTCTACGATTTGGGCGGCGGTACGTTCGATATCTCCATCCTCGAATTGGGTGACGGTGTTTTCGAAGTAT
>JAEWLN010000091.1 GCA_023457535.1 Bacteroidota bacterium
AGGGGGCGTAGGGTTTACCCCTAAGTAAAAAAAATGATATGTGGCGATAGAAAATCTGTATTTTTTTGGATTTTCACGGCGCATTTTTTAAAGGATGGTGCGTTAAATGAAGATTTTCTATAAGTAAAGTATCGGCGGATTTTGTAATTTGGACCTGTAGGGAAGGGGGCGTAGGGTTTACCCCTAAGTAAAAAAAATGATATTGGGCGGCAGAATCTGTATTTTAGGAGAACGCGCTAGCAAAGTTTTTAAGTGTTGCCAAGGTTGCTGAGCGACAAAAAAATATACAATCTTGAAACCTTTGGTCTGAAGATGCGGAAATCTTTGATCTAAGATGCAGAAATCTTTGTCTGAAAGAAAGGATGCATGTGATCTCTCCAACCGGGTATGTCCTGAAGTTACACCTTAAAGCGCAGGATTGCACTTTCATGAAACGAGACCAAGCCAAAATCTTTCACTGAAACGCAGCTCCGGGTTTTTGTCGGCGCTAATTCTTGCGGGCACGGTTTGGTCATAAAAAAATCCCTGCCATTTGATACAGCAGGGATTGGCTTTCGTCGGGGTGGCAGGATTCGAACCTGCGACCTCCTGGTCCCAAACCAGGCGCGATGACCGGGCTACGCTACACCCCGAAAGCGGTGGCAAATATAGCACTTATTTTTTCTTTGCCAAAAGTATTTTTAAAATTGTTGCCCTGTTTATAAAAACGCGCTGATTGTGAATAGTGGAATAGCAAAAACCGATTGGCGCACGATACAAAATACCCAATATTGACTTACTTTTGCGCATCAAAATACATTACCATGCCAGACATAGAAAAAGTAAAATGCCTGATCATCGGTTCAGGGCCTGCGGGATATACCGCTGCAATTTACGCTGCGCGCGCCAACATGAACCCTGTGCTGTATCAAGGTGCACAACCAGGCGGACAGTTAACGACTACCAACGAAGTTGAAAATTTCCCGGGTTATCCGGACGGAATTACCGGCCCGGAAATGATGGTCGAATTGCAAAAACAAGCCGAGCGGTTTGCCACTGATGTGCGCGATGGCTGGGTGACTAAAGTCGATTTTTCCTCGCGTCCGCACAAGGTTTGGGTCAATGACATTAAGGAAATCCATGCCGAAACCGTTATTATTTCTACGGGCGCATCGGCTAAATACCTCGGATTGCCGTCCGAAATGCACTACTTGCAAACCGGTGGCGGCGTTTCGGCGTGTGCCGTTTGTGACGGGTTCTTTTACCGCAACCAGGAAGTCGTGATTGTAGGTGCTGGCGATTCGGCTTGCGAGGAAGCGCATTATTTGTCCAAGTTGTGTAAAAAGGTCACCATGCTGGTTCGGAGCGAAAAATTCCGCGCCTCAAAGATTATGGAACAGCGCGTGCGCAAAACTGAAAACATTGATATTTTGATGCACACAGAAACCGTTGAGGTTATGGGGGACGGTCAGGTTGTTACGAGCGTGAAGGCCGTCAACCGTGCTACAGGCCAGGAGACGGTCATTCCGGCTACGGGCTTTTTTGTGGCGATCGGACACAAACCAAACACCGACATTTTCAAAGAGTACATCACGCTCGACGAAACCGGTTATATCGTCAACAAACCCGGCCGCTCGCACACCAATGTGGAAGGCGTTTTCGTAGCCGGCGATGCCGCAGATCACGTTTACCGACAAGCCATTACGGCTGCCGGAACCGGATGTATGGCTGCGCTGGACGCCGAACGTTTTTTGGCTGCGCAGGAGTAAATCATACTTAAAGAAAAATCCCGATTGTTGTCGGGATTTTTTTGTTTCTATTTGGTTGGTTTCTTGTACAAAATGGCACTGTCGGTGAATTTGCGCAGATCGATTTTCTGGTCGCCGTAAATCGATATCTCTGTTTTTCCCGACGCTTCGATGGCCATCCAGGTCGAGCAGATCAAACTGCAAACGGTGTATCCTTCGGCGGTGAGGTTTGCATTTTTGGCCGTAAAGTTTTTACCGGTAAAATTGGCATTGTTGTCCAACCGCAATTTGAGGTCGTTGGCGTCGCCTTCCACCGTGGCCGTGGCTTTTTGGTACATGTCCATCTGCAGGAACGACGAGGAGATCAACGCTTTGAGTTGGGCATTTTTACTGAGTTCGATGTGGGTTTGTTCACCCGTTAAATTAAGTTCGGTCTTGGTTTTGTCGTTGGCCATCAAGGTAAAGGACTTGCATTTGGCGTTGGCAAAAATTCGTGCGCCGTCAAGCGCTTTGAACGTAAAATTGTCAAGCGTGATGTCGGCCAGGGCCGTTACATTGGCGTCATTTTTTGCCGTGACCATCTTAAAATCGTCCGTGTAGGTAATCCTGACGCTGAATTTTTTGTACGAAGTAGGTTCCTGACGCGCGGAAAGCTGTAGCAAATTGGCGTGCTGGACGATTGAAATGGCGTCGTGCAAATTGTCATCCGCTTCGATCTCCACACCGCATTTATCGCCTTTGATCAAAAACACTTCAAGGTTGTCCGATACTTCCAGATGGTCAAATTCGGCGACTTCTTTCTGAACCACGGTCACAATTTTGGAACCTTTGATTTTTTCGCGTTGGGCATGGCCTGAGAACGCCACCAGGCAAACAAAGAACAGGGTAATTTTTTTCATGGGGTTACGATTTGTGCCGCAAATATAACAAAGTTGCCGTTTGCAGGGCATTTACCGCGTGGCAAGATTGCGGAAATATCTGGGCAGCAATTTGACTTTGTAATTGTCGAGCACAAACAAGAAATGAAAATTCTTGCGCAGTAAAATCAGCATGGCCGAGATGATGAAAACCGGGAACTTGTCGCGAAACCGGTTAAAATACTTGTCAATCTCGCGGTTGCGGTAGTTGACGATCAAAAACGGGATAGCCTCTGGGCCATAAATATTTTCAAGCCGCGAAAGTGACGACGGTTGGTAACCCGGAACAAAAAAACGAAACTTGTTGGGTTGGCCCTGGCGCGCACGGCGGAATACTTCGACCCCGGATAGCGGCACGCCCGCGTCATCGGCGGTAAAATAAAGCCCCTGGTGCACGTCGATCGCGATCCATTTCCCATAGCGTTGCGAATAAACTTCATTGAACGTATGGGCGAACCGTGCATTGAAAAATCGATCGATGCAGCCCCATTCTTTGACCGCAATGTTGTTGATCAGGCAAAAGTTGTTGAATATCTGCGAAAAATCGCTGCACACGCCGCCTTTTCCGTCAAGCATGAGCCGCAACGCTTTGTCCGATGCATATCCTAGTCCGCGTCCGCCTTTGATATGACGGCGCAGATAAGTACTGATCGCAGTGGCTTTGTCAAATTCGTCAGCCCCGGCGGGAATTTCCATGCGCGCATTGACGTCAAAGTAACATGGCGGCACGTCGGTCACGCCGTTCGTGTCGCTATAGCTGCCAAGATGCCCTACCTCGTCGCTATTGTGGTTTTTGGCCAATAACAGGTAACGCGTGTAGTACAACAACGGATGCCGTCTGAAAATCCAACGTAATTTTTCCTTCGAAAACAAGGCCATTGAAAAACTTTTGTCTGCAAAAGCAGGCAGGTTAGGGAGTTCCAAATATATTAAAATAATTTACCAAACCATGAGAAGTAGCGGGAATCTGTATGGTTTGTTAAAAAAAACATCCCGGAAGTACGGGATGTTTTTGCTTTATTGCACTTTTCGCAGGTTGTCTTCCGGCACGCGGTCGATCAGGTAATTATAAGGGTCGATCCCCGCCTGATACGGTAGCCCAGCGACTTTAAACACAAAGACATTGTCTTTTTTGGACACCTTTACGCGGCGCCGCATCAATGGTTTGCCCAGCATCTCGTCATCAGTGGGTTCGGCGAAGACCGCAATGTCGATATAGTCCGATATCGGGACGGCTGTCTGCACGCCCATCGCATCGGCGTAAAATTTTTCCGACACCGTTTTGACCGTTACCTCATATCCATCGGTGACTTTCCTGTAACGCGCATCCAGTACGCGGTTGTTGAACAGCGTGATTCGCTCGAACAGGTCAGTGATCAGATATTGAAGTGAATCCGGCGTAACCTTGCGCAGCTCACGCAACGCGGCCTGCGACGTAGGGTAAGGCGGCTGCTTGTAGCCATACTGTTCAATCAATTGGCGAAGTGCCGTGTTGACTTTTTGCTCACCGATCATTTCCTTAAGGTAATACATCACCACGCTGGCCTTGTTGTAGTGGATGTATTGCTGGCTTTCGGTTTTGACCAGCGGGTTTTCGCCTTCGAGTTCACCGCTCCGGCCGTCAAGGTAATCGTCCATTTCGTATTCGAGGAATTTTTTCATTTTGTCCTTGCCGTATTCCTGTTCCATGACCATCAGTGCCGAATATTGCGCGAAACCTTCACTGAGCATTTCACTGCCCTGCATATTGGCCCCGCAAACCTGGTGCGCCCAATACTGATGTCCCATTTCGTGCGCTACGACATAAAAAACCATGTCGATGTCTTTTTGCCGCACCTTTCGCAAATCGGTAATGAACCCGATGGATTCGCTGTACGGCATCGTTCCCGGAAACGCCTGCGCAAAACTCGCATAACGCGGAAACTCGATGATACGGCACTGCTTGTGGTAGTAAGGGCCGAAATTGGCGGTGTAATACGCAAGCGACTTTCGCATACTGGCCATCATGTTTGGAATGTTATACGCATGTTGGGCGTCGTAATACACCTCAAGGTCGATGCCGTTCCACTTTTGGCGCGCCACTTCATACCGGCCGGAAATGAACGAATAGAAATTGAGCGCTTTTCGGTCCAGTTTGTAATTGAAATACGCCCTTCCATTTTTAGACCACGATTTGACAAGGGATCCGGGTGCGATCGCGATCTGGTCCGATGAGGTGCTGATCACCGTATTGACCGTTACCCAATCGGCATCATTGCCCAGGTAATTGTTGGCGCGCGCAGACAGATTATTATCGTCGAGCCCGGGCATGCGGTCGCGCTTGGGCAGTTTGAGCTTGGCACGCCGGTTTTTGTCCGATACTTCAAAGTCATTGTTGTAGCCAATGGTTGGCATAATGTCCGTATTGTTGAAAAACGTACCGTTCTGCGTGAGCTGCGTAAAGCTTACCTCGTTCTCAAAACCTTTATTGCGTTGGGTCAGCGCCACCCCGAGCGGTATCGAATCGTTTGGCCGTAACGGCTCATTGAGCGTATAAATGCGGTACATCAAATCTTTATCGTCCAATTTGAGCCTGCCCGCGACCGTAATGGTCACGTCTTTGCTGAGCTGTGGCATGGTCAGGTGAAGCTGGCTGATCGGACTGCCGGAAACATTTTTAATCCACGCGCGCACATGGGTTTGCAAATCGCGGCTTTCAGGGAAAATGTCGATGCGGTAATCAAGCGCCACATAACGCGGCTGGGCAATGGCTTCGTACTTTTTGTATTTGTTCTCGTATTGTACTTGTTTGTCTTCGCCTTCGTCTGGTGCATCGTATTGATTCAGGATCTTGGTATTGTAGAAAACAAATCCGGCGCATAGTGCAAAGGCTGCAATGCCAAACAATACTGCCATTTTTCCTTTTGGCCAACGCGAACGCGCGAGCCGGATCCGCTGATTGAAACGCTCTTCTTTTCCGCGTGTGTAAAAATGAGCAATCACCAGCAGCAACAATACGCTGAACAACGTCCAATAAATACTGAACCACGTCGTTGCCGGAACAAACGGTCCGAATCCGTTCATGTCAGAGTATTTGATATCGGGTAAAAAGCCGTACACGAGCATGTTGGTGTTGATGTCGAGCAGTCCCCAGATAAACGAATTGACGATCACAAAGGCCACAAATGCAAACCACGCGATGTATCGGTTATTGATCAGGTAATGGAACAAAAGCGAGAGTACACATAAGAAGAACAGTTTGATCATCCGGATCACGAGCAGCGATTTGACGTAAACGCCCAGTTCATAACGCGTATAACCGTAAAGCGTTTGGGCGATCACCCCGAGCAGTATCGAAAACAGCAATACCAGCCCAATGGCGGCCATGATCGCAATCACTTTGGACGCCAGCCGCATTCCGGACGGTACGGGTGTCGCATCTTCGATTTCATTGATTTTCGCATCGCGTTCCTTCCAGACCAGCACGCCGGTGTAAAACGTGATGAAACCATACATGAACAAATTGTACGCATCTTCGATGTTTTCTACTACGATGTACGTCACCGGATAGCGCGTCGTGCCAAAAGCGCTCGTCAGCGTGGCCAGGTTGACAATCAGGATAATGAGCCCGATCGCCATGATGATGATATAGGTGGGATTGCGAACGATCGAACGCGTCTCGAACCGGACCAGATTCCAGAAAATCCGCCATGAAAATACCCCGGGCCGCGTCGGGTTGAATACTTGCGGGGTGAGCGCGGGGACGGCATCGGGTTTTGTTTTGCGGTCTTTTTTGGCTTTTTCCCGACGCGTGTTAAAGGAAAAACGCCAGTAGACCACGCACAAAATCACGGCGGCAATACCCAGCCAGACGAGCCGGTTGACGAGCAATTCATCGGCCAGCGGCACCACGCTGAAGTTCTTTTCCGATGGCGTCATGTACTTGGTCATGATGTCAAACGGCTTGCGCCCGAACGGATCGAGCAGGTTGGCCAGCCATTCGTCCTGGATGTCCTTGGTGAATGCGCCTGAAACAATGTAAAAAACCAGCATCAGCATCGACCCGATGAACGACACGATCGTACTCCTGAAAATAATCGCGAGCGAAAAAAGAAAAACACCCGATATCAGTACGTTCGGAATGCCAAACGACAAAATGCCCTGCAGGTGCGCGAGCCAGTAAATATCGCCAAAACGCTCCGGCGGCGCCATGTCGAACAAAGCGGAAAGCGGCGGCCCGAGCAGCGTCCCGATAGAAAGTCCCAACGTCGGGATGATCGAAATGAGGGCCGCACCGATGAATTTGCCAAAAAAGTAATCGCGTTTGCGTATCGGTGACGAAAATACAAACTGGTGCATGTGGTACTGAAAATCCCTGTTGGCCGTGGCGTTCATGAACGCTGTGGTCATGAGCAGGCAAATAATGGACATCGTCACATAGTAATTCTCGATCTGGTACGGCGAATTCTTGAACACATTGCCCGCCGTGTCGCCTATGACCACATTTTCAGACGCCGTCGCAAAGAACGCGAACAGCGCATAAATGAACATAAAGATCCAAACCATTGGCGTTGAGAGCCAATACCGCAATTCAAAACGTATAAATTTCCACATAGCGACGGTTTAAACGAGTTGGTTCAATTTGGCGAAAAATACATCTTCGAGATTTTCCTCGGCGCGAACAAAACCGCTGTCAGGTTGGGCGTCGGAAAATACGTGGATCAGTGGCTGGCCACCGACGAGTTTGTTCGAAATCACGCGGAACCGTTGCTGGTAATCGGCCAGATCGTGTTTGCCTATGGTCTTTTCCCAAACCCTGCCGCGCACTTCGAGCAGCGCGTCGTCCGTATTGCCGGCGAACAAAACCTGCCCGTGGTCCATGATGGCCATTTGCGTGCACAGCTCGCGGACGTCCTGTACGAAGTGCGTCGACAAAATCACGATGATATTCTCGCCAATTTCGCTTAGAATGTTATAAAACCGGTTGCGTTCGCCCGGATCGAGTCCGGCTGTGGGTTCATCGACAATGACGAGTTTCGGGTTCCCGATCAGGCATTGCGCAATGCCAAAACGCTGCCGCATCCCGCCGCTGTAACTGGCCACGGCATTTTTGCGGTGTTCCCAGAGGTTGACTTTGACCAGCAACTGTTCGATCATTTGCTTTCGGTCTGCAGCCGATTCGAATCCTTTGAGCAGCGCCAGGTGGTCCAGCAAATCGACCGCCGAAGTACGCGGGTAGACCCCGAATTCCTGCGGCAGATAACCCAGTACTTTGCGCACCGATTCTTTGTCGTTGAGCACATCGATGTTGCCCAGGGTTACCGTCCCGCTGTCCGCATCCTGCAGCGTGGCCAGCGTGCGCATGAGCGAAGATTTTCCGGCGCCGTTCGGACCCAGCAGCCCGAACATGCCTTTGTTGATGGTCAGTGAAACGTTGTGCAGCGCGTGTACGCCGTTTCCGTATTGTTTGTCGAGGTTTGCGATGATTAATTCCATGTTGGTTTTTTGGTTGGTGGGTAGGACGGGAGCTGGCTATTTTTGTTACATTCCCTGCCCGATGAGGTAAAAAAAATCCCGTAGTGACACGGGATCCAAAATTATTCTTTGGTAATGCTGCCGCCCGATCCGGCGTCCTTGGTAACCACTTTGGGCGCGCCGCGATAGGAAATGTGGCTGCCGCTGCTGGCGCTGGCTTTGAGTGATACCAACGGACGGAGGTCTGCGGTGCTGCCACTCGAGGCGTCGCAAATAATGTCATTGGCCAGCAATTGTTCGGCATCGATCACGCTCCCGCTGGAAGTCTGGACATCGAGTTTGAGCGCTTTGCCTTTGAGTTTCATCGAGCTGCCGCTGCTGCTTTCCAGCGTCAGGTTCTCGGCTTCGACGGCCAGCCGGACTTCGCTTGCGCTGCTGGTCGAAATAGCGATATCCTGGCCTTTGATCCAGCCTTTTGAGGCGATCGACGCAGCGCTTGAGGTTTGCAGGGCGGTCACTTTTGGCATTTTGACAACAATTTTTTGCGACGATGCGTTGCGGATGTTTTCATCGGTGGTGATCGTCAGCACGCCGTTGCTGATTTGCGTGGAAATGTGGTCCTGCAGGTTTTGGTCGGCGATCACGGCAATCGATTGGTCGGCCGATTGTTCGAGTTCGAGCTCAAGCCCGCGGTCGATTTCAATGGATGTAAACGGGGCGTCGCTGTTTCTCGTCTCGGTAACCACGTTGCCATCGCCGCTGATGCCCGGGCCGAGGTCGACATTAAAATTACAGGATCCCAGCAGTAATGCCGATGCAAAGAGTACGATGGGTTTTGTTAAGGCCGTTGTTTTCATGTTTATTCGGTTTTGATGATAATGCCGTCTTCATTGATTTTAACGCTTTTGACCTCTTTGCTGACCTCTTTTTTGTCCTTTTTGATCAGGATGCCTTTTTCGTTCAGGATCACGCTCGTGGAGGAATCGATGTCCTGTGGCACGTCGTCCCATTCATCTTCATCGGCCGGGCAATTCAGGCATTTTACCTGATCCTGCTCCACACGGTAATGGTAATTTCCTGAAAAATGCAGATTGAAGAATGCGTCGTCGGAGCGGTCAAATTCCTCAAGGCTTTCGTCGGTCTTAAAAACCGTTCCCTTTGGTAAATATAGGAAAATTTCAACCTCCTGATCGCGGTATTTGTTGGCCATTTCGGTCAGCATGTAGTTGTCCAGGATGAGCTGGTTGTTCTCGAATTTGTATCCATAGGTGATTTTCTCGGCGCGTTTTTTGGCCTCTGCGAGCGATTTGCCGTGCGCCTGCTTTTCGATTTGCAGATAAGGCATGGCCGCATCGGTTTTCAAAAGGTGGAATTTCACTTCGTTCGAATAGATCAGGTCTTTGCCCGCCTCATCCTGCGTGAACAGGAAATTGTGGTGGTGGTAAATGTCCTTGGCGTAGTAATCGTTGTAGCGGAATTTGACCAGCAAGGTATCGGTCGGGTTGAGCTGAAGCGTTTCTTTTTGCACTACTTTTCCTTCGAAGGCCACTTCTGTCGCCTGTTTGACGCCAATGGTGATCAAAATGCCCACCGATACGAGCCACACGGCAAGCAACGTCAGCTTGGCGATGTTTCCGATCGATTTCACGTTGTCGACCAGCAGTTTCAATCCGAGCAAAAACAGGAAGAAAAACGGGATTCCGATGGCGAACAATCCCAGCAGTCCTATGAGCCACATCGGTAAATTGGTGTAATTGAGCGCATCGATATAGTTTTGTACCGGCATGTCCACGACCGATGTCGATCCCAGCGTAAAGAACCCGATCACGAGCCCTATCAGCGTCATTCCTGCGAAAATCGCGATCAGCGCGCCGAGTACTTTGGCAAATCCCTTGAAAATCACAGAAAAAACCTCACCTACGTTTCCCATGACGCGCTCGAATCCGGTTTTGACCTGCCCGCCTACTTTTTGGTAATCGGCGTTTTTGAATTTGTCCGACACGTTTTCAAATTCCTCACGGACTTTTTTTTCGATATTGGAAATGGTGACCGGTTCGCCCGTCATCTCCAGTTTTTCAGAAGTGGTCACCGCAGCAGGCGTCACGGCCCACAGCACGATGTACGCGATCACGCCCGTACCAAAACTCACGCATACGAACAACACGAAAAAGATGCGTACCCAAACCGTGTCGATGCCAAAATAATGTCCAAGACCGGTGCTCACGCCGCCAATCATGCCTTTGTCGGTATCACGGTAGAGTTTTTTGGACTTGCGCACATAATCGTAGTGGGGAGCCGATTGTTTGTGCTCGCCGTCGTCCTCAATGCGGTAATCCTCCGGTTGGCCCATGATGGCGATGATTTCGTCTACCTCGCGCACGTTGATGACCTGTTTGTCATGGCTGTGCTTTTCAGAAATGATTTCGGCAATGCGCATTTCGATGTCCTTGATGATTTCATCCTGGCCGGTAGAGTTCGAAAGCGAGCGCTTGATCGCCTCAAAGTAGCGATTAAGTTTTTGGTATGCATCTTCGTCGATGTGGAAAAACATACCGCCTAAATTTATATTTACTGTCTTGTTCATGACTTTTAGTTTTGATTTGTGATTATGTTGACGGCATCGGAGAGTTCGGTCCAGGTGCCATTGAGTTCATTCAAAAAGATTTTGCCGTTCTCGGTCAGGCCGTAGTATTTGCGCGGCGGTCCCGATGTCGATTCTTCCCAACGGTAGTTGAGTAATCCGTCGTTTTTCAATCGTGTCAGCAGCGGGTAAACCGTTCCTTCCACGACCAACAATTTTGCGTTTTTCAAAGTGTCCAATATTTCAGAAGTGTAGGCATCTTTCTCTTTTAAGACCGATAAGATACAGAATTCCAAAACACCTTTGCGCATCTGGGCTTTTGTGTTTTCAATGTTCATAATTCCTGTTTATTTCGTTTTCATATTCATTAATTTCCGGCCACGGCGTCGGATGGACTTTTAAGGTCGCCGATTGCGATGGCATTTTCATTCATTTTTACCGATACCGGCATCCCTACATAAGATACGCGCGCCTGCTCAGAAACCGTAATCCCAACCGATCCCACCGCGTGAAGCTGCACTTTTGATTCGTCGTTGGCAATGACCTGCAATTGCGGCGAGGAAAAGTTGCGCGCTGAGATCAGCGTTTTTTGTGCGGACCTGAATTCAGCCCGATCCGCGGCGCCGGTCACGCACATTTTAGCGGCATCATTGAGACTGGCGTTCAGCTCGGGTGTATCGACCCTGCTGTTGAATACGCTGGTGCGGTCCATTTGCAGCGCGAATTGTTCTGTAGCGCGGATGTTTCCGCAAAGCGTGGCATCGCCCGTCAGTTTTACTGAAACCCGCGGCGTGACCAAAACATTGGCAAGGGTAACATCGGCATCTGCAGCTTTTAGTCCGCGCAGGGTGGAGCCCGATACATATACAGACGGCGTTACCCCACTGGCGCCAGAGGTTTGAAT
>JAEWLN010000092.1 GCA_023457535.1 Bacteroidota bacterium
ACATACGTAACGCCACCAATGTAGAACGACGGATCTGTCGTATCGACTTCTATTTTAAGCCATCCGCCTTTGTCCGCGCGCGCGACCTGAATGTCCGCATGGCCCGTGAGCGCGTAATTCTCGCACAGAAATCGCCATGGGGCGGCAGCAGCAGCGGTTTTACCGTCTTTGAACGTCATTTGTTGCGACCAGGCGGTTGGGATCGCAAACAAAATCCATAAAACGAGGAATTTTTGGAAGGCCATAAGCTAGTATTTATCGACCCAGTCGAGGGATTTGATGGACGATACTTTGTTTTCCTCGTTCATTGTCACGCGCAATTCTTTGTTGGCAATCTTCTTTTCGTACAGCGCTTTGAACCTGTATACATTGGATTTGTCCGATCTGTTGTGAATGACCTCCTGCAGTTGGATGTCGCGGAAATCGCCATATTTAAGCCGGAATTTCAAACACGTCTGCGTGAGCCGCTCCTGGGTGGTGTTTTTGATTACCGTAGGAGTGGCCTCTGCGGTGGTGAACGGTTTGAACTTGGACGTATTGCACGTCATCAGGATGCGGCGTCCGGCTTCATAAGCCTTGTTTTTTTGAACTTCGTCGATTTTCTCTTTTTCAACTACGGTAATCTTAGGCGGTTCGGGCCGCGTGGGCGCTTTTTTGGATTTACATGCCGCCGCGAGCAACAACCCAAAAAGCAGCATGAAGATGACTTTGCTTCTCATATCTTATTTAATTTCAGTAGTAAATTCGGGTCCGGGCAATTGGCCAGGAAATGCGCAAGGTCGTCGGGATGGCAAACGCCTGGATAATCCCCGTGATGGTCGCCAAGGTCGCGGATAATCTGGAAATGCAGATGGGGCGCGTAATCGCCGTTGACGTCCGGAGTTCCCAATGCGGCAAGCGGTGCGCCTTTGGTAAAATATTGGCCCGTTTCAAGGTCAGTGATGCTTTCCACCGATAAATGTCCGTACAGCGTATAGAACGTTTCACTTTCAAGCCGATGCTCCAGGATGATTGTCGGACCGTAATCCCCGACGCCTGCATTGTAATCAAAACTGTGGACCGTGCCGTCAAGTGCGGCGTAAACCGTGGTTCCCGCATCGGCCCACAAATCGATGCCCAAATGGATGTTGCGCCCGTCGTCGAAAAGCATGCTGCGGCGGTAAATGGCGCGCGGCTCATTGTATCCACCAAAAGCCGCATCGGCGCCGGCCAGTTGTTGTTTAATCATCGTTTGGAACGCGGCTGCATCGGTAAGATCCAATCCGCGGAGTAAGGCGCTTGATTCGGAAAGGTCAATCGGCACGAAATTGCGCGCGTCAATGACTTTGACCTGCGTTTGTGCTTGTAGCAACGCTGAAAATGAATCCATCAAAATAGGGTTTGAGGCTAAAAATAGTTAAAAAATACAAACGCGGCGGGATCGCGCGGGCACTTTATCAAAACTTTAAGTTACCGGCTTTTGACCGATACGGCGGCTTTTCATCTTTTACAGACACGTCCGTTTGGGTAGCGTTGCGGTTATTTTCAATACTTACTCCGTCAGACCCGATTTCGACCGACGTGCTTTTGCGCGGTGATTCCGGGACTGGCGTTACGGGATCCGTTGGGGCAGGAGTGACAGGGGCCGGTGCGGGTTCCATAGGCGCGGACGGCACGTCGTTTTTGCATGCGGCCAATGCCAGTGCAAGGGCGAAAAGTGCAGGAAGTTTCATCGTCTTTGGTTTTAAACGATAAAATTACCGATCGCGCTGCGCAAAACCATTCAAAATATCGCGCAATGTTTACACGATTTAAAAAAAATAACCCTCGGTTGAGGGTTATGGATCAGAATAATGCGGGATATCGGTCCGGCGCCACTTCGTGCATCATCGCATACACTTTTTCATAAATGTCTTCCACGGACGGTTTCGAAAAATAATCGCCGTCAGTGCCATACGCCGGACGATGCGCCCTGGCTGTAAGGGTTTGCGGCTTGCTGTCCAAAAAGGCGTATGCGTTCTGCTCATCGATGACCTGCTGCAGGATGAACGCCGATGCGCCGCCCGGAACGTCCTCGTCGATCACGAGCAAACGGTTTGTTTTCTGGAGGCTTTTGGCGATGTCGTGGTGAATGTCGAACGGCAACAGCGATTGCACGTCAATGACCTCGCAATCGATGCCTGTTTCAAGCAATTCGCGCGCGGCCTGTTCCACCAGACGCAACGTTGATCCGTACGAAACCAGCGTGATGTCGGTGCCTGTTTTGAGTGTTTCCGTAACGCCTATCGGGGTTTTGAACGCGCCAAGGTTCGTTGGCATCTTCTCTTTCAAGCGGTAGCCGTTCAAACATTCGACGACCAATGCCGGTTCGTCGGTTTCGAGCAGCGTATTGTAAAAACCGGCGGCTTTGGTCATGTTGCGCGGAACCAGCACGTGAATGCCGCGCACGGCGTTGATGATCATGCCCATGGGCGAACCAGAATGCCAGATGCCTTCCAGACGGTGGCCGCGCGTGCGGATGATCAGCGGTGCTTTTTGCCGGCCATGGGTCCGGTATTGAAGCGTCGCCAGATCGTCGCTCATGATCTGGATGGCGTAGAGCAGATAATCGAGGTATTGGATTTCGGCAATCGGTCGCAACCCGCGCAGGGCAAGTCCTATTCCTTGTCCGAGGATCGTCGCTTCGCGGATGCCTACGTCGGCCACGCGCAATTCGCCGTATTTTTCCTGCATGCCTTCGAGTCCCTGGTTCACATCGCCAATGTTTCCGGCATCTTCGCCAAAAACCAAGGTGTTTGGATACTTGGTGAAAATGGCGTCAAAATTGTCGCGTAACACGAGTCGGGCGTCGACTTCTTCAGCGTTTGGGTCATATTGCGGCGCGACTTCGGCCACAGAAAAAACATCCGTCGCCGATTCTGAAAACAGGTTGGAACTGAATTTGGGTTGGATTTTATTGCGGTACGCTTCGATCCACGCGGCCAGTTCGGCGCGTCCGGTTTCCCCTGCGATCATGCGCAGTACTTTGCGTGCGGCGGTCATCAGTTCTTTGCGGATCGGCTCTTTGATGTCGTTGAGTTCGCTGATGTATTTTTGGATGAAAACCTTGTTGATGCTTGCGTCGGCAATTTTTTCAAGCAGCGCGACCAGGTTTGCTTTTTCGTCTTTGATGGGTTGCGTCACTGCGGTCCAGGCTGCTTTTTTGCCTTCGAGCACTTCTTTTTTGGCTTGGGCGTCGATTTCGTCCAGCTCTTCTGCCGTAGCAATATTGAACGTGACCATCCATTGCTTCATCTGGCGGATGCAATCAAAATCGCCTTCCCATTGCAGGCGTTCGGCATTTTTGTAGCGTTCGTGCGACCCCGAGGTGGAGTGGCCCTGCGGCTGCGTGAGTTCGATGACGTGGATCAGCACCGGTACGTGCTCTTGGCGCGCGATTTCCGATGCGCGTTGGTACGCCGAAACAAGTTCTGCATAATCCCAACCCTTCACGCGGATGATCTCAAAGCCTTTGGTATGCTCATCGCGCTGGAAGCCCGACAAGATTTCTGATATGTTTTCTTTGGTGGTCTGGTGGCGGGCGTGTACTGAAATGCCGTACTCATCGTCCCACACGCTCATGACCATCGGGACCTGCAAAACACCGGCGGCGTTGATCGCCTCGAAGAACAAACCTTCTGAGGTACTGGCGTTGCCGATAGTTCCCCAGGCCACCTCGTTTCCGCTATCGGAGAAATTGGTCGTATCGATGCCCTTGACCTGGCGGTAAATCTTGGAAGCTTGTGCCAGTCCTACCAGGCGCGGCATTTGTCCGGCCGTTGGTGAAATGTCCGAACTTGAATTTTTTTGTCGCGTCAGGTCTTTCCACGAACCGTCCGGGTTGAGGCTGTGCGTGGCAAAGTGGCCGCCCATTTGCCGCCCGGCTGTCATCGGGTCATAATCGATATCGGCGTGGCCGTATAAACCGGCAAAAAATTGTTCGATCGAAAGCGCGCCAATGGCCATCATAAACGTTTGGTCGCGGTAATAACCAGAGCGGAAATCGCCGTCGCGGAATGCCTTGGCCATCGCCAGCTGCGGCACTTCCTTGCCGTCGCCGAAAATCCCGAATTTGGCTTTCCCGGTCAAAACTTCGCGCCTTCCGAGCAAGCTGCATTCGCGGCTTACAATGGCGATGCGGTAGTCGTTGAGCACTTCTTTTTTGAAATCGTCGAACGTGATGGACGCTGCCGTGGTCTCTGCTTGTGTCATAAGTGGTATTGTTCAGGCTTTGGTCCACAAATTTAGAGAAAAATCTCAAATGGCGCGCACGGCCGGTCAATATCGCCGGCGAAATCGATAAAGCGATGCGAATTGCCGATGTTTGGCGCAGCGTAATTCACTGCGTACGAATCGTTTTCCTCTGAAATGTAAAGATGGGGCTTTGCGCTCTTTTTGCGTGCCGGGCCTCAGAACCACTTTCGCGTAAACAGATTGACGAGCGATTTGGGGCTGAATGTAAATATAAACCGGATGCGCTCGTGGTAATCGCGTTGTCCGATCTCCCATCCCAGGCTGGAGTAGACCGGAAAGTACAGTTCGAAATAATCGGTGACCAGGTTCAGGCGGATGCCGCTGTCGTACAAAAATCTGGCGCTTCGCCCACTGTTCTTGACCCATCCCGCATCGCCATAGACTTCGATCCAGTTCCAGACGTTGAAACTTGCATTGGTTGTGGCCATCCATCGGTTGGCGCCCTCGGGTTGCAGTTTTGACTTGAATCCGCCCTCACCGATGATGAGTTGCTGGCTGAAAAATCCGGTTTCTTCAGATCGGCCAAAAAAATTATAGTCAAACAAATAATCGTTCGGATTGCTCAGGCCAAAATCGTAATCGTCTCCTTTGGTATTGTTGAACAGAAACGATCCGGCAAAAAAACGTACATTGATTTGTCTGTTGTTGGTGAAGAGTTTACGGTATTGTAGTTCGCCAAATACTTTAGCAAAACCACCCGAGACTTGCAGGTCCGTATTGTAATTAAGGTGCTTTGTAATTTCTGTACGTGTAGAGAAATAGCGCGCACCGAACACAGAATAGTTGCTCGAAGAATCGGTTTGGGTGAGCGATTGTTGCTTGTTGACAATGTTGTAGCGCAGATTGACGCCCTGCCGGCGGTTGTCGCGCAGATCGCGTTCGCGCCTTAAAAAAGTCACCGACGGATTGATCTTCAGATAGGTCGCATCGGACGCATAATGATAATAATTGCCGCTTGCGCCATAACGGATGTTGTACCAGCGGCTCTCGCGGTTGTAATGGTTGAACGCAAAACTCGCGCTGCCGATAACGGATTGCGTATTGCTCGAATACACCGGATTGATGTCGAAGTTGAAGGGTTTGTCGAGCATCGTTTTGTTGTGGAACCGCAGCCCGAACGAAAGCCCGTCGTACAGATTATACGTAACCGTCGGGACGTACAAAATCTGATTGTATCTTGGGTCTTCAAGGTCTTTGAGGAAGGCGAATTTATACGGTCTGTCGTTGCCGATGCCGCCTTTGAGCGATTTCCAGTTGTTGCGCAAATTGAATTCGGGAACTTCGTTTTTGTAGTTGATCGCGATCCGGTCCGCCGTAGCGCGCGCAACGGTAAATGTGGTGTCTTTGCGCACCTTTTCAAACCATTTTTTAAAGACGATTTGTTTGTCCCTGATGCCGTAAACCGGAATCGGCACGGTGGCCCCAGTGCGGTTTTTAAGCGTGAGCGTCGCGCTGTCTCGGGTTTTACTTACGTTACCGAATTTGTAATCGATGATCTCGCGCGATTCGATCAATGTCCGGAAAAACCAGTCGATGTCTTTGGTCGTCGCCGATTTGAGCCGATGCTCAAAATCCTTTCGATCTGTCGTCGTGGCAAGATTTTCTGCATAGAATCTACGGATCGTCTGCGGCACGATCTCATCACCCAGATAGCTGTCGAGGTACCGCAAACTCAGTCCCGCGCGGTATTTGGAGGCGATGCGCTCGTTGAACCGGATCAGCGTTTGTTTGGCGTCGCCCAACGGCTGATCGAGGTTTTTACGCGCCATGAGCATGTAATAGTAGCTGTATTGTTCGTTGAATTGCAGCTGAACAAGGTTGTAGCCGCGCAGGATTTTCCACTTGGAAAGGCTGCCCATCATTTTGGAATCGGGTTGGAATGCGTCGATGTAGCGCATCATGACGTAGAGCTGGATGGCGTCATACACCCAATTGTCTTTGCGCGCGTCCAGGTTCAGGCTGTTTTTGAGAAAATGGTTCGTATAGGTCTTGAGAAATTTGAGCTCGTACATAAAGTCATCGCCAAACGGACTGATGAATGACGGCAGCTGGTTGAGGCCGTAAAACGGATGCCGCTCATAATCGGCTTGCGAAACGGTGATTTTCGCAAATGGATAGCGACCCACTTGCTCGTGCACGAATCGCACGACGCGGTCAATGATCACGGCTTTCTGGATCCCGTCAATCTTGCCTTTGAGATCGGTCAGCACCTCTACGTGTTCATTCCTAAAACTATGAAAATCCGATTTCGAATAGATAAACAAACTGAAACTGTTGCGGTTTTGGCCGAAAAACCGGTGTATGGCGCTGGCAGACGAAGGTGGGCCCAAGGTGTCGAGATCGGACCAGACTTCCCAGCCGGAAGGCGCGACAATCTCGAGTTCATAATCGGTCAGTGCGTTGGTAATATCGTCCAAATTGGCATTGCTGTACCGCACGAACGCTCCGTCCACCAATCGGGCAGGGGACAGCCACCAATCTTTGAGTGTGAGTCTTCCGGCGTCGTCATAGCCGTATCTGGTAAAATGATCGGCGGGCAATTTGACGACGTAACCCATTTGGAGCGTGATTTGGGCCCCGGGAGCAAGCGGCGCATCGGGTTTTACCTCAATCAGATCCGAGGCCGGGCGTGACCAATCGAGTTTATTTCCGTTTTCGTTGCCGATGTTGATATAATTTGTCGCACCGCGTTGCGCATCGCTGGCAAAATGGAAACTGCGCACGAATTCATCGGAAAACCGCCGTCCGAGCAGTGATTCTTTATCGGCATAGGCGTTGGTCCAGTCGTTGAGCAGAATGTGGTCCAATGCAACATCGGAAGTATTGACAAAAGTGAGTTGCTGCGTTACCGTGAGCGCGTGGGCATCGGGGTTGACAATTACGTGAAGGCGCGACCGGTGTTGCGCGTGCATCGCAAAGGTCAGCAGGGTAACGATAAGGAATGCAATTCGGGTCAGCGGCTTCAATCGGTCTTTTTCATTGCCAAACATAACGGACGGCCGCAGTTTGTAGTATTTTAAGGCAATATATTAACTTTTCGCGTATAAAAAAAGCTGTACGGGACAGCTTTTAAAAATTAGGACTCAAATCGTATTTTTTATAGAATTTGTCGAGTACGTCCACCACTTCGTCAGCCGTGTCGACCACTTTGAACAAATTGAGGTCTTCAGGCGAGGCGTTGGCGTATTTTTCGATGAGCACCGCTTTGACCCATTCGATGAGCCCGCTCCAGAATTCGGTGCCCACGAGGATGATCGGGAACTTCGCGATCTTTTTGGTTTGGATCAGCGTGATGGCTTCAAACATTTCGTCCAGCGTGCCAAATCCGCCCGGCATGACCACAAATCCCTGTGAATATTTGACGAACATGACCTTGCGCACAAAAAAGTAATCAAAATTGAGGTTTTTGTCGCGGTCGATGTACGGGTTGAAATGCTGCTCGAACGGCAACTCAATGTTGAGTCCCACCGATGTCCCGCCGCCAAAATGCGCGCCTTTGTTGCCCGCTTCCATAATGCCGGGGCCGCCTCCTGTAATGACGCCGTAGCCTGCTTTGGAGATTTTAAAAGCGATTTGTTCTGCGAGTTGGTAAAAATGGTTCTCAGGCTTGGTACGCGCCGATCCAAAAATCGATACGCAAGGCCCGATCCGGCCCATGGTTTCATATCCGTTTACAAATTCGCTCATGATCTTGAAAATCGCCCAGGAATCGTTGGCACGGATCTCGTTCCACGATTTTTGCTTGAGTTTGTCTTGTATGAATCTGTCGTCTTCGTTGAAATCTTCTAACTTCATGTTTTATTTTTTGCGCGCCGATGCGCTCGTGCAACGTCGCTGTTTTTAATTCTTATATTTCGTTTGGGGGTTGCCGCCAATTGCGAACGGCATGGTGCTTTTGAAACAGCGCGCTAAAGTAAGGAAAAAAATGACAGCAGCGTCAAAATTCAATTTCCGGGTTGATTCTTTGAGCCGGGAACCGAATGTCGGTCGCCCAACGGCAAAAACAACGAGCGATACGCCAAAAACCAGTCCGTATTTTATTCCCAATTTTTGCGGTTTCAAACACGTTTTCCTTACAACTCCTTTTTCAAAAACGCCGCCGTATAACTTTTTTTGTGTTTGGCGATTTGCTCCGGAGTGCCCACCGCTACAACCGTTCCGCCGCCTTTTCCGCCTTCCGGTCCGATGTCGATAATGTGGTCAGCGAGTTTGATGACATCCATGTTGTGTTCGATGATCAGGATGGTGTTGCCTTTGTCGACCAGTTTGCGGATGACTTCCATCAGTACGCGGATGTCTTCAAAATGCAGGCCCGTGGTGGGTTCATCCATGATGTAGAACGTGTTGCCGGTATCTTTTTTGGACAATTCGGTGGCCAGTTTGATGCGCTGCGCCTCGCCGCCGGACAGTGTGGTCGATTGTTGTCCGAGCGTAATGTATCCGAGCCCTACGTCCTGAATGGTTTTGATCTTACGGTAGATTTTCGGGATGTTCTCAAAAAACGGCACGGCTTCGTCGACGGTCATGTCGAGTACGTCCGAAATCGATTTGCCCTTAAAGCGGATCTCAAGTGTTTCGCGGTTGAACCTTTTGCCCTGGCAGGTTTCGCATTCGACGTACACATCGGGCAGAAAATTCATTTCAATGGTGCGTACGCCCGATCCTTCGCAGGTTTCGCAGCGTCCGCCCTTGACGTTGAAGCTGAAACGGCCGGCTTTGTAGCCGCGGATCATCGCCTCAGGGGTCATCGTAAACAAGTTTCTGATCTCGGAGAAAACCTCGGTATACGTGGCGGGGTTCGACCTCGGGGTGCGTCCGATCGGGCTTTGGTCGATGTCGATGACTTTGTCGATGTGTTCCAGACCGTCGATTTTCTTGTATGGCTTGGGTTTTTTGACTGCGTTGAAAAAATGCGCGTTCAGGATGGGGTACAGCGTTTCGTTGATCAATGTCGATTTTCCGCTGCCCGAAACACCTGTGACGCAAATCAGCGTGCCGAGCGGCAATTCGATCGACACATTCTTGAGGTTGTTGCCTGTCGCGCCCGAGAGTTTGATCGATTTGCCCGATCCTTCGCGACGTTTTTTGGGCACTTCGATGGTTCGCTCGCCATTGAGGTATTGCGCCGTCAGCGTGTGGTGTTCAAGGGTTTCTGCGGGCGTGCCGACAGAAATGATCTCACCGCCGTATTTGCCTGCTTTAGGGCCGATGTCGATCACATAATCAGCGCGTTCGATCATGTCTTTGTCGTGTTCTACGACCAGTATCGAATTGCCGATGTCGCGCAGGTGTTCAAGTGATCGGATCAGTTTTTCATTGTCGCGCTGGTGCAGCCCGATACTCGGTTCGTCCAGGATATATAGTACGCCCACGAGTTGCGACCCGATTTGCGTAGCCAGCCTGATGCGTTGCGCCTCGCCGCCGGAAAGCGACCCGGAATTTCGTGCCAACGCGAGGTAATCAAGCCCTACATTGACCAGAAAATGCAACCGGTCGCGGATTTCCTTGACCACTTCTGTGGCGATCAGTTTTTGCTTATCGGACAAATGGCCGTCGAGCTTATCGAACCAACCGGAAAGGTCGGAAATGTCCATGTTCGACAAATCGGCAATATTTTTTTCATCGATCCTGAAATAAAGCGCTTCTTTTTTGAGCCGCGAGCCGTCGCAAACCGGACATTCGATCTCGTCCATAAATTCCTTGGCCCAGCGCTTGATGCTTGTCGATTCGGTTTCTTCGAACTGGTTTTTGATGAAGTGCGAAATGCCTTCGAACTCGATTTTATATTCCTTGGTCACGCCCAGCGTTTTGGACTGGACTGAAAATTTGTCCTTGCCGCCGTGCAGGATCACTTCCATGGCTTCGTCGGAAATCTTCTCGATCGGATCGGTGATCTTGAACTTGTATTTCTCGCCAATGATCTCCAGTTGCTTGAATATCCACGTGTTTTTGTAGTCGCCAAGCGGGGCAAAACCGCCGGCTTTTATCGACAGTTTAGGATTCGGGACGATTTTTTTAGGGTTGATCTCGTTGACCGTCCCAAGTCCGTTGCAATGCCCGCACGCACCCTTGGGCGAATTGAACGAAAACAGGTTCGGTTCGGGATTCTGGTACGAAATTCCCGTGGTCGGGCACATCAGGTTGCGGCTGAAATAGCGCACTTCCCCCGTATCGTGGTCAAGCACCATCAGGATGTCTTCCCCGTGGTAAAGGGCCGTTTTGATGCTTTCCGATAGCCGGTTGTCATTCTCAGGCGTATCCTCGACGAGCATGCGGTCGATCACGATCTCGATGTCATGCGTCTTGTAACGGTCGAGCTTCATGCCGGGCGTGATTTCCTTTAATTCACCGTTTACGCGAACGCGCAAAAATCCCTGCTTGGCAATGTGCTGGAACAATTCGCCGTAATGGCCTTTGCGCGCGCGGATCACCGGAGCAAGAATGTTTATTTTTTTGCCGATAAAATTCTGTACGATCAGTTCCTTGATCTGGTCATCGGAATAGCTGACCATTTTTTCGCCCGTATTGTAGCTGTACGCTTCGCCGGCACGCGCAAAAAGGAGACGCAGGAAATCGTAGATCTCCGTGATCGTGCCCACGGTGGAACGCGGCGATTTGCTCGTGGTTTTTTGTTCGATCGCAATCACAGGCGAAAGGCCGTCGATCTTGTCGACATCCGGACGTTCCAATCCGCCGAGGAACTGGCGCGCATAAGCCGAAAACGTTTCGACGTAGCGGCGCTGGCCCTCGGCGTATATGGTATCGAACGCAAGGGACGATTTGCCCGATCCGGAAAGCCCCGTAATGACGACCAATTGTTCGCGCGGGATAGTAATGTCTATGTTTTTGAGGTTGTGCACGCGTGCGCCCAACACTTCGATATTGTTCTCTGTTTCAAGCATGTTTTGGATCCCTGATGATGGGATCGCAAATTTACGGTTTTCCCCGGTTTTTTCTAACGTCCGATTGGAAACGTTTTGTTAAAGGTTTGGCTTAAAACGCATAACCGATGCGCACGGTGACATCGATCAGCAAATCCGTGCCGTCTTCGTAGAACCGATCGTTACCCACGTATGACCACGCGCCGGCCACAAACCCGAGCTCGAAATTGAAATGCTTTCCATAGACGCGCCGGATGTTGTATTTTGCGGCTACGGCCAAGTGGTTCGGCTCTTTGATGTCGCGGTCTCCCACCACTACTACCGGCGCATTGTAATGCAGGAACAGTCCGATTGAATTGGCGCTGTTCCTGGCGGTATTGCGGCCTTTGCGTTCGCGTCGGTCCAGATTGTAATACCATTTAGGTTCAAGAACCAGTACCGGGGAAACCAATACGCGCGATTCATCGGAGCCATTGTACGTAATCGTCATCGGTTCAAGCCCCATTTCAGTGCGAAGCGCAAGGGTGCGCGAGAGTCCGAGTTCATGGTTGGCCCAAACGCCGATAAGTCCGGTCTGGATGCTGAATACGGAACTCTCTACAGCTGGTGTCGGGCTGCCTTCCTGGGCATTTGCGCCAAGGGTGGCCATGGCGGCTAGCGCGAGTAATGTTTGTTTCATATTAATAAGGGTTACAATTATTCGATGATCATCGATTTGAGTTTCTCGCGGTACGCTTCGAGCGCAGCGGCTTTGGAAATGAATCCGTGGTATTTGCCGTCTTTGACCACCGGCAGGAACAATGCGCGTGTTTTTTCGAACTTATCCATGACGGTTTCCATTGTATCGTTAGGGTAGACCAGCGCTGGCGGTGCGGCCATGACATCACTTACGGGCGTGTATTTGACTTTGAAAGCGCTGAAAATGATCTCGCGGATTTCGTTGAAATTCACTACGCCAATCAATTGCCGGTCTTTATCGACAACGGCAAAAACAACCTGATTGGAATGTGAAATGAGATCGACGAGTTTTTCGAGGTTCTCATCGGCAGAGATCGTAAGGTAATCGGTATGGATAATTTTTTCCGTTTCGAGCGTAGACAGGATGTTGGCGTCTTTATTACTGGTAAAGGCATGGCCTTTTTTAGCTAGGTTCTTTACATCGAGCGAATGTTTTTCAAATTTTTTGGATATCGCAAAACTGATCGACGACACGATCATGAGCGGTATCATTAAATCGTAGCCGCCCGTGATCTCGGCAATTAAAAATATCGCCGTCAGCGGCGCGTGGAACAGTCCGCTCAAAATGCCCGCCATTCCCACCATGGTAAAGTTGCTGACCGGCAAGTGGAATCCGGTGAAATTCAGTAATCTGGAAAAGAAAAATCCGGCGTACGATCCTAAAAACAACGATGGCGCAAAATTGCCGCCATTGCCGCCGCTGCCAAGCGTGATTCCCGTGGCAAACGCCTTGGCAAGCATCGTGAGCCCGACAAACAACAGCAACGCGATATTGCTGTGGCGGAATTCGGCAAACAAGGTGTTTTCGAGGATTTTACCGGGATCGTTCTCTGACAACGTTTTGATACTTTCATATCCTTCGCCAAACAACGTCGGAAAAATAAAAATGAGCAACGCCAGGACAGAGGCCCCTACGAACGCTTTTTTGTATGGCTTGAACCGGAGCCGCGAGAAAAAGTGCTCGGTTCGCTGGAAATTGCGCGAATAGTAAATTGCCACCAATCCGGTAAAAACGCCCAACAGGGCATAAAACGGGATGTTGTGGTAATCGAACGTTTGCTGGCCGCGAAATGACAGCAATATGTCCTCGCCCAGCGTGATGGCCGATACAAGCGCACCGGTAGCCGCGGCAATCATAATCGGGGTAAAGGCCGATATGCTGACATCTACCAGCAATACTTCTATCGCAAACAGAACGCCAGCGATAGGTGCGTTGAACGCTGCGGCAATCCCGGCTGCCACGCCACACCCGATCAGCAGCGTGCGCTCGCGGTAACCAAGACGGTATTGTTGGGCGTAGTTCGATCCGAAGGCAGCGCCGGTGATCACGATCGGGCTTTCGAGTCCAGCTGATCCGCCAAGGCCAACGGTCAGGGAACTGGTGACGATTTGCGCATACATTTGTTTTTTCGGGATGATGCCGGCTTTTTTGGCCACCGCGTAAAGAATCTGTGAGGTGCCTTTTTCAATTGAGCCGCCCAAAACGCGCTTTACGACAAATACCGTCAGCAGGATTCCTGCAATGGGAAGCAGCGAATTGATGAAACTAAGTTTGAGAATTCCGTTGATGTAGGTAGCAAACACGAACACCCAGTGGGCAAATGTTTTAAGGGCGATAACCGCAAACGCTGCTGATATTCCCACGAGCACCGCCGACAGGAAAATGAATTGTTTGCCCGAGAGCTTGAGCTGGCCCCATAACAGCCATTTTTCAATTGTACGCAGCAGTTTTTTCAACATGAGAATAGGTTCGCGTACAAAAGTAGTCTTTTGGCGGGGATTGCGAAAGTTAAAATCCGGAACCGGTGCATCTGCGTTCAACGGGGGTCAATGGCGGCTATAGCTTGGTTTGCCGTATTCGATATATGATTCTTTGCCGCAGATTTTATCTTAGCATTTGCCGATCGCTTATAAGCTACAACTCCGCCGATTTTTGCGCAACATAAAGCTCCAGATCGGCGAAAAAAGCGGTGAACTCGGCTCCAAAAGTATCGTAGTGCTCGTTCAAT
Source organism: Bacteroidota bacterium (assembly GCA_023457535.1). Classification (GTDB taxonomy): domain Bacteria; phylum Bacteroidota; class Bacteroidia; order Flavobacteriales; family Flavobacteriaceae; genus Flavobacterium. Next base: position 13,901 of record JAEWLN010000092.1, read on the forward strand.
TCTTCAGTGGCGTACTGCATTTTGGAGCGGTTTTTTGTGCGTTGGTCCATTTGGAAGAGTATGCGCGCGATGCCGTCAGGGAACTGGTAGTTCCAAAGCCAGTTATAGCGGATCATGTAGGGCATCATTCCTTGGGTTTTGTCGGTCAGGATGTCGTAATGCGTTTCGAGCGATTGGTAGAATCGGCTGACAAATGTGTCCAATGGTTCATTGGAATAATGCGACCAGTTTCGCGCCAGATAATGGTCATAGAATACGTCGACAATAACGCCTGCGTAGTGATGGTAGCGTTCGTGAAGTCGTTTGGTGCTTTGCCGGAATATGGGATGGGCATCTGTAAAAGTGTCGATTGCGCGGTGCAACGTAACGCCTTTTTGTACGTCCGGCGGCAGGTGTGCGTAGTGTTTGCCACGTATGCCGTCTGCCATGAAGTTGCCGATTTTGACCAAATCGTTATCGCCGGAGAGATAAATATGTGCGAGAAAATTCATGTAAGCGAGGTGACAGGTGCGTTAGTGAATCGGTGGGGAAATCAACGAAAAGTTTAACATTTATTACAGAAAATCTGCAATGCAATTTGCCGGAAATAGGTTAGGGATAAACCCAATGCCCCTACCCAATGGGTAAATTTAGCGAAAATTTCCGAGCCTGTGCGGCAGAAAAACTGTAAACCTTTCATCTTTCACGCCGATTGCGCGATTTAATTATAAAAGTCTAGTAGAACTCCTTCGCCAATGTACCAGCAATAGGAGTGATGCATATTAAATTTTACTATGGAAATGTAATGAAATTAAGATGGCACAGTTAAGGATTCCGGCAGAGGAACCTATTGAAAAAGTTTAACATTTATTACAGAAAATCTGCTGTACAGATTGCCGGAAATACGTTAGGGATAAACCCAATGCCCCTACCCAATAGGCGAACTTACTAAAAATTTCCGACATTGTATTACAGAAAAACCCCAACCACGCCCAAAGCAAATGCCCCGCCATCGCACCCTAACCACGCTAACGCACTCGAATTGAAAACCCCAAAAATATTCCTGACAAAAGCCCACACTTGTTATATTTGCATTTGAGTTGCATAAAAGAATAGCAACGAAAGCCGCAGCAGGAACCGCAATTGCGTGCAGCATACCCGGACGACGCTGGCAGGCATCTGTGATAAACAATCGTTCCAATAGCAAATAGCAATAAAAAACAACTAATAAATGACTTTAATCAAATCGATATCCGGTATCCGTGGTACCATTGGCGGCAAGACGGGAGACAATTTAACGCCGGTAGACGCGGTGAAATTTGCCTCGGCATACGGTACGTGGCTCAAAAATTACAGCAAAAAGGACAAACTTGTAGTGGTCATTGGCCGCGACGCGCGCATTTCAGGCCCGATGATCCACAATTTGGTAGTAAACACTTTGGTAGGGCTGGGCATCGATGTAATCGACCTCGGACTTTCAACCACTCCTACCGTAGAAGTGGCAGTACCGCTTGAAAGCGCAGACGGCGGCATTATCCTGACCGCATCGCACAACCCCAAACAGTGGAACGCGCTCAAACTGCTCAATGAAAAAGGCGAGTTCCTGAGCGGGGCCCAGGGCGCAAAAATCCTCGAAATCGCGGAACAGGAAGCCTTTGATTTCGCCGATGTGGACCATCTTGGCCAAATCACGCCCAACGACGCCTATATGGATATCCATATCGATGAGGTGCTGAATCTCCCGCTGGTGGACATCGACGCTGTCAAAGCTGCGAAATTCAAAGTGGTTGTCGACGGCGTGAATTCCTCTGGCGGCATCATCATCCCAAAATTGCTCGAACAAATGGGCGTCGAAGCGGTCAAGCTTTACTGCGAACCCAACGGGCATTTTCCGCATAATCCCGAGCCGCTTAAAGAACATTTGGGCGACATCTGCAAGCTCGTCGTCGAGGAAAACGCCGATTTTGGGATTGTCGTGGATCCCGATGTCGACCGGTTGGCCTTTATCAGCGAAGACGGCGAAATGTTCGGCGAGGAATATACTTTGGTGGCGGTGGCCGATTACGTGCTGTCCAAAACGCCCGGAAATACCGTTTCGAACATGTCCTCCTCACGGGCCTTGCGCGATGTGACCCAAAGCCATGGCGGCCAATACGAAGCCAGCGCGGTAGGGGAGGTGAATGTGGTCGAGCTCATGAAAAAAAGCAACGCCATCATCGGCGGCGAGGGCAATGGCGGGATCATTTATCCGGAATTGCACTATGGACGCGATTCGCTCGTTGGCGTTGCGCTGTTCCTGACTCATCTGGCTTATAAAAAAATGAAGGTTTCCGAGTTGCGCGCGTCGTATCCGCAATATTTTATGAGTAAAAATAAAATCGAGCTCACGCCGCAAATCGATGTGGACGGTATCCTGACGGCGATGGAAGAAAAGTACCGGTCCGAACAAATCTCGACCATCGACGGAGTCAAAATCGATTTTGCCGACCATTGGGTACACCTGCGCAAATCGAACACCGAGCCCATCATCCGCATCTACACCGAGGCCACAACCCAGGCCGCCGCAGACGAACTCGCTATGCGCATCATGAACGAAATGAAAGCCATTGCAGGCATTTAGAAAAAAACCGGTCAGCTGACCGGTTTTTTTATTGTTTGAGAAATTTGTGCACCGTGGTGGTTTGCCCGTTGGACAGTTGCACGAGATACCAGCCCGGTACCAGTGTGTCCACTGCGACTGACACACCCGGTTTCCCCGTTTGGACGCATTTGCCCATAGCATCATACATTGCGTAATGCGTGAAGGTTTGGGCCGACGCGATGTAAATCCGATCACGGGCCGGGTTCGGATAAAGCGCGATGTCCGCTTTGTCAAAACCGTGCACACTGAGTTCCGGTTCGAGTTTGATGACCCAAAAATCGTGTGCGCCATGGTTGCCGCTTACGTCGTAGTCATTGGAATTGGAATGGCCCGCAGCGACCAGCCCGCCGTCGCCTGATTGCTCGACGCACATGGCAAATTCTGTTCCTGTACCACCGTATGTTTTTTGCCATACAATATCGCCCGCGCTGTCGATTTTGAGAATCCACCAATCGGCGTTGCCTTTGTTTTCCATTACATTGCCATCGTCCGAGTAGGAGTAACCCGCAATGATAAAGCTGTTGTTGCCCGCGGCAAATACGGTGTTTGCGGCATCGGCCGATACACCCCCGTAGCATTTCTGCCATTGGATCGCACCGGTCTGGTCAAGTTTTACCGCCCAGATATCGCCAAACCCACGCGGATTGGTCACATCGCCGTTGCTGGAATAGGTAAGGCCTGTGGTGAGATAGCCGCCATCATCGGTGGGAACGATGCCATAACCCGCATCGAAATTGGTTCCGCCAAGGCATTTTTGCCACTCGATATTGCCTGAATTTTCAAGTTTTACGACCCATAGGTCTTCGTCGCCGTGGTTGCCGCTCACATCGCCGTCATTGGACCGCGTCCGGCCTGAAAAAATATAGCCGTCGTCTGCCGTCGGACGAATGGACCGCGCAACGTCATTGGCGCTGCCGCCCAAAGCTTTTTGCCATTGCAATGTTCCGGAGTTGTCGAGTTTGACGATCCAGCAATCGCCCGCAATCCCGTGCTGGCCCGTAACATCGCCATCGTCAGATTCGGTTACGCCAGCCACGATGAATCCGCTGTCGAGGGTCTGCTGAATGTCGTATGCCCATTCGCCGCGGCTGCCGCCAAGCGATTTTTGCCAGACGATCTGGCCATCAGTATCGAGTTTTACCACCCAGTAATCGTTGACGCCGTGATTGCCGCTGACCTGGCCGTCATTGGAATTGGACGATCCGGCCAGAATGTAGCCGCCATCAAAAGTTTGCCGCACGCACGTAGCCGAGTCGTGACCCGATCCGCCGAGTGCTTTTTGCCACTCGATGTTGCCCAGGGCGTCGAGTTTGACGACCCATGCGTCGTAACCGCCGTGATTTCCGGTTACCTGACCGTCCGTTGAACCGGTTTCTCCGGCAATGATATAGCCGCCGTCGATGGTTTGCTGCACGGAAAAGCCGTTGTCGTTGGCACTGCCGCCAAGGGATTTTTGCCATGAAATGGCGGGTTGGGCAAAGGTTGCGCCATGCACCAATGCGCACACAAAAAGTACGATTTTGTTCATAGGATTGTTTTTTGATTTTCGGTCAGATGCCAGATGGCGCGCAATGGTTGCGTGTATTTGATATATCAAATAATATTTAACACTTGTAGGGTGAAAAACGCGGGCGGCATTGAGGATTTTGACCGCCGGAAAAGACAGCCGCAAAGGCGTGCATACTTTAACTTTTGGATCCCCAAAAAATTCTATCTTTACGCCACAAAAATTATCGGCATGACCGCAACACAACCCACGCTGCCAACCGAATTGGAGCAGTATTTCAACACGTTTCGCAACAACATTATCGGTGTAGACCAAGAGTTTGAATCGCCTTTTGGCACCCAAAAAATCGTTTATACCGATTGGACGGCCTCCGGCAGGTTATATCGCCCGATAGAAGAAAGACTCATCAACGAATTCGGGCCGTTTGTAGCCAATACACATACCGAGACGACAGTTTCAGGCACAGCCATGACGATGGCTTACCACCATGCGCGGCACATCATCAAAGACCATGTCAACGCCGGCGCAGACGATATCCTGATTACAGATGGCACGGGAATGACGGGCGTGGTCAATAAATTCCAGCGCATCCTGGGCCTTCGCGTGGCCGAAAACCTCAAGCCGTTCACGCACGTTCCCGCGGACCAGAGACCGGTTGTGTTTGTCTCGCACATGGAACACCATTCCAACCAAACCTCGTGGCTCGAAACCATCGCTGAGGTGGAAGTGATCCCGGCCTGCGAAAAAGGATTGTTCTGCCTTGATAACTTCGATGCGCTGCTGGATCGTTATAAGGACCGCGCGGTCAAAATCGCGTCCATTACGTCATGTTCGAACGTTACAGGTATCAAAACGCCTTATCATGAAGTGGCCAGGCGCATGCACCGCGCAGGCGGCGTTTGTTTTGTCGATTTTGCCTGTTCCGGGCCTTATGTTGCGATCGATATGCATCCGGCCGACGCCGAATGTTATCTGGATGCGGTATTTTTCTCACCACACAAATTCCTCGGCGGACCGGGCACTTCAGGGGTGTTGATCTTCAATAAAAAGTTATACCGGAACATGGTTCCCGATCATCCGGGCGGCGGAACGGTCAGCTGGACCAATCCGTGGGGCGCGCACAAATATGTCGAGAATATCGAAGACCGTGAAGACGGCGGTACGCCTGGCTTTTTACAGGTGATCAAAACTGCGCTGGCCATCCGGCTCAAAGAACAAATGGGCGTTGAAAATATACTCAAACGCGAACACGAGTTGGTCGATTACGTTTTTGGCGCGTTGGGCTCGGTGGACAACCTGACCATTCTGGCGGGCCAGCACCAGGACCGACTTGGTGTCATTTCGTTTTATATCGACGGATTGCATTTCAACCTTGGCGTCAAATTGCTCAACGACCGTTTTGGCATCCAGACGCGCGGCGGATGCAGCTGCGCCGGTACGTACGGACACTATCTGCTGCATGTGGACCAGGAAACTTCCAATTATCTGACCGATAAAATTTCGTGCGGCGACCTGATGGAAAAACCGGGTTGGATCCGAATGTCGGTTCACCCAACAACGACCAACGAAGAAATCCGGTATGTATGCGACGCCATCAGGCAACTGGCTGTGAACCATACGCAGTGGGCGACCGATTACCGGTACAATCGCCAAACCAATGAATTTGCGCACAAAAACGCAACGTCTGCCGAGCGCGAATTGGTGCAGCAATGGTTCAGTTAAACGTATAAAAGATCGGAATAGGGAGCCTTTAGTGTTCCTACTGTTCTAGTTTGTGCTTCCACCGCTTGTGCGTCCAGAGGTAATATTCGGGCGCTTCGTGGATTTGCTGCTCGACGCGTTTGAGGAATTCGTCAGTAATGTCGTAATTGGAAATGTCTGTTACATTCTTGGCCAACAGCTCGAACGTTGCCTCGTAGTGGCCGCGGCTTACTTTTTTGACGCGCAGGAACATCACATTCATGTCGAATTTTTTGGCCAGCATCTCGGCACCGGTATGGACGGGCGTTTTGATGTTCATGAAATCGGCCCAGTGGTATGCCTTTGACGCTTTTGGCGATTGATCGCTCGCAAAGCCATAAACGCCGCGCACGCCGTTTTGTTCATTTTCGCGTATGGTTGGGATCGCGTCTTTGGTCGTGATCAGGTACGCGTGGAATCTGGATCGGATGTCGCGCACAAGCTTGTCGAAGTGCGGGTTGGCGATTCGTTTGTAAATGGCATACCCCTTAAAATTCACGTAGTAATTCATCGAAATTACCCATTCGTAACTCGCGTAATGTGCCAGCATCATCGCAATGCTTTTGTTTTCGCGTTCGACGGCCTGATAGGTTTCGAGGTTCGTAAACCGGAAGCGCTTTTTGATCTCGGCCTCTGAAATCGAAAGCGTTTTGATCATCTCAAGAAACATGTCGCACAAATGCCGGTAGGATTTCTTCTCGATCGCGAGCCGCTCGTAATCGGACAAATGCGGGAACGCCATTTTAAGGTTGCCGCGCACGGTTTTTTTGCGGTATCCGATGAGGTAGTACATCACCAGGAACGCAAAATCGGAAAACAAATACAGCAACGGGAACGGCAGTCTCGAGATACACCAAAGCAACGGATAAGCCAGCAGGTAAACGAAATATGGCATCAACGGTAGGTTTGGCGCAAATATACGTTTTAATGGCGTGCCGCGATCGTATTTTTAACAAAAGCTAAAGAAAGTATTGCTATTTTTACCACAAATAGAATCGCATGAATTTTGTCCTGCTCGCCCTGATCGCGGCCAACGTCATCGTCAGTTACAAAGGCTTCAACGACTGGTCTTTTTTTCACAAGTATGAATTCCACATTGGCAGTATCCGCGCCGGGGAACAATTGCGCATGATCACATCCGGATTTCTCCACGCAGACTGGCTCCACCTGGCCATGAACATGTACGTGCTGTGGATTTTCGCGCCTACGGTCATCGCACATCTGGGTACGGCCGGATTCATGATCGTCTATTTTGCGAGCCTCATTTTTGGCAGCCTGCTCACGCTGGTCATGCACAAGAACGATTTCAGCTACCGCGCAATCGGGGCATCCGGAGCCGTGACAGGCGTGATGTACGCTTCGATCCTGATCTATCCGGACAGCAGTATCAACTTCATTCCGGGCTGGATCTTCGGCATCATTTACCTGCTCGCATCGATTTACGGCATGCGCGCCAAACGCGACAACATAGGACACACGGCCCATTTCGGCGGTGCGGTGGGCGGCTATGTGATCACGCTTTTAAAGATGCCGTTTTTGTTTACAGAAAACACATTGATAGTCATTGTGTTGGCCGTTCCAATCGTTATATTATTCATTCTCGACCGTGCGGGCAAGCTCTAATGGCACAACATTTGACAGCGCGCGGCCATCATTTTAAATCATCAAATCCATGAAAAAAGCAGCTTTAATCCTGTTTGCGATGGCGCTCTCGACAGCCCACGCCCAATATGTCAAACCAGATCCCCAAGTGTCGGTAAACGGTGAAGGCAAAGTCAAAGTAACCCCGGACCAGGCGTTCATCTCCATTTCAGTCGAAACCAAAGGCAACAACGCCACCGATGTCAAAAAGCAAAACGACGCCACGGTCGAAAAAGTGGTGCAGTACCTCAAGCGTTCCAAACTCCAGCAACAGGACATCCAAACCAGGCGCGTTTCGCTGAATCCGCAATACGACTACGATAAAAAGAAATACAACTACAACGCTACACAAAACATCGAGATCCTGCTGCGCGACCTGGCTTATTACGATACGCTCATGGAAGGATTGGTCGATTCGGGTATCAACCGCATCAATGGCGTGGAATTCAAATCGTCCAAAATCGAGCAGCACGAGTCCGAGGCAAGAAAGATCGCGATGCAGAACGCGCGCCAGAAAGCCCAGGATTACGTATCGGTGCTCGGGCAAAAAGTAGGAAAGGCCCTGTCCATTTCAGACAACACGCAAATTTACCACCCGCAACCGGTCATGTATGAAATGGCGCTCAAAAGTACCAGCGCTGACGCCGCGCCGCGCGAAACGGTAGCCATCGGCGAAATCAATATTACGGCCAATGTGTCGGTCAGTTTCCTGCTCGAATAAGGCCGGGCCATCAAGGTTAAAAAGTCGGATCGTTCCGGCTTTTTTTATGGCGTGCCGGCGCCGGGACAAAGCGTAAATTGAATCGTTCCCCGCATGCGCCGCCGGGCTGTTCGCTGCAATCTTTTGGGCCCGAGCGCGCGAGGGCCCAAAAGGATTTCCGCTGCCATCCCTCACGCAACCGTTATTAAAATCGCATGGCAACGCGGCATTAAGGTTCGCATAAGCATAAAAATGTTTACTTTTAATTTCCATTTACCTAAACTATTTTCCTTTGGCCACCCCTGAACCCGCTTTTAAAGGATTGACCGCGTCAGAAGTTACCCGGTCACGGCTCGAACACGGCAGCAATGCGTTGCAATACAAGTCTGAAAACCGGTTGGTCGCGCTGGTCAAAGGCGTCCTGCTCGAACCCATGGTGTTGTTGCTGCTTGCCGCATCGGCCATTTACTGGCTCAATGGCGAATACCGCGACGCGGCGTTTCTGGCTGGTTCGATCCTTTTGATCGCGGCCATATCGTTTTATCAGGAACGGCGCAGCCACAATGCACTGCAAAAACTCAAGGAGTTGACCCAGCCGTTGTGTACGGTGGTCCGCGACGGCCGGCAGCAGGAAGTAAAAACTGAAGAGCTCGTCATCGGCGACATCATGATCGTCCCGGAAGGCAGTACCATCAGCGCGGACGGCGTAATCGAGCAATCCAATGACTTTTCCGTAAACGAATCCATTTTGACCGGCGAATCGCTTGCCGTGGACAAAAGTGCCCAGACCGATCCGCTCGTATTTGCCGGCACAACAGTAACTGCGGGCCTTGCCATTGTTCGCGTCAGTGCCATTGGGAACAAGACGCGTCTTGGCGGCATCGGGCAAAGCCTTGGCGATATTGAAGAAGAGAAAACCCCGCTCGAGCGTCAAATCCAACGATTCGTAAAAAAGATGGTCATTGCCGGGGCCACGGTATTTGTCGTTGTGTGGGCGCTCAATTACAGCAAATCGGGCAATTTCGTAGACAGCTTGTTACGCGCGCTGACCTTGGCCATGAGTATATTGCCTGAGGAGATCCCCGTGGCCTTTACGACATTTATGGCGCTCGGGGCGTGGCGGTTGATGAAAATGGGGATTGTCGTCAAAAAAATGAAAACCGTCGAAACCCTGGGAAGTGCCACAGTGATCTGTACAGACAAAACCGGTACGCTGACCGAGAACACCATGGCACTGGCCGCGGTCTACCTTCCGGAATCGGACGCTGTTCTGCGCGACCTTTCGCAAAACAACGCCGGCCAGCAATCGCTGATCACCACGGCCATGTGGGCAAGCGAACCGCGCGCGTTCGACCCGATGGAAATTGCGCTGCACGAGGCTTACGGGCAATGGACCGATCGCGATTTGCGCCCTGATTTTTCGATGGTCCACGAATATCCGTTGTCCGGCACACCGCCCATGATGACGCATCTGTTCAGCAACAAGGACGGCCAAACCATCGTGGCGGCAAAGGGCGCCCCGGAAGCCATTTTTAACGTATGCGCACTCGGTGCCGATTCCCGTCAGCGCGCCACATCGGCTATGCAGGAACTGGCGGCTTTGGGTTATCGGGTGTTGGGGGTAGCCAGTGGAAAGGTATCGGGGCCTTATCCGGAAAAGCAACAGGATTTTGAATTCGGGTTCAAAGGACTTGTGGCGTTCTACGATCCGCCCAAAAAAAACATTCGGCAAGTGCTCAACGCGTTTTACGACGCGGGTATTGCCGTCAAAATCATCACAGGCGACAACGCCCTTACAGCCGGTGCCGTAGCCAAAGAGGTGGGTTTTATTGGCTACGACCGCGCCATTACAGGCCAGGCGCTGATGGCGCTCAACGACGACGAGCTTAAAACCGCAGTGGTCCGGAACGATGTTTTCAGCCGCATGTTTCCCGAGGCAAAACTCAGGATTGTCAATGCGCTCAAGGCCAATGGCGAGGTGGTGGCGATGACCGGTGACGGCGTAAACGACGGGCCGGCGCTCAAAGCCGCACACATCGGCATTGCCATGGGGAAAAAAGGAACTGCCATAGCCAAAGACGCCGCCTCACTGGTATTGGCCAACGACGACCTTACCGGAATGGTGGACGCCATTGCGATGGGTCGGAAAATTTATACCAATCTTAAAAAGGCGATCCGGTACATCATATCGGTACACATCCCGATCATACTGACGGTGTTCTTACCGCTGGCGCTCGGGTGGATTTATCCCAACATTTTCAGTCCGCTGCATGTGATCCTGCTGGAGTTGATCATGGGGCCAACGTGTTCGGTAATTTACGAAAATGAACCCATGGAGGCCGATACGATGCAGCGCCAGCCAAGGCCTTACCGCGAGGATTTTTTCAGCTTCCACGAGTTGGCCACCAGTATCGTGCAAGGACTGATGATCACCGTAGGTGTGCTGGGCGTGTACCGCTATGCCGTGGCGCAGGATTACAATGAGCACATGACGCGCAGCATGGTGTTTGCCACTTTGATGGTCGCCAACATTGGGCTTACGCTCATCAACCGGTCTTTTTACTATTCGGTCTTCACTACATTGCGATACAGGAATAACCTGGTGTTGTATATCATCGCAATAGCCGTTGGGTTGCTCGCAGCGCTGTATGGCATACCGTATCTTCGTGACCTATTTGCTTTTGAGCCGATGGAGCCGGTTCAAATTATGGTGTGTGTGGCCGCGGGCACATTGTCTGTATTTTGGTATGAAGGAGTTAAGTTTTTGAAGCGGCGTGAACTGAAAAAAGGGGAGTATAAGGTGAATCAAATCTGATTTCTGCAATCGGCAGCTTCGCGCTTAAGATCGTTAAATGCGGCGGGATTACCAGTGATCCGAAAGTGAAGGTCTTAATCCACTTTTGAAACAAAAAACCCATCAAGCGCGCTTATATTCCACACGGAGCAGGATTACTCTCGTGATCCGTAAGGGAGGACCTTACGCCATTTTAAAACAAAAAACCCATCAAGCGAGCTTAATTCCACACAGAGTAGGATTACTTTCGTGATCCGTAAGGGAGGACCCTTACGCCATTTTTAAAACAAAAAACCCATCAAGCGAGCTTGTGGGTTTTTCTTTTTTAAAAATGGTGTGGGAAGAGCAGGATTCGAACCTGCGAAGGTTTCCCAACGGATTTACAGTCCGTCCTCGTTGGCCGCTTGAGTATCTTCCCGGGCGTGCAAATATAACAACAGTTTTGGGGTTTGCAAACGATTGGCGCATATTCTTTGACATTATTTTGCAACGGTTTGGCATTGAACCCTATAAAAAAATCCCCGTGGAGGGGATTTTAAATATTATGGGCATAATAGGCTTATTTTACCGCCAGTAATTCGTTTACTTTGGCTTTAAGCGCGTCGCCACGCAGGTCTTTGGCAACGATTTTACCGTTGGCATCGAGTATAAAAGTCGCCGGAATAGATTCTACACCATACGTTTTGGCGATGGGCTCGTTCCAGTATCGGAGGTTCGAGATCTGGTTCCACGTCAGTTTGTCTTTGGCAATTGCATCTTTCCACGCACCTGCTTCTTTATCGAGTGACACACCGATGATGTTTAAACCTTTTCCATGCAATTCATTGTACAAAGCCACCACGCTCGGGTTTTCCGCGCGGCACGGTTTGCACCAGGAGGCCCAGAAGTCGATAATCGTCACTTTCCCCATCGATTCTTTCAGCGATACGGTTTTACCTTCCGGATTCTTGGCAGAAAAATCAGGTGCGATACTGCCAACTGCAGGGGCCGATCCGTTGTCAGAGACCGCCATAGGATTTTCAATCGCTTTGATCTTTTTCTGGATGCCTTTTCCTACTTTGCCGTCCTGCAAGGATTTATCGAGTTTGGCGAAGTGCTTTTTGATTTTATCGAGGTCCGGCGCCATTTGGTTGAACATGCCGTCCACGATCAGCGCAGAGATGAACGCCTTTGGATGCGACCCTACATAGTCTTCGCTCTGCTTCATGAATTCCTCCTGGATATTGGAAAATTCCTTCCGCAGACTATTCATCGTAACGGTGTCCTGTGCCTGTTGCGCCTGTTGCATTTTCATCATGTTGTCCTGCTGGAACTTCATCATTTTTTTCTGAATTTTCATGCCTTCTTTCTTGAAGTTTGTCAATTCATCGTTGTTGTAAGTTCCGGACACGACGCTTTTCTGGATGCTGTCTTTATCTACTTCAATATCGATCTCGCCGTTTTCAAGGATGAACGGCACTTTGCCCATGAGGCTTTCTACCTGCACCATGTGGATCTCAGGCTCGCTGGCCGATCCTTTAAAAGAGAATTTTCCCTTTTCGATCTTTGCCGTATCGATCGCAACCACGCGCCCGATTGAATCCTGCTTCTCGATAAAAACTTGCGTTCCGTCCTTGATGTCTTTGACGGTTCCGGTCACGACGTATTCATTGTCTCCGGCTTTGTTGCAAGATACCATTACCGCAACGGCAGAAACCAGCATAAGAACTTTCTTCATAATGTATGTTTTTGTTTTAGTGGTGCAAAAGTATTTAAATTATCATGTTGCCGCATTTTTTGCGACTTAATTTTTTGTTATTGTTCCTAAAGCGCCGATGGACATACAAAATGCGTCAAACCAACGTTGGTGCCGCGAATTCCCGCGATGCCTTTTTCCACATTGATCATGTTGTGATACCCGCGCGATTTAAGGATCGACCCCATGATCACAGACCGGTATCCGCCGGCGCAATGCAGGTAAAACGGCGCATCCCTTGGAACCTGTGCCAGTTGTTCATTGACCGAGTCCAGCGGGATGTTGATGGCTTGCCCGATGCGTTCGGCAGCGTATTCGCCAGGCTTTCGCGCGTCGACGACCAGCGTTTTCTCGTTGAATGCCGATGCGAACTCCTCTGGCGAAACCGATGCCATCGAATCGGTATCGAATCCGGCTGCTTCCCACGCCGCGATACCTCCCTGTAGGTA
>JAEWLN010000093.1 GCA_023457535.1 Bacteroidota bacterium
GCAATCTGGCGCTGCTGCAACTCGTATGGCAGATACGCAGGCAACGATACGATTTGCTCATCGACGCTTACGGCAAACTGGAAAGCTACATTTTCGTGCTGCTGACAGGCGCCAAGCGACGCATTTCGTACGCCAAACCAGGCAGGCATTTTATGTTTACGGACAACGTGCCTTTAGCCGAATTCCCGCGTACAAACATGGGCCTGGCCATCGAACGACGCTTGTCGCTGCTCCAGCCGCTGCATCTGGATATAGAACCCGATCCGTTCCCGAAATTGTTCGTCACGGAAAGCGAAAACCAACGCGCCCGCGCACTTTTGTCCAACCACGGCGTTGATCCGGGGCGAAAAACGGTCATGATCAGTTTGCTCGGCAGTGAAAAATCCAAGACCTATCCGCTCGATTTTATGGCCGATCTGGTCGATACGGTCGCCGGGCGCGAGGTCAACATCCTGTTCAACTATTTCCCATCGCAAGTCGAAGAGGCAAGAAAAGTCTTCGATTCGTGCAAAAAGACGACGCAGCAAAAAATTTACTTCGATTTGCTTGGCAAGGACCTGCGCGCATTCATCGCTATTATGAACAATTGCGATATGATTGTGGGCAACGACGGCGGGGCGATCAACATGGCCAAATCGCTCGGCAAGCCGTCGTTCATTATTTTTTCGCCGTGGATCGAAAAAAAGATCTGGTCTACGTTCGAGGACGGAGTGCGCCACGTTTCGGTCCATTTGCAGGAATTCCGGCCCGAATTGTTCGAAGGCCGATCGGAGAAAGAACTCAAAGCGCGTACGCCTGAATTGTACCGGAAATTTCTGCCGGAAATGTTCACAGGCAAACTCATCGGGTTTCTCGAAGGGAATCTCGCTGCGACATCGGCCCCACCGCTGCAAATCGTGCCGGTGCCGTTGCCGCTAAGCGCGCTGATCATCACTTACAACGAGCAAAATCACATTGCCGCGGTCATGGAAGACCTGGGATTTACCGACGAGATCATCGTCGTGGATTCCTTCAGCACGGACGACACGCCGCAAATCGTAAACCGGTTTGGCAATGCGCAGCTGATCCAGCACAAATTCGTCGATTATACGTCACAGCGCAATTTCGCGATCGATGCGGCGCGCAATCCCTGGATTTTGTTCCTGGATGCGGACGAGCGGCTGACCGACGCGCTTAAGGACGAAATCATCGAAACCATCCAGCGCAAAGATGCCAAAAGCGCGTATCTTTTTTACCGTACCTTTATCTTTGAAAATCGCAAACTGCGCTTTAGCGGGTGGCAAACCGATAAGATTTTCCGATTGTTCCAAAAGGACAAAGCGCGTTATACGACCGAACGGCTGGTGCACGAAAAACTGACCGTCGACGGTTCGATCGGGAAATTAAAAAACAAACTGGTCCACTTTTCCTACACCGATTATGCGTCGTACAAAAACAAAATGATCAGCTATGGGAAATTCAAGGCCAAGGAAGAATACCTCAAAGGCGTAAACCCTAATTTCTATCATTTTTACCTGCACCCGGCCTATAAGTTCATGTATCAGTTTATCGTCAGGCTTGGATTCCTCGACGGCAAAAAAGGAGTGATCATTTGCTACCTCAACGCGCTCAGTGTGGCCGTACGGTATCGCGAACTCAGGAAAATGCGCACCTCGGAATAATTACTTCCAGAATTTGAGCGCCTTTTTAAGCCGTATCTTTTGGTGGAATCTGACCTGGAAATCATTCGTATAAAACCACATGCGATCAAAGATTTCCTGCTCTGATTGATGCCGATACAACTGGGCATACGCATGCGCCATTACCGCTACCATTTCGCGTTTTGGCGTAAGCCGCGAGAGGTTTTTCATGCGCGTTTCAAATGACATGCTACTGTGGAATTCCATCCGGTTCAAATCGACGAGAAAAAAAGCATAACGCCCGTCGGCCTCTTTGCGAATCAGCGTATTGCCAGGCGAATGATCGAGAAATTCGATGCCGTGCTCGTGCAATTGAAAGCAAAAAGCCACAAATTGACGCAGGATGTTGTCGTGATCCGGATAATCAGGCACTTCAACAAGTTCGCGGTACGTTAAATCGCACTGCAGGTGCTCGCTGATGTAAAAACTTTTTCCGAGCCCGGAAATCAAAAACTGCTCCGCGTACGCAATGGGCTGTGGTGTGCCGATACCGTGTGACAACAAAATATTGGCAAACTCAAACGAGCGACGCGCCTTGGATTTTCGGAAAAACCGGTATGCCACGCGGTTGATCACGTTGGGTACCTTGAACGATTTGATGTTGACCGTCCTGTCGCCCAACCCGAATAACTTGATCTTGTTGCGCTTGCCATCGCCAAAAAGATTGCCGCTGCTGTCGAACTGGTCGATGAAGCGCTTGAGATCGGTAGAATATTGGGAAAATTCGGGATGGAAATGTAAATGCATCAAGTGGGTCTAACTCGGACAAAAATAGACATTGCTTTTTATTTTTCCAATTTAACCCCTACTTTTACGCAAATTTGTGGCAATGGCAAACAAAGTCTTCCTCGAGACGCACAACCTCAAAAACCGCGCGGGCGGCCTCGGGACGTTCAACTACGAACTGATCAAAGGGTTGGCCCAAATCGATCACGACGGTATTGAACTGACGCTCAATGTACAGGATCCGGAATCGCTGCGCGCCGAATTTGGCGACCGGTTCCAATACCGAAAGTACAGCAGCCTGACACGCCATTCGCTGTTCAGGATTCGCGAAAAGTACGATTTGTGGCATTCCGTCAATCAAAATACCAAAGTCGAGCCTGCGCGCGTATCGAAATACCTGCTCACGGTGCACGATGTGAATTTTGCGGAGGAAACCGGCGATAAAAGCGCTGAATTGCGCCGCCTTTTTAAGGATAAACTCGCACGGGCAACAGCCATCACCTACATATCGGAATTTGCCAAACTACAGGCGCACAGTCATTTTGACATTCCCGACGTGCCGCAATATGTGATTTACAACGGCAATCCGATCTCGACGTTGCGCGATGTTTCGTCATACCGCCCGACGGTTCCTGTGGACCGCCCGTTTTTGTATTCGATCGGCGACTTTCTTGAGCGCAAGAACTTTTTGTCGCTTGTTAAAATGATGCCGCTCCTGCCCGATTTCAACCTGGTTATATCGGGAAACCACGACAAGCCTTACGGACGCCAAATCCAGCAATTCATTACTGATAATGGCCTGCAGGACCGCGTGTTCCTGACCGGAAAGGTTGACGATACGGCCAAACA
Source organism: Bacteroidota bacterium (assembly GCA_023457535.1). GTDB lineage: Bacteria > Bacteroidota > Bacteroidia > Flavobacteriales > Flavobacteriaceae > Flavobacterium. The sequence continues at coordinate 3,255 of JAEWLN010000093.1, forward strand.
GTATTTTTACGCGAACTGCCGCGCTTTTGTATTCCCGTCCATCCGCGAAGGTTTTGGCCTGCCTCCGATCGAAGCCATGGCGTTCGGAAAGCCGGTCTTTTTATCGGATAAAACGTCGCTTCCAGAAATTGGTGGCGACCACGCCTACTATTGGACGCATTTCGATCCCGAGTATATGAGCACCGAAATTGCCAGCGGGCTTGCGCATTTTCAGGCGAACAAACACCAAATGGAAACGCACATGAAAAACCGGGCGGCAAGCTTTGACTGGAAAGTCGCGGCCCAGCAATATCTGGACGTTTACCGCGATTTGCTGTCGAGATAGGCCGGCTTATTTTTTAAACAGGAACTTGAACCACTGTCCGAAATTTTTCTTCCAGATATAAAACGACGACGGCAATAAATCCGAACCGTCAAAATTACGCGTGATCTCGTCGATTGTATTGCCTTGGACGAAATCGAGCTCGTTCCATTTTTCAGGCTGGATGTAGAAAAAACCGCGCATCGATTGGTAATTGGACTTGTTGACCGAACGCCATTTGTCCATGAACGCATCGACGTTGACCTCGTCATTGTGGCCCCAGTTGCGCAACTTGAACTCAATTTCCGACTCGGTGCGTGCCAGCGACTCGTGCCACAACACATTGTCGGTGTAAATGATGCGCTGGCGGGTATTGCGCGCCACGCGGTAATTGGGGAATGTCGTCGCCATGAGTCCGCGCGTGGGCACTTTGACGTACAACATCCCGCCGTCAGTGTATTTGAACATGTTGATCAAAAAACACGCGAACTGCACCTTGTTGTTCTCCGGATCGTTGAGCAGGTGATCGTGGCGGCGCAAATCGGCAACAAACTTTTTGAAATCGAGGAAATATTCGTCGCTGTCCACCTGGATCAACCAGTTTCCGACGCCCATCTTGACCGACAGCATATGCCGTTCGCGGTTGTCGTTCTCAATGGCTGACAGATGCGGCACGTAAAAATCATCGCGGTAGAACGTGATTTTACGTTCCACATCGAATGCTTTGAGCCAGTCGTAAAACGCCGGATCGACGGTAAACGTTGCGCCGGACCATGTGCGGTTCTGGTGATCGGCAGCGATAAAAATGTGGTCCGCATCAGCATAGACGGGCGGGATCGAGTTTTTCAACTTCTCATAATCATAGGACAGCAAAAAACCGACGTGTATTTTCTTCATGGCTTATTTTTTTAATTTGGGCAGGAACAGCAAAACCAGGCTCATAAAGCCTTTTGTGATTTTCCACGCCAACGGGTATTTTTCGATATGGAACAATTGCCGCGTACGCTTGGCATTGAGTTTACTAAGCACTTTGTAATCGTCGGCAAACAGCGGGAAAAATTTCCGGATGGACTTCATGCGCTCTTCTTCGTGCAGTTTTTCATACTTTGGATTGGACGAAATTCCCGTAAAATCATAGATCGCAACGGTCAGATCGATGTGCCTGTACGGTACACCGGCTTTGCAGATCGTATACAAAAAAAACTCCCCGTCCGAATAAATCTTGTAATCCTCGTTGTATAAAAAGTGATCGAAAAACAACTGCCGTCGGATAAATGTCGCCTGGTGGCACAACGCTGCGGTGTAGAAAAACGAGAACGACAATTGGTCCGGATACGTTTTGAGCCGCTCCGAATGTGGTTTTTTGACGATGACGTCGCCGTAATAAATAGCGCATTGGCCGTCGATCAAGGCATCTGCCCGCTCCAAAACCGATTCATTATGGAACAAATCGCCGCTGTTCATAAAGATCACGAACGTGCCTTTAGCTGCAACGATGCCTTTGTTCATCGCGTTGTAGACGCCTTTATCTGGTTCGCTGAGCGCATAATCGATCCGGTCGGCAAACGATGCGATGACTTCTTTCGACCCATCGGCGCTGTTGCCATCAATGACCAGGAATTCGAAATCTCTGAACGTTTGCCCAACGACGCTTCCGACCGTCTTTTGCAAGCCGTCCTTGTCGTTGTAATTGATGGTAATGATCGAGAATTTGGGCATCAGAACTGGAAATAAATGAATTGCTGGCTCGCGCCGCGGAATTCAAAAATAAGAAAAACGATCGTATAATAGAACAGCCAGCGCAGAACCATCGGCCAGCGGTTGGGCAGTTTTTCGAGCGCATAATGCTGCTGGCGCCCAAGCCATTCGACAACCACCAGAACGGCAATCATCCAAACGGTAGAATTCCGTACGCCTTCCGGTTTGGAAAACACCGATGCCGAAAACATTTCAGAGAGGAACGCAAGGGCCGATGAAACACTGTCCGCGCGAAAGAAAATCCATGCAAATACCGTTAGCGCAAACGTCACGACAATGGCGATTAAATCGCGGAATTCAGGGAAAATGCGGCCCGGAGCCACTATTTCAAGATGGTTGCGGTTGGTCTTAAAAATAACCGACGGCATGATGAACAACGCATGCAGCAATCCCCACACAATAAACGTCCAGTTGGCCCCGTGCCAGAACCCCGACACGATAAAGATGACAAATGTGTTGCGGATGCGCATCCAATCCCCGCCTTTGCTGCCGCCAAGCGGAATGTAGAGATAATCGCGAAACCAACTCGAGAGCGAAATGTGCCAGCGGCGCCAGAATTCCGCGATGTCTCGCGAGAAATACGGGAACGCGAAATTGCGCAACAAGTCAATCCCGAGCAGGCGCGCCGTTCCGAGCGCAATATCAGAATAACCTGAAAAATCACCATAGATCTGGAACGCAAAGAAAATCGCGGCCACAACGTGCGTGCTGCCCGAGTAGGCCTCAGAGTTGCCAAAAACCATGTTGACGTATTCGGCGCAATTATCGGCGATGACCACTTTTTTGAACAAGCCCCACAAGACCTGTTTGAGCCCGTCGACGGCGCGGTGGCGGTCAAAAACGCGCTTGGTCTGGATTTGGGGCAACAGGTGCGTGGCGCGTTCGATCGGGCCGGCAACGAGCAGCGGGAAGAAGCTTACAAATACGGAATAATCGACAAAATTGCGCTCGGGCTTGATCCGGTCTTTGTAAATATCGATCACGTACGACAATCCGTGGAACGTATAAAACGAGATCCCGACGGGCAAAATAACCTGCAATGTCCAGAAATCGGCGTGAAAACCAACCGCCGATAACGACGTGGCCAACGATTCGGCAAAAAAATTATAGTATTTGAAAATCCCGAGAAACCCAAGGTTGATCCCGATGCTGAGCCAGAACCAGAACTTCTTCATCCCCGCTGACCGCGCGTCGTGCATTTTAAGCCCGGTGTAGTAGTCGAGCAATGTAGAAAACATCAGAAGGAACAAGAAACGCCAATCCCAGCACGCATAAAAAAAGTAGCTCGACACCAGCAGCAAAAGGTTCTGCCATTTGAGGTTGCCCTTGGCCACAAACCAATACAGCGCGAAGACCACGGGAAAGAAAATCGCGAAATCGAGCGAATTGAACAGCATCAGCGGACGAGGTTTTTGTAAAGGTATTTGAAATCTTCAGGGTTGGCCAAATGCATGTCGTCTACAAAATACTTGGAGTCGAGAAATTGAATCTGGTCAAAATAATGTGCGAATTCCTGCGCGATGCCGTTTTTGGCGAGTTCCCAGCGGTCGAACGATTCAATGTCTTTGCGTTGGTTTTCATTGCAAACGGCGGGTACAAATATCAATTTGAAATTTTTTTCTTTCGCAAGCGCCGACATTTTATGGATGTATTCGACGGAAATGGGCGAAAAGAACGCGTAATGCTGCACTTCTTTGGATTCGAATTCGGGCGACCAGTTGTTGGTCAAAATCCCAAAATACTGCGCAAGGCCGTGGTACGGGATTTTTTCGACCTGCCTGACGACCGTTGACGTGAGCAGCGGTTTGTATTGATCGGTGTAAAATGGCTTGATGAAATAATTGTACGAGTACAACTGCTGCAAATTGTTCTGGAAACTCGACGGGATGAACACCGCATAACACGTATCGATCACATTGCCGGCCTTCAGGTAATTGTCGAGCAGAATATATTGCCCGGCAAGGCTGATGGCCTGATTGGTCGCGAGCGAATTGAGCGTGTCGTTTTCCGTATCGCTGTTGAAAAATTGGCGCGCCACGCTGTCCCCGATCAGGATTTTTCGGGACGGATTGTGCTGCTTGCTTTTGCCGATCACGTGGTAGACCTCGCGCGCGGCGACTTTGCGCTGGTACCGGTCACCGCGCAAAAGCCAATAGGATTTGAGGTGAAAGGCCGTTACGCCGATCAGCACAAAAATCGCGAGTCTTGTAAGAAATCGTTTCATATTATTTCAGCCCGTCCTTTTGCATGGCGGCCTGGAGGTCTTCGAGCAACAGCGCCGTGCGTTTTTCCATACCGGCTTTGTTCAGATGGTACGGCGTATCGAAAATAAAATCAGGGGTCATCCGGTAGCGTTCGGGCG
>JAEWLN010000094.1 GCA_023457535.1 Bacteroidota bacterium
AAAAATTCTGCCGATTTCCCGTAAAACATTGGCAAGCGGCATGTTGGAACAAAAACTTTTTTTCCCACACCGGCGCGTGAGCGATGGAAGCGGCATCCTTTTGCGGCCGCAGCATTGACCGGCCGTAAAAAAATCGTTCCGCAAACTGTTTTAGCGAGGGGAACAACCAGCCGGTGGCCGGGCCGTAAAAGATACAGCGGACAGCGCGACGGCGCCTACACCATATATATTAAGGAAACGGGAGGTGCGGCGCCGGCACGCCCATAAAAAAAACCGCATATGCGGCTTATTTTTTTTCTGCAAATTCTGAAGCTTTCTTTTCCCAGTATGCCGTGAGTTCGTCGAGATCGAGCGGATGGGCCGGCGCCTGACGAACGAGTCGCCCGCGCTGGAACGCACGCTCAAGTATGGTTTCGATCAGAAAATCCTCGTTGACCTGGAACGGCAGGTACTGTCGTTTGATGTCGATGTCAAAGACTTTGCCCGTATTGCTGTACCAAAACGCCGTCCATCCGCTTTTGAGGTCTTTGATCAAGTCGAAGGTTGTGCGGCCTGTTTGGCGATGGACGAGTTTGACCAGAATCTGGCCTTGTTTGCGCGAGAGTTTCTTGAGTTGTGCCTCAAATTCGCTCTCCATATAGTTCTCGACGATCTTGAAATACTTCTTCTTTTCGCGGTTCGTTTTAAGCGCAGCCATATTTTTATTGAGCATCGTGAGCCGCTCGGAGGCAATTTTGGCATATGGATACACGCGGTAGACGCGATTTTGAAGCAATTGGAACGCCTTTCTTTCTTCTGGCGTAAGGTGGGACTTTTCAATGACAACCTCGGGGAGTTCGATTGGATCTGTATCCGATATGGTGTCGGTGTCTTTGAGAATGTATCCCATTTGCGTTTCTTCATCGACCTGCGCATGCACGGACAGGGAAAGGAAGAATACAACCAACAGCGATAAGGTACGTTTCATGATCCAAAATTTATGTTGCCAAAATTATACATTAAAATCACAACTGTAGTGCCAAATTTTTAAATTAGCCAAAAAATCAAACATGAATACAAAACCGATATTGAAAAAATCTTCGATCGACTTTTTGACCCGCTACCTGAACAATGCATCGCCTACCGGATTTGAAGCCGAAGGCCAGAAATTGTGGATGGACTACGTAAAACCTTATGTTGATACGTTCATCACCGACACGTACGGATCGGCAGTGGCTGTGATCAATCCGGAAGCACAATATAAAGTAGTGATCGAGGGTCACGCCGATGAAATCTCGTGGTACGTTAATTATATCACGGACAACGGACTGATCTATGTGATCCGCAATGGTGGATCGGACCACCAGATCGCGCCGTCCAAACGCGTCAACATCCATACGCCAAACGGAATCGTAAAAGGGGTATTCGGCTGGCCGGCCATCCACACGCGCAGCCGGAACAAAGAAGAAGGTGCGCGCATCGACAATATTTTTGTGGATGTGGGCTGCAGCAGCAAAGACGAAGTGGAAAAATTGGGTGTGCATGTAGGCTGTGTGATCACCTATCCCGATGATTTCATGATTCTGAACGAGAATAAATTCGTTTGCCGGGCCATTGATAACCGCATGGGCGGATTTATGATTGCCGAAGTGGCGCGTTTGCTGCACGAAAACAAAAAGAAATTGCCGTTTGGCTTGTATATCACCAACTCGGTCCAGGAAGAAGTAGGTTTGCGCGGTGCCGAAATGATCACCAAAACCATACGCCCGAACGTAGCCATTGTCACCGATGTTTGCCACGATACCTCTACCCCGATGATCGACAAAAAGATTGAAGGCGATCTCCAAATGGGGAAAGGCCCGGTAATTGCGTACGCGCCGGCAGTTCAAAACAAATTGCGCCAATTGATCGTTGAAACGGCACAGGAAAAATCCATTCCATTCCAGAGACACGCTTCCTCACGCGTGACCGGCACCGACACCGACGCATTTGCCTACAGCAACGGAGGCGTAGCTTCGGCGCTGATTTCACTGCCATTGCGCTACATGCATACTACCGTTGAAATGGTACACCGCGACGACGTAGAGAACGTGATCCGATTGATTTACGAATCACTGCTCAAGATCAAGGACAATGAGTCATTTTCGTACTTCCAATGAAAAAAGCGCCTGAAAAGGCGCTTTTTGCTTCTACTAAACTCTAATTAAACTATTTATGAAAAATCAAAACTCGGGCATTGGGCAGGTATTGGTCCACGTATCGGGCATGATTGCTTCGATGATGGAATTGTCTTCCTGGATCATGTCTTCGATGGTTTTCTCGAGATAGAGCGGACGCACATCGTTTACACCTGTGCTTTCGATGATTTGCTGATCGCTTGAAATGATGTCTTCGGCGGTCATTTGCTGGAAAAATAAGTAACCTTCATCTTTGAGTACACTTTCAGTTATTCTTTTGTCCTCGGCAATAACATCTTCCAATGCTTTGTTGGCTGCGGCCACAACCGATTCCGGATTCAAAACTGCCGTATCGGCTACAGGAGCAAATTTTCCAGGCTCGCTGACCAATGATTCGGCCAGGTGGTTCTCGTATTGTTGCGCCTGGACAGCAGCCACAACACGTTCGTTTGAAACAACGCCTTTGATAAGGCTTGTCTCGGCGTTGACATTGCCAAAGGCAAACAAAGCCAAACTGAGGGTGATTAATGATTTCATGATAATTGATTTTTGATGATTGATGATGATTGTAATATTCTATGCAAATATATATCTTTTATCTAGTATCTTGTTTTGCATAGTACCTGTTTTTAACTGTTTTTTAACAATTAAAGTGATTTTAGGTAAGCTTCGGCATCTGTGGCTTTGGACAACGTTGCGTGTTTGAGCGCCGTAAAGCCTTTGCTGTCTTTCATTTTTACGTCTGCGCCATTGGCGATAAGATACTTCACGATCTCGACGTGATTGTATCGCGCGGCGAGCATCAGCGGCGTCATTCCGTTAGACCGTTCGTTAACGTCGGCGCCATATTCGACAAATTTTTTGACCAATTCGGTTTCGCCTTTACTAATGGCGATGCACAGGGGTGTGGTGCGAAAATCGGGTGATGAAACAACGGTCGCCACAGGTTCGGACGACGCAAATGAAAAGGTCGAAAAAGCGATCAGGCTGGCGCCCAGAAAGATGAATGATTTTGCTCCTACGAGCGCAGATTTTTCCAAAAGGAATTGATTTTGTGTTTTCATGATTTCTTTGATTTGATGATTTGAAAATATAGACGTCCGCAAAATCAAAAACGTTACATTATTTGCATCATTTAACAATTTTTTAAGTTCAGTCCATAAAAAAAGCAGTCGTCCGACTGCTTTTAACTTACCTGCTTTCCAGAAACGCCTGTACATGATGTTCGATGCGCTTTTCGATATCCTCCAACGGCGCCTTTACAAACGGTTCTCCGATGATTTGCTCATACAATTCAATGTATCGTTGGGATACACTGGTTACGTATTCATCGGTCATTTCCGGAATTTGCTGACCTTGCTTTCCCTGAAAACCGTTTGCGATCAGCCATTGCCGTACAAATTCTTTCGAGAGTTGCTTTTGTGCCTCGCCCCTCTCCTGACGCCCGTGATAGCCGTCGGCGTAAAAATAGCGCGAGGAATCCGGGGTGTGGATTTCGTCGATCAAAACAATCTTACCGTCTTTGGTCTTCCCGAATTCATATTTGGTATCCACTAAAATCAGCCCGCGATCAGCGGCAATTTGCGTCCCGCGCTGAAACAAAGCATAGGTGTAATTTTCAAGCACCAGATAATCGTCTTCAGATACAATTCCTTTGGCCAGAATCTCCTGCCGCGAAATATCCTCGTCGTGGGCGCCGTGATCGGCTTTGGTCGACGGCGTAATGACGGGCGATGGAAGTCTGTCGTTTTCTTTTAGCCCTTCAGGCAGCGCCACACCGCAAAGTTCGCGTTTGCCCGATGCGTATTCCCGGGCGGCATGTCCCGATAAATAACCTCGTATGACCATCTCGACTTTGAACGGCTCACACAAATGTCCCACGGCCACGTTCGGATCCGGCGTCGCGATCAGCCAATTGGGCACGATGTCGTTGGTCAATTCCATAAAACGCGTCGCGATCTGGTTCAAAATCTGCCCTTTGTAAGGAATGCCTTTGGGCAAGACCACGTCAAATGCAGACAATCGGTCTGTGGCGATCATCACGAGCAATTCGTTGCCGATGTTGTAAACTTCGCGGACTTTACCCCGATAAACGGACTTTTGCCCCGGAAAATTAAATTGGGTGTTGGTAATGGTGTTGTGCATGTTGTGTTGTTTAAACCTTTCGGCTGCGCAAAAATAACGGTTTTTAGCCGATCGTAAAACAAAACCTTACCTTTTGAACCCTCGTCCCGACCGATTGTCTTACTGCCGCACGACTTTAAACACTTTCGTGTACTGCTGACCAGCCCGCTTACGATGTAATTTCAGTGCACGCAAAAGCACACAATAAAAAAGTAAAAACTGATCTCATATCGATTGAATTCAGTTACATCGCATTGAGATTTGGGACGTAATATGAATTGCGGTCATTAAAAGTAGTATTTATTCGCGTGACCGGATAAATGCAAAAAAAATAATTCCCTGCAGTTTTTAATCCTGGTTTTCGATCTGTTTGTAGGCGTCGATGACTTTTTTGACCAATCGGTGGCGCACAATGTCTTTGTCGTCAAGATAAATAATGCCGATGCCGTCAATGTCTTTGAGCACGAGCAGCGCTTCTTTGAGTCCTGAGATGGTGCGGCGCGGTAAATCCACCTGTCCCGGATCGCCCGTAATCATGAATTTGGCGTTCTTGCCCATGCGCGTAAGGAACATTTTCATCTGTGAATGCGTGGTGTTCTGGGCCTCGTCGAGGATCACAAATGCATTGTCGAGCGTTCGTCCGCGCATGAATGCCAACGGTGCGATCTGAATAATGCCTTTGAGAATGTAATCTTCGAGCGATTGTGGAGGAATCATATCGCGCAATGCATCGTAAAGTGGCTGCATGTACGGATCGAGCTTCTCTTTCATGTCACCTGGCAAAAAACCGAGGTTCTCCCCCGCCTCTACCGCCGGACGCGTCAGAATGATCCGCTTGACCTGTTTTTCTTTGAGCGCCTTGACCGCCATAGCCACGCCTGTGTAGGTTTTTCCGGTTCCGGCCGGACCCACGGCAAACACCATGTCGTTTTTTTCCATTTTGTTGACCAAAAGCTGCTGGTTGGGCGTCATCGCCTTGATGATTTTTCCACCGATGCCGTGTACGAGAATTTTATCCGAATCCGGCATGCGTTGTTCGTCCTGGGCATTGCTTTGGATCACGCGTTCAATTACGTTGTCGTCGATGCGCTGGTATCGGTTAAAATGCTGCATGAGCCTGTTGAACCGGATTTCAAATTCGTCGAGCACTTCCTTTTCGCCAAACGCCTTGATCGTCGTGCCGCGCGCCACGATTTTTAATTTAGGATAGTATTTTTTGATCGTCTCAAGATGAGCGTCCTGTGCACCCCAAAAATCCTTTGGCGCGATATCTTCGAGTTCTATGATTCTTTCGTTCAAAAGCAGTCTTTTTTAATTAGAAAATTAAGCCATTTAATGTTAGCTTTGCACTCAAATGTAAGCATTTTTAAAGACCCCGGCCTTATTATTTATAAACAATTTTATGTCAATAATCACGCTGACGACAGACTTTGGATTGAAGGACCATTTTGTGGGTGCCCTCAAAGGAAAAATCCTGTCCGAGTTCCCGGAAGCCGTCATTATCGACATTTCGCACGGGATTGGCGCGTTCCATGCCGCCGAGGCCAGTTACATCATCGGGGCGGCTTACAAAAGTTTTCCAAAAGGCACGGTACACCTGATTGGCGTCGACGCCGAGCGAACCATTGAAACCCCGCAGCACCTGGCCGTAAAGTGGAACGACCACTATTTCATCTGCGCCGACAACGGGATCCTGGGTATGCTGATGCAAAAGATCGTTCCCCAAAAAATGGTCGCCATCAACATCCACGACCGGCTTCACGGCGATGCGACGGATCTGGACGTGTTTGTGACCGTGGCATGTCATATTGCAAGAGGCGGTTTACTTAACGTAATCGGGCGTGACGTCAGCACGATCAAACAAATCACGGAATTGCAGCCGCATGTCCTGACCGGAAAATCAGGCATTCGCGGCTACGTGGTCTACATCGACCATTTTGGCAACGTTGTGACCAATATTTCAAAGAAGATGTTTCTCGAGACGGCCAAAGGCAGGCCTTATGAGATCATTACCAATCAAAAAACCCGGGGAAACCGGTCGGCCATCAAAACAATCTGGCCCAATTATTCCGATGTCGTTCCCGATCAATCGCCGCTCAAAGATTACGAAGGGCAAAAACTCGCCATTTTCAACGAAGGCGGGTTTCTTGAAATCGCGATCTTCCGGCCAAACCCCACTTACGGCAGTGCGTCCTCACTGCTCGGATTGCAATACCGCGATCCTGTAACCATTAATTTCCTGTAATTTTTTATGTTTGTACGCATTGTCAAAATGAGTTTTCACGAAGAAAACGTCCCGGCGTTCCTGGCCAATTTCGATCTGATGAAAGAAAAGATACGAAACAGCCCCGGCAACCGTTTATTGGAGTTGTACCGCGACAAAAACCAACCCGGCATATTTTTTACCTACAGCTATTGGGAAACCGAGCAGGATTTGGAAAATTACCGCCAATCGGAGTTGTTTTACGACGTGTGGCAGTTTACCAAAAAATTGTTCAACGACAAACCCGAGGCCTGGAGCGTGGACAAAATCGTCAGTTTGAAATAGTAAAGGGCAAGGTTAAAAGTTGCTAACTTTGGAACCCGGATCCCACGCAAACTTTAAACTTTAAACCTTAAACCTCAAACTTTAAACTTTAAACGTTAACCCAGAACCAATAAAATGAAAGCAATACTTCTGAGAGAAATCAAATCGTTTTTCGGGTCGCCCGTGGGCTATCTCGTGGTCGCGATTTTTTTGCTGCTCAACGGACTGTTCCTTTGGGTATTTGAAGGACAGTACAACATCCTGAGCAGCGGTTTTGCCGATCTGACTCCTTTTTTCACCATTGCTCCGTGGATCCTTATTTTCCTGATCCCGGCCGTCACGATGCGCAGTTTTTCCGATGAAAAAAAGCAAGGAACGCTTGAATTGCTGCTCACCAAACCGTTGAGTATCTGGGAAATTGTAGGCGGCAAATTCTTTGGTGCGATGTTGCTCATCGTGATCGCCATCATCCCGACAGCCATTTATGTCTACGTCATTTCAAACCTGGCACTTCCGGAGGGGAATATCGATATCGGCAGCACGATGGGTTCCTACTTCGGGTTGTTATTTCTGATCGCAGCCTATACGGCCATCGGCATATTTACGTCGGTATTGTCGGAGAACCAGATCGTGGCGTTCATACTGTCGGTGTTTGGATGTTTTGCCATTTACTTCGCCTTTGAGGCGGTGGCAGATCTCGTCCCGGCCGCCTCCAATGTTATTTCGGCATTGGGCATGGACAGCCACTTCCAGAGCATGGCGCGCGGGGTCATTGATACGCGTGACGTGCTGTACTTTGTCAGCTTGACGGTGCTGTTCTTATCGTTTACCGTTTATAAATTAAAATCGTATCGGGCGTAATGAAAAGAAAATCAGATACCAGATCGTTGCTGATTACGATTGCTGCTTTAGTGGCAGCCAATATCGCTGGAAGCTATATTTTCAAGCGCTTCGACCTCACGCATGACAAACGTTATACCCTTTCGGATACTTCGCTCAGCATCCTTAAGAATACGGGTGAAACGCTTTTTGTCGATGTCTATCTCGACGGGCAATTCCCTGGCGAATTCAAAAAACTCCAAACCGAGACGCGCCAACTGCTCGAGGAATTCAAAGCGTACAATTCCGATGTGCAATTCCGGTTCATCAATCCGCTTGACGATTCCCAGGACAACAATGAAGCCAAGCGCGAGCTGATCTACAAACTGTTCAGGCTCAACAACCCGCCGCCTTCACCCCAAGAGGAAGCCGAGATCAAGGCCAGCATCAAAAACGTCCCGAACCTCGACGAAGCGCTTGTCAATTCGTTCCAGGGCAACGGCATGACTCCGGCCAGCATCACCGTGGAAGACAAAGGCCGCCAATCACAGGAAGTCATTTTCCCGTGGGCGATTGCCACGTACGGTCCGCGCAGCGTTAAAGTGCCGCTGCTCAAAAATTTCATGGGCGCATCGACGGCGGAAAAAGTCAACGGATCTGTGCAGCACCTCGAATACGCATTTTCCAACGCATTCCAAACGGTCATCAACGCCAGGCAAAAGAAGATCGCCGTCATCAAAGGCAATGGTGAGCTTCCGGACCAGTTCATGGCCGATTTCATCAAAAGCGTACGCGAGAACTATTACATCGGGACGTTTACGCTGGATTCTGTTGCCAAAAAGCCAAATGAAAGCCTGGAGTACCTCAAAAAATACGATCTGGCCGTCATCGCAAAACCTACCGAGCGCTTTACCGATCAGGAAAAACAGGTTCTTGACCAATTCATCGTAAACGGCGGCAAAACGCTTTGGCTCGTGGATCAGGTGCAAATGGAAATGGACAGCCTTTACAACGATATGGGCGCATCGCTGGCATTCCCGCAGGACCTGAACCTGAACGACATGTTCTTCAAATACGGCGTGCGCATCAACCCTACACTGATCAAAGACCTTATGGCCACCCCGATCGCCGTAGCCACCGGCCAGCAGGGAAGTGCAGCGCAGTACACGCAATATCCGTGGTTTTATTCACCGCTGGTCTATCCGTCGTCTAAACATCCTGTGGTGAGCAACATGGACGGCGTCAAATTCGAGTTTGCAAGCGGCATTGACACGCTCAAAAACGGCATCCGCAAGACGGTGCTCTTGAAATCGTCGCCGTATTCTAGGCTCGTCGGAACCCCGGCAGAAATCAACCTTGACATGGTAACCGAACGGCCCGAACAAAGCGAATTTACCGGTAAGGGAGACATCCCGGTGGCCGTGCTGCTCGAGGGCGCCTTTACATCGGTGTACCAAAACCGGGTGCTTCCGTTTGCCGACCGGCACTTTATCCCACAGGCTAAAAAGGCCAACAAAATGATCGTCATCTCTGACGGCGATGTGATCAAAAACAGTCTGGATAAAAATTTCCAGCCGCTCGAGCTCGGATACGACAAATGGACCAACAAGCTCTACGGAAACAAGGAATTCTTGCTCAACTGCGTCAATTACCTGCTCGACGATTCCGGACTTATCAACATCCGCAACAAAGAAGTCCGGTTGCCGGTGCTGGACAAGGAAAAAGTATATGCGCAATACACCCTCTCGCAGGTCATAACTGTCGGACTGCCAATTGCGGTGCTGGCTGTTTTCGGGCTTGCTTTTACCTGGCTGCGCAAAAGGCGGTATGCGCGTTAAGTGTTAATAAAAAACTTTTTGATATTAGGCCGATTCAGATATATTTGTCAAACTAAATAACGACCAATGAAATTCATCGTATCGAGCTCCTACTTACTCAAGCAATTGCAAGTATTGGGCAGCGTCATCAACAGCAGCAATACGTTGCCAATCCTCGACAACTTCCTTTTCGAACTCGACAATAAAACGCTGACCGTTTCGGCATCGGACCTTGAAACGACCATGTCCGCGACGCTCGAAATCGATTCGACGAGCCAGGGAAGTGTCGCTGTGCCGGCTAAATTATTGCTCGAGATCCTAAAAACGTTTCCCGAGCAGCCGCTGACGTTTACCGTTGAGGAAAACAGCACGATTGAAATCAGCTCGAATTCCGGTAAATATGCCCTGGCATACGCTCCGGGCGAGGAATTTCCAAAAGCGGTCAACCTCGATGACCCTTCCACTACGGTCGTACCGGCCGATGTGCTGGCCACGGCGGTCAGCAAAACGATTTTCGCTGCTGGCAACGACGATCTGCGTCCGGTCATGTCGGGTGTATTTTTCCAGTTTTCCCCGGAAGGGCTCACCTTTGTGGCCACAGACGCGCACAAACTCGTCAAATATGCGCGCACCGATGTCAAGGCTTCGCAGGTAGCCGATTTCATCATGCCGAAAAAACCGCTCAACATCCTCAAAAGCATCCTTGGCGCGTCCGATGCCGATGTGAAGATCGAATACAATGATTCGAATGCAACGTTCTCGTTCGACAATTATGTCCTCATGTGCCGACTCATCGACGGAAAATACCCGAATTACGAGGCGGTCATTCCAAAGGAAAATCCAAACAAGCTCATGATCGACCGCGGACAATTTCTGAGTTCGGTTCGTCGTGTGGCTATTTTCTCAAACAAAACGACCCACCAGATCCGACTTAAAATTGCCGGCGCCGAGCTCAATATTTCTGCCGAGGACATCGACTACTCGAACAAAGCCGAAGAGCGCCTTACCTGTGATTACCAGGGCGATGATATGCAGATCGGTTTCAATTCACGGTTCCTGACCGAAATGCTGACCAACCTCCAATCGGACGAAATCATGCTCGAAATGTCCTTGCCGAACCGCGCGGGAATTCTAACCCCTGTAGACGGGCTTGAAGAAGGCGAAACGGTCACGATGCTTGTGATGCCGGTCATGCTCAACAATTAAGTTTACCACCACTGATACCCAACCGCAATTTCCGTTGCGGTTTTTTTATGGATTCAACGCACCGGCCATCTGCCCCCGTTTCGACGCATTTGTTGATAAGTTAACACCGTCATGTTCAAATCGTTTACTGATATTGTTAAATTTACGGACGAAATTTCCAATTTCACTTAAGCAACTAACCACGGAGTAACCGAAAATCCTCAAGAGTAGGACCACACAAAAACCAACATTATGAACAAAAAAGTATGGGCGGGCGCGTTGTGCCTCGCTATCGGCATGACGGCTACGGCCCAGAAACTCGACAAGTTCGGGGCAGACCTCGGCAAGAAAAGCGTCATGGGTAAAGAAATCCGCATTCCTTACACAGACATCCAGAATTATTTTGGCTACATCAAGCCGGGCACCGCGCCTGATGAAGTGGTCGGTGGAAAGAAAATGTATTATGTATATGTGTGGATTCCGGTAGCCGCTCCTGAAATCGGGGTCCGCATGATTTCGCCGGCTCCGGACAGCGTCAAACCGTCGGACAAAGACTATGTAACGGCCGATTACACTGCCAACGCCGCAGATACCAAAAGCTTTTTCGACACCTGGGTCGTTCTTGAAAGGGCCGAAGGCATCATGAAAATCGAAGACGCCGCCAAAGCCAAATCGGCCAAATGGGTCAAGATCGATTCCAATGACGATTCGTCGGAAATGCCTGCACAACCGTCGGGCAGCAAATACAATTCGCTTATGCGCATCACATCGGACACCTCAAACCCGACCAAATCGCTCGTCATGGGGTTGTACCGCATTGGCTTTACCACCTACAAGCGCGGCGAGGTAGAAGGCAGTTTCCTGGCCCAGATTGGCGCGCCGGTCAAATTGCCAGGGGTTGCGATTTCGAACGATCCGACCAAACTGGCATCGGCGGCAAAAAAATAATTTGTTTCCACAGCAGCAAAAGACGTCCGAACGGGCGTCTTTTTTTTTGTCCTTTACCGGACATAAATCAACTTGCGGTTCATGAATTCCTCCATGCCCAACGCCGACAATTCGCGCCCATACCCCGAACGCTTCGTACCGCCGAACGGCAAATCCGGCTGTGATGCGACATGCTGGTTGATGAACACCATGCCCGTATCAATTTGGTCGGCAACTGCAATGGCGCGCTTTGGGTCCTTGCTGAAGACCGCACCGCCCAGGCCGTAACCGGTGGCGTTGGCCAGTTCGATGGCTTGCTGCTCCGTTTTTACGCGGTAGAACGATGCTACCGGACCAAATATTTCCTGTTCAAATGCGACTGTTCCTGGTTTGATATCGGTCAGTATCGTAAATTCCATAAATGCGCCGGGCCGTTTGATGCGTTTGCCTCCGAGCAGTATCTTAGCGCCTTGCTGCACCGAATCGCGCACTTGCCTGGCTACTTTTTTGGCGGCGTCCTCGCTGCTGAGCGGCCCGATTTCTGTTTCCGGATCCATCGGGTCCCCTACTTTGAGGTTTTTGATTTTTCCGGTAAGCTTTTCCAGGAATTCGTCGGCTATTTTGTCCATGACGATAAACCTCTTGGCCGATGTACAAGCCTGTCCCATGTTGCTGAACCGTCCGAGCACGGCCTTTTCGACCGCCTGGTCCACATCGGCATCATCAAGTACGACAAACGCATCGCTGCCTCCGAGCTCAAGCACTGATTTTTTAAGGTTCTTGCCCGCTGCTTCTGCCAGACTCGCACCGGCCTTTTCACTTCCTGTCAGCGACAATCCGGTAATACGTTGGTCTCTGGCAAGCCCGGCGATGCGTCTGGCGGCGATCGGAAGATTTGTAAATACGCCATCGGGCGCGCCGGCTTCACGGAACAATTTTTCGATCATCGCGGCGCATTGCGGCACATTGGAGGCATGTTTGAGCAAAACCACATTGCCGCCCGCTATATTGGGAGCAGCCAGTCGCGCGACCTGATTGAACGGGTAATTCCATGGCTCAACCGCAAGTATGATACCTGTTGGCGTTAACCGAACGAATGCTTTGCCGTCCTTGACCGGGACGGGGCGGTCCTGGAGGAATCCGGCCGCGTGATGGGCGTAATATTCGTACACTGAAGCACACATATCGATTTCTGCCTCCGATTGCGCGATCAGTTTTCCCATTTCGAGCGTGATCAGCTGTGCGAGTTCTGATTTGCGACCGCGCATGAGTCGGGCCACGTTTTTGAGCAGCCCGGCGCGCTCAGATACATTTGCGGTGCGCCAGGAAAGATACGCTTGGTGCGCCCGGTCAACTTTTTTTTCAAGTTGCGCGTCAGTGAGTTCGTCAAAAATTTTAACGGGCTGGTTATCGTACGGGTTGATGGTTTGTATCGGCATGATCATTCGTGCAGCGCCAGTATCGGAATCTGGATATGGTGCGCTATTTTTTGGGTTAAACTATGTTGGAACAATTCCTCGAGGAAACTCCGCTTAAAGTGCAGCATGGCGAGCAGATCGGCTTTTTCGGCCTGCGTAAAGGCCAGTATTGCCTCTTTGACATGATCGCTTTCGATGATATGAAACAGCACGCCCTGGGCGCCAAAGACGTGTTCCCAGTCGCGTATGGTCACTTCCTTTACGTCCGAATGCGGCGTGCGTACGTACAGGCAATGTACTTTGGCGGCGAAACCGTCGGCAATTGTGAGGACCTGTTGCAGCGCGGCGCGGTCTTTTTCCTTGAAGCGCGAGGTAAAAACGATGTTGCGTATCGGGCGGTACTGGCAATGCTCGGGAATGGCCAGCACAATGGCATCCGTGCCTGCGATGACGTTCGAGGCCGTCGAGCCCAGGAACGTTTCCTTCAGCCCGGACGCGCCTTTGGTCCCCATGACCACATATTCAATCGCCTCGCGCCTGCACAATTCTTTGATGTTGTCCACCAGATCGCCCATGAGCAGTTCGTGCGACAATGGAATGTGACTCAGCCCGTGTTTATCGGCGATATCGCGCAGCACCGGCACCTGCCCTTTGTAATTTTCAAACTGGCCGACCTCGAGCACGTCGTACATCTCGAGCAGGTAGTTGGGAAAGCCTTCGTTGTCGATCATGGGCAAGTCATAGACGTGCAGCGTTAAGATTGCTGCGTGGAGCGTATCGGCAAGGCGCAGCGCGTAAACAAAGGCGTTGTTGGAAACATCGGAAAAATCGGTGGGAAATAAAATCCGTTTCATGGTCATGGTATTTGCCTAAATTTACGAAATACAACGCAAACGGCCAAAGTTTATCATTTTGTTTGGTTTTGCGCGACGACCGATTTTGACGTATTTTTGCAAAGGCAATTGCCGATAAAACCAAAACATGAATCAAGATACCATTGTAGCGCTGGCCACGCCATCAGGAGCCGGTGCGATTGCGATCGTCAGGTTCTCGGGCCTTGAGGCTATTGCGATCGCACATACCGTATTCCGGTCTGTTAAAGGCAAAGACCTCAGGAGCCAGAAAACCCACACATTGCATCTGGGACATATTGTGGACCAAGATTTCATCATCGATGAAGTCCTGGTATCGGTATTTAAAGGGCCGAATTCGTACACAGGCCAGGACACCATCGAGATTTCATGTCACGGATCGACGTTCATACAGCAGCAAATCATCCAGTTGCTGCTGCGCCATGGTGCGCGAATGGCCCAACCCGGCGAATTCACGCTGCGTGCATTTTTGAACGGAAAACTTGATTTATCGCAGGCAGAGGCCGTTGCAGACCTGATCGCATCGGACAACGAAGCCTCGCACCAGATCGCGATGCAGCAAATGCGCGGCGGCTTTTCGACAGAGATTGCCCAATTGCGCCAGGAACTGCTGAACTTCGCATCGCTGATCGAACTCGAACTTGACTTTGCTGAAGAAGATGTCGAATTTGCCAACCGCGACCAGTTTCGCGAACTGCTCGACCGCATCGAGCGCGTGCTTAAACGGCTGATCGACTCGTTTGCGGTGGGCAATGTAATCAAAAACGGCATTCCGGTGGCCATCGTAGGCCAGCCCAACGTAGGAAAATCGACGCTGCTCAACGCATTGCTCAATGAGGAACGCGCCATTGTATCGGACATTGCCGGAACCACACGCGATACGATCGAGGACGAACTGGTGATCAACGGCATCGGCTTCCGGTTTATAGACACCGCCGGTATCCGCCAGACCGAGGATGTTGTGGAAAGCATCGGGATCCGCAAAACGTTTGAAAAAATGGAACAGGCCCAAGTGGTGATTTACCTGGTGGACGGACATCGTTTGGCAACGAACGCGTCATTGGAACAGCTCAAGATCGAGATCGGGCGGATCGAAAACCAATTTCCGCTCAAGCCGCTTGTGGTGGTGATCAACAAGTCGGACCGGATCGAACCCGATAGGGCGCGTACGATCATTACCGGACTGTCGCAAACGAAAGACCACGCTAAATCTACGGTGGTCCAATTGCTGTCGGCCAAACAAAAAACGGGTATAGACGCGCTCAAAAAGACACTGATCTCGTATGTCGACACCGGCGCGCTGCGCAACAACGACACCATTGTGACCAATACGCGCCATTATGATTCGCTGCTCAAGGCGTTGGCCGAAATCAGGAAAGTACAGCACGGATTGGCTGACAACTTATCGTCAGACTTGATGGCCATTGACATCCGCGAGGCGTTGTACCATTTTGGAATGATCACCGGCGAGGTGACCAATGATGAATTGCTGGGAAATATTTTTGCGAATTTCTGTATCGGAAAGTAATTTCGTTTCTTTTGCTTGCCAAACCCTTGTTATTGTTGATAAATCAACGATGTTGTTTTCTATTTTTTGTTGCCCAATTGCTTTTTTTGCATATTTTTGTTGCCTAAATGATGTCTTAAGACCAATTTTTTGTTGGCAGGCATCAAAGTTCATTAACCATGAAAGTTAAACTGCGACAAAGATTAAAAAACGGTAAGATCAGCTTGTATCTTGACTACTATGGCAAAGGGAAGCGAAAAACCGAACATCTAAAACTGTATCTCCACCCTGAACCGGTAAAAGGCACATTGACCAAAGCACAGAAAGACGAAAACAAAAAAACGTTTGATCTGGCCGATGCTATTCGGGCGAAACGCCACTTGGAAATTCAAAACGGGATTTACGGCTTTCAGAACTTGGAAAAACAGAAAGGTAGTTTTATTGACTACATAGAAGAACGCATGGCATCTCGGATGGAAAGCAAAGGCAACTACGACAATTGGGACAGTATGCTGAAGCACCTTCGCAAATTTGTCAAGGGCGACATAACATTCGAAGAAATCGACAAACGATGGTTGGAATCGTTTAAGGATTATTTGAAAAACACCGCAAGGACTCCATCAAACAAACTGTTGTCACAAAATACGCAGTCATCTTATTACAACAAGCTACGCGCTGCCCTGAAAAGTGCATACAAGGAACGGATCATCTCTCGAAATCCTACCGAGGAAACTGAGGGTGTCAAGGTAGCCGATACAGAGCGTCAATTCTTAACGCTTGATGAGTTACAGTCGGTTGTGAATACCGAATGTGAAATCCCAATTATTAAAAAAGCATTCATTTTTAGTGCCATCACCGGTCTGCGCTGGAGTGATGTCCACAAACTCGTTTGGGAAGAAATCCAATGGAGCAAGGAAAATGGCTACAGCATACGTTTTAGGCAACAAAAAACAAAGGACACCCAAACACACCCAATATCCGATCAAGCCTTCGAAATGTTGAGCGAACGAGGCAACCCACTTGACCGAGTTTTTGTCGGGCTCAAGTACAGCGCATGGAATAACTTGAAATTGCAGCAGTGGATGATGCGTGCTGGAATAAACAGAACTATTACCTTTCACTGTGCTCGGCACACCTACGCAACGTTGTTGTTGACTTCGGGCGTTGACTTGTATACGGTCTCCAAAATGCTCGGACACAGAGACGTTAGGACAACACAAGTTTACGCGAGAATTGTTGATGAGACGAAGCAGGTCGCGGCAAACAAAATTCAGTTACAATTTTAGTTTTTACATGGAATCACAAAACATGCACTCGAATCAGTTGACTTCTCAGCAACTTTTGAGATTGGAAAGAGACACAAAGGCTCACAGATCCTATCTTTTTAAGTATATATGTCACGAATGGGGCTATAAAAGATTTGTGCCTTTTTACCCTTGGATATCTTCTGATCATACTTCCTGCGATGTGCCTGAGCGAGATCGCGATTTTTTTGAGTTGGAGCTTTACCTACCCGATTCGGCGAAGAGACAGGAGTCGCCGCATCGGCTATATTATCGAACTTTGTTTAAGGAGTATTTTGGCGGCGTTTTCGGTGCAACCGCTCCATATTCTAACGAGTGGATTTTACTCCCGAGAAGCAAATACAATGAATTTTTACAAATTGTTCGTCGTTTTGAGCTGCATGAGTACTCTGATTTTCTTTTAGAAAGCATCTGTAAAGCCCAAGATATCCTGGATCGGGAGATTGAAGATTGGGAAAGCGCCGACTACCAAAAACTTAAAAAGACGGCTTTTTCGGAGGCAGAATCACTTACAAAAATTGTACAGAAAAACAAGGATTTAAATTCCCAATTGAAAACAGAAAAATCAAAACTGTCTCTCGGATTACTAAAAATTACTGCCGTCTACTCAAATGAAACTATTAATATTAGCAATCAGTTTCTCCTCAGTGACATTAAAGACAAATTCGAAGACATCTTACGATTTTGGGGAGACGGGAATTGGAAAGAAGGTGCAGTTGGATTTGCGAGATCGTTCGACGAATATCCTTTTAAAAACGAATTTAAATTTAAACTTGCGAAATCTTACTACCGTTTTCTCACCGAGAAAGGTTTGTTTGTCGTTGCAAATGACAAGCCAACACCAAACGAACTGATTTTATGTATTGTCAGACTCCTTGAAATGTCGTTGGTGACAATTTCCCAAACCGAGGAAACGGACGAAGCTAAAATTAAAGTAGTCAGAAACTGGATACTTCGTTAACCACATCGATTTCTCGATGCGAGATTACTTTTAGTTACCGTCACAGAATATTTTATTTATAAAATCCTGATTTTCAATAGGAACAAAATCCTTTAAAATCGGGCTTTTTCTGTTCCTGTCCTAACTCTGCTTTTGCTTTTACTTTGCTGCATAGTCATGAAGAACTCTTTGCGCCTTGGGTTTGGATTGATTGAAAGGCGACACGTAAACAGTTTAAAAAAGCAAAATCATGTTAGAAAACGTAATCATTCAAAAACTCGACGAACTCGGAAAGATGATCGAAAGCCAGTCGCTACTTTCCAAGGATGTCCTCAATCTCAATGAAGCGGCGTCGTACCTCGACGTCTCACAAAGTCACCTTTACAAGTTGACCTCGACGAAACGTATCCCGCATTTTTGTCCCAACGGCAAAAAATTATATTTCAAACGTACAGAGCTTGACGAATGGCTGCTCAGCAACCGACAAACTACCTCGGATGACATTGATAAGATGGCCACGAACTACATTCTGAAAAACAAACGACCGTAAAATGGAGGCTATAAAAAATTACGGCGCTGTGAGCGTCTATCAAAACTTCCGTTCCATCGGTGTAGAAGATTTAACCAATCTTCTATTGGCCATCCGAAGCGACAAACACCAATCGAAAATCAACTCAATCAGATACGCGTTGCACAAGGGCGACAAGGAATCTGCCGAAACCTTAAAAAAAGAGCTGGATGCGTTTACCGCGTCCGGCATTTTTGACGGGGCGCGGTCGCAGGCAAACCTAAAATCCCACTCGGGTTTCGTCTGCTTGGATTTTGATGACATTCCGCGTGAAGAACTTGACAATGTCAAGTCGAAAGTTTGTTCAAGTCCTTCTACGTTTGGCGCGTTCATCAGCCCAACCGGCACTGGAATAAAGGTGTTTGTAAAAGTGGAGCCCGACAGTTCGAAACACCTCGAAATTTATATTGCCGTATCAAAATTCTACGAAAGTCTTGTAGGGTATGACTGTGATCCAAAATGCAAAGACATCACCAGACTTTGTTTTGTTTCTCACGATGAAGATTGCTACATCAACCTGCACGCGACAGCTTTCATCCCTACACCGAAAAATGATTCGAAATTGGCCAACAACGACCAGTTATTGGAAGAGGCTTTGGAAAAATGCCTGAAGTTTACCGAAAGGCAAAACGAGTACCGAAAAGGCAATCGCAATAACTTTATCTTTCAATTCGCGAGTAACGCAAACCGACGGGGAATTAGTTTAGAACACACAATGGATTTTTGCGTTTCGACATTCGATTTGGGTGAAAAGGAAATTACCGACACAGTCAAGAACGTCTACCGTAACCACTTTGCAGAGTTCGCAAAGTTTGCAAAGTCTGCAAACTCCGCAAATTTAGATGAGGACGTGTTAGAATCGGATATGAATTTTACTGTCAAACAGGGTATATGCTCTACTCCACTCATTCCTGAATGGATATATTCTACGCTTCCCGAATTGATTAGAAATGGTACTGACGTATTCGATGATGCGCGTCAAAAAGATTTATTTCTTACTGCTTCGTTGACGGTGTTGTCTGGCTGCATGCCAAACATCAAAGGTCTTTACTTTCAAAAGATTGTGTTTGCAAATTTATATTCTTTTGTAGTTGCACCTCCCGCTTCGAATAAAGGCGCATTGACCTTCGCAAAGGATTTGGCAAAAACATATCATCAGGAAACCGTCAAAACTTCGAAAGCGGAGCGAGAGAAATATGAACAGGAACTCAAATGGTACTACGCAGAAAAACGCAGTCGCGAAAACGACACAATCTTGGAACAACCAATCGAGCCACCTTTGAAAGTTGTGCTTATTCCTGGCAACGCAAGTACCGCAGCAATTTATATGCATCTTCAGATGAATGGCGGATCCGGTATTATCTGCGAGACCGAAGCCGATACGATGGCGCAAGCTTTCAAGCAAGAGTGGGGCTCATATTCTTACATTATGAGACAGGCATTCCATCACGAATCCATTTCGTCCACAAGGAAATCAAATCAAGAGTATGTGGAAATCGACGAACCGAAGTTGTCCATTGCATTGACTGGCACCCCGAATCAAGTCAAGGGAATCATACCCTCGGCAGAAGATGGATTGTTTAGCCGATTCATTTTCTATTCGTTCGAATCG
Source organism: Bacteroidota bacterium (assembly GCA_023457535.1). GTDB lineage: Bacteria > Bacteroidota > Bacteroidia > Flavobacteriales > Flavobacteriaceae > Flavobacterium. The sequence continues at coordinate 19,777 of JAEWLN010000094.1, forward strand.
ACCTCGGTTTGGAACGACCCGTCCCCAAAGGCGGGCTGCATGAATTTAACCGAGCACTTTAGGTCGTTATCGATTAAAACGAACGAACTCGTCAAATTTTACCAAAATACGAATGTGTATTTCGAGCTAACCCAATCACAATGGGGCAAACTGAATCAGGCTTTTGACAAGTATCTCAGCGAAGTCGGTTTGTTTGTTGAAGGAAACGCCGATAGCGTCGTAAAACGCCATGGACTAATACTTTATCGGATTTGCATGATTTTATCAGCCATCCGCCACTTCGAAACCTCAAGAGAAATCACAACGATTGTATGTTTAAATCAGGATTTTGACACAGCTCTTGCTTTGATTGACGTTTATATCCAACATAGCGTTGCCGTTTTTGGGAATCTTCCAAAACAAAGGGAAGACGTTGTGTTTGAAATGGGAAGCAAAAAGAGGGCATTCTTTGAAGCGTTGCCTTCGGTCTTCAGCAGAAAAGAAGCCGTGGGATTAGCCAAAACCTTCGGTATCGCTGAACGAACCGCCGACAGTTTTTTGAAAATCGCCACAGGAAAATTCCTGACACACTCAGATTACGGCTTATATAGCAAATTGTAAATCGTTTTGGATGCAAGTCGTGTGTCGCACAAATAATTTTCCATACTCGATTTGACCAATCGTGCGCAGTTTACTATATTAGCGTCAGAAAATAATCGTGCTGTTAGCATTATTGTCAGTCGCCGAACTACCACTTCAAAATGACAAGGACAAGATAGTGTTACAACGCGCCCGTCTGGGCGTGGCTGTATCCGTTGTTCTTGAAGGCCGTGGTAGGCCTGGCGGCTCCGGAGAAGGCTGCGCTCTTTTGTTTTCAAAGAATATGAACCGCTTAAACTACCACATCATGAAAAAAATCCTTTTGATGACGCTCTTTGCGTCAACGGTCGCCTGTTCAAGCAGCGACGACAATTCCCAACCGACAACACCGAGCACTCCACCGGAAACTCAACAATTGTCAGGTCGGTGGAATCTCAGCCACAAATCTATAAACGGTCAAATCCAAGCAATCAGTGATTGCGAAGACCAATACAACTATTATCAATTTTCAAACGATGGCGGAGCAATCGTTGGCAAATTTAGGATGTACCAAATCGGTATGACAAACTACTGCGAGCAGGCTACAACAGAAGGCGACTACGTCATTGAGAACGGCGTTATGACCTATACTAAATCGTCCGGGTACACGTCAAAGTACAATGTTATCAGCGCAAATGACTTGACCATTAAACTGGAAATGTTTTACTACACTACCAATCTTGGTGAGGTGAATGTGCCCCAAAACGAACGAGTGATTGAAATTTGCAATAAAGCTGAATAAAATGGAAACAATTGCAGAAAACGACTTCGGTGTTGTAATCGATGGGAAGTTCCATAAAATCGAATGGATGCCGGAACTGGTTGATTCACTTTCTAAAAAAGTGATGAACAATATTATCGATCAAATTGAGGATCACCTCAGTAGAAATCCCGCCAACCAAATTGCAGGTGAGCGTAATTACAAAGTAAGGCAAGTAGCGACGATGACTCAAAAATCAGTGGCGACTATTACGCATCATTGCAGAATTGGATTACTAAAGGCAAGCAAAGTCGGAAAGTCTTGGCTGATATCGGAGGAAAATTATCTTAGCTACAAAAATAACGTCTACGACCCAAATCAAGTTATCCGTAGCTAACGAATAGAATCAATCTTAGGTAACGTCGTCAGAAAAAGCCAAAAAATCTGACGGCGTTTGTAAAAATTCGACCCCATACCCTATTTTTAATCGATTTTCCGTTTAGACCTCTCAGATTTCTTAGGTGGGTACCTTCGCATTTATCCTGACATAGCTATGATATCAAATTCTGGCACATAGTTTGAGTTGGCGGTTGTAAGCTGAGCAATTTAAGTACGGTTTTTTTTTATCCTTTGTAAGATATTATTCCAAATCTATTGTATTTATTTATTTGGATTCGATGTCATTGCTACCGCTAATTTTTGTGAGTTAGTATATCTAAAACATGATTTCGCACCCAAACTATCGCACAAATGGGAGTATCCATCACGAAATTAATCGCAGGATGAACTTCCAAAACTGATTGATTTTAGGGGATCAGTATGGAAACATAGGAATGCGCAGGATATCAAAAGACAATTATGTAAATAGCGAGTTTAACACTAATTACAATGCTTGTATACTATTCGGAAATTCTCAAAGTCAACTTCCAATAAGTAATTGTACCTACGTTTGTTGTAAACAATTTTTCCAAAGTCAAATTTATTGGCTTTTTTGAAAGTTTGGCCGTCAAACAAAAAATATGGACTATGATCCATAATAAATCCATCAGGAGTTACATATTCCCCATTACAATCCGACTTAACATAATCCCAATCATTCGAAATTTTCAGTTTTATATCGTAAACGAATTTTGGAGGATAACAAATTGGGTTACTGTAGCCAACTTTCTTATCATAATATACTACCAGAATATCATTATGCATGAAATAGCCAGTTATCGGGTGCGCGTAAACATCTGTAACAGAAGCCAATCTACCTACATATAAGTTGTTAGACTCCCAATTCCGCAAATCGCTTGAAATTAAAGAAACTCCCATTTTGTTAAAATAACCGTTCGGTCGGCTATTTATAAAAACACCTACCAGTGAATCGAGCCTTTTCTCAACGTTCGTGTTATTCCCAAAGTTGAAATCGTCACTCCTAATAAGTTCATTCGGAGTCTTACAAGAAAAGACTGCGATTAAACATAGTAATAATAATACTGAGGCATATTTACCTGCCAAATTTTTGAAAAATATATAGTGCATGATTCCTAAGTATAGTGTTGCTTGATTTTACTTCTGTAGTATTAAATGGTAATTTTTGAAGTTTGTACGCGTATAGTTGCATATAGACATTTCTGTCGCTTTTGTCTAAAATGTACACAGGAGCTTTGAATCTCGCCGATGCGGTTTTATCAGCCTCTGTAAAATCTCCTCCATCGTGAAGATGAAGTTGAGCAAGTATTCGATTGTTGTCGTAAGTCAAATTTCCGGGCTTGATTG
>JAEWLN010000095.1 GCA_023457535.1 Bacteroidota bacterium
AATCTGGAACGCGCGGTCCACATCGGCGTTCATCGCACACAAAAGTTTGTACAAAGTGGCCATGGCCGTCACTTTGGCCAGCGTGCTCATCGTTGCTGTTGTCAAGGCAGGCGATCCTTCGTAAACGTCCGGCGCCCAAAAATGGAATGGAACCGCCGCGATTTTAAACAACATGCCAATGGTGACCAGAATGATGCCTATCGGGAACCAGACCGGCAATTCGGCAGATCTGGAAAGCTCTGCGATTTCAGCCACGTCAAACGTTCCCATACCGCCGTAAATCAGGCAAATTCCAAACAAAAGTATTCCGGAGGCAAAAGAGCCCATCAGGAAATATTTCATGCCGGCTTCATTGCTGCGCACGTTCAATCGGTTGCTGGCCGCGAGAATGTAAAGCGCGATCGACAAAATCTCAATCCCGAGGAAAAACATCGCCAGGTTGCCAAAAGAGACCATCGCCACAGCGCCCGCAAGCAGGAAAATTTTGATGGCGATGTAATCTGAAATCTTGGCCTGGTGGTGCTGGTAGAAGTTGTGGCTCATCGCAATGAGAAAGATCGTCAGGACAATGAACAGCGCAGAAAATGACTGGGAGAACGCATCGACCGCGATCATGTTGTTGTAATAACTGCCGATGTTCTGGTTGACAAGCTCCGATACGGTCATCGCAAGCGTGCCGAGCAAACCGACTATCGTAAACGGAATCATCGCTTTTCGCCAGTTCAGGATCTCAAAAAGCAGGCAGACAACGCCCAGGGCTGTAATCGCTATTAATGTAGTCATCGTTTAGGAAGTTCGGTATACAAAAGTTAATATGTTCTGAAGGCTTGGGGTGATCAGATCGGAAATAGGCTTTGGATACATCCCAAAGAAAAACAGCACTGCAATAATGACCACAAGCACCACGCCTTCGTTAAAAGTCACATCGGTGAAAACGCGTACGTTCTTATCGCCGAGCATCACGTGCTGGAACATGCGCAACATGTAGTATGCCCCAAGAATGATCGTCGTTCCGCCCAGTATCGCAAACCACAAATCAATGCGCGAAAGGCTGTACAGCACGGTAAATTCGCCGATGAAGTTGAACGTCGTAGGCAACCCTACAGAGGCCAGCACCAAAATCATAAACATCGATGCAAATTTGGGCGATTATATGCGGATGCCACCCATATCAGCAATGGCGCGCGTTTCATAACGGCGGTAAATGATCTCGGCGACAAAAAACAGTCCGACCACGACAAAACCGTGCGCGATCATTTGCAGCACCGCGCCTTTGAGACCGTCAAGCGTGAGCGTGTAAGCTCCGGCGGCAATCAGTCCGACGTGGGCAAGCGAGGAATAAGCGAGTAATTTTTTAAGGTCTTTCTGACGCAATGCGACGATCGATCCGTAGATCACGCCCGCGATCGAGAGCCCGATGAAAATGTGCATAAAATTGATCGCGGCCCAGCGTCCGATCGGCAATTGCCAGCGAATCACCGAGTACAATCCCATCTTGAGCATGATGCCCGAGAGCAACATCGTCCCGACAGCAGGCGCTTTTTGATAGACTTTCGCCTGCCAGGTATGGAACGGAATAATCGGGATTTTGATCGCATAAGCGAGGAAGAATGCCAGGAAAATCCAGAATTGCTCTTTGTTGGTCAGGCGCATGTTGTACAAATCTTCGATCAGGAAACTGCCCGCGCGCTCGTACATGTAAATAAAGGCCGTGAGCATGAACAGCGAACCGGCAAACGTGTAGATGAAGAATTTGACGACGGCTTTACGGCGTTCGTCTGCGTCACCGTTGCCCCAGATCAGCGCGATGAAGTAAATCGGGATCAGGGCGAGCTCCCAGAATATGTAGTACAGCAAACCATCGGCGGCCAGGAATGTTCCGGCCATCGCAAAGGCCATAAACAGGATCAGCGCGTAAAAAGCACGTGCGTTCTTGTGGTCGTTGCCAAATGCAGAGAAGATGATCAGCGGCGTGAGCGCAGTGGTAAGCAACAGCATCGCGAGCGAAAGTCCGTCGACCTGTAGCGCGAACGCGATTTTAGGTTGCGTGATCCAGGCGCAAAAAACGTCGACATTTTGTCCGGCATTGAATGCGTTGAGCAGCAAAATGGAAGCGGCAAGCGCGGCCACTGAGAACAGCAGCGCGACCTTGCCCGCAAGCTTATCTCCGGAGAAATAGGTCGCGAGTGAACCGATGAGAAGAATAATCAATAAGGTAGATGCATCCATTTGTAAACTATTTTGCTAGAAAAACGTAAGAGATGATGCCGCAAACGCCCAGTACGAATGCAAACAGATAAAACCCAACGTTCCCGTTTTGTAATTTTTTGCCCTGATAGGCGATTTCATTTGCCGCGCGTCCAAAACCAAACACAAAGCCTGAGACGGCCGTTTCAACGTAATCGCGGAAAAAGCGCGACAGTACATTGATAGGTTTGACAATCAGCGATTCGTAAATCTCGTCGACATAATATTTATGGTAAAGCACCTTTGCAAACCCCGAGATATTTTCGTCGGATTCAGGCAATTGGTGCTGCCTGACGTATTTGCTGTACGCCAGTCCGATGCCGATCAGCGCGCCCACAGTGGCCACAGCCATCAGCATGTATTCCGTAGCGCCGAGGTGGTGTGCCTCATGGGCTTTGCCAGCGAATAATGGCGCCAGGTAATGGTTGAGCCAGCTGTTGCCCGGCAAAGAAATGAGTCCGCCGACGGCCGCCAGAATCGCCAGTACGATCAGCGGGAAGGTAATCAGCGCAGGGCTTTCGTGCAGATGGCGTTTTTGCTCATCGGTGCCGCGGAACTCGCCCCAGAACGTGAGGTACATCAGTCGGAACATATAGAATGCCGTCAGGACCGATGCGACAGATCCGATGACCCAAAGCGCGATGTTGCCGTGGAATGCCACCATTAAAATCTCATCTTTGGACCAGAATCCGGCCAGTGGGAAAATACCCGAAATGGCCAATGACGACACGAGCATCGTCATGTAAGTGATGGGCATCGCTTTACGCAATCCGCCCATGTTGCGCATGTCCTGCTCGCCGTGCAGCGCGTGGATCACAGACCCTGACCCGAGGAACAGGCACGCTTTGAAAAAGGCATGCGTGATCACGTGGAAAACGGCCACTTCGTACGCACCCATACCGAGCGCGAGGAACATCAATCCGAGTTGCGAAACCGTAGAATAAGCGAGTACTTTTTTGATGTCGTTTTGCACCAGTCCGATCGTCGCGGCCAAAAGTGCGGTAAAGGCGCCCACGTAAGCAATCACATCGAGAACGACAGGCGCAAGGTCAAACAGATAATGCAGGCGCGTCACCATGAAAATACCGGCCGTCACCATGGTTGCGGCGTGAATGAGCGCCGATACGGGCGTTGGTCCGGCCATCGCATCAGGAAGCCAGGTGTACAATGGGATTTGCGCCGATTTTCCGCACGCGCCGATGAACAAAGCCAAAGCTGCCGCAGCGATCCATGCGGTACTGCCCGAGTTGGTGCCGCCAAGGATGGTTTGCTGCAATTCGTTAAAGTTGAGCGTGCCGAACAAAGTGGCGATGATGAAAATCCCGACAAGCAATCCCAAATCGCCGATGCGGTTCATGATGAAGGCTTTTTTGGCCGCATCGTTGTAATCCTGGTTTTTGTACCAGAATCCGATGAGCAGGTACGAACACAATCCTACGCCTTCCCATCCGATGAACATCACCAAAAGGTTGCTGCCCATTACGAGCGAAATCATAAAGAA